>NZ_JBPBBB010000020.1:0-66562 GCF_050896375.1 Roseovarius tibetensis
TCGGGACCGAAGGCATCGGGCTCGAATTGGCCGCTGGCGAGGCTCGCGGTCTGAAGATTGGTCATATGCGCTTCATCACCTTCACCGAAGAGCAGGTAGGTTGCGAACTTGGGCTGCTGGTAGTGATGCGCGAAGGGGCGAAACATGACCATTCGCCCGACCGTTGCAGTGAAATCCCCCGAGATTGGTCGAACGACCTTGATCGGATCCCAAGGAAAGAAGTGCGGGTCATCGAGGAACTCGGGCGGAAAGGACGGCATTCCTTGAAAGATGTTGGCGCGGAAGGTCGGTTTTTCGCCTGCCGGGATTGCCGGTATTATGAAAGGATCCTGCGCGTGATTGCACATTACGATGAAATCGCCCGGATTGTTGCGCCGGACCTGTCGGTACTCATCCAGAACGAAATCCGGCAATTCAACATGGTAGGCGATCTGGTATTTGTGCACCTCGTGATGGTATTGCGTCATGTGAATGGCAAAGACATGCTTGTCGCCCACCAAGGAAAAGGCATGAAGATGGGGAGGATTGTCGACAACGGAGGCGAACTGTGGTTCGGAGGCTGCTGATGGAGCGGGTGCTTCGTGGTGGCTGTTGTGCGACATCTTGCATCAGCCTCCTTTGGTCTTCGAAGCGGCCAAACCACGCGGGTTGGTCGGTGGATTGCCTGCGGAAGGCAGGTCGGGGCCCTGATAGGGCGATGACGCACCGTGGTAATATTCTCTGCCGTCGTCGTACTTGTGCTGTTCGATCACGTAGGCCGCAGCGTCGCGTGCCACATCGCCCAAGGCCTTGATCACGTTGGGCGTGAAATCTCCCTCTTTCGTCTGGGTCATCCAAGGATTTTGCTGGGTGGATATCAGGAACTTGATGCCCACGCCCGGTTCTGGGTTCACGCCAATCCTGCGCGCGTAGTGATCCACGAATTCCTGCCCGTAGACATCCGGGTCGAAACTGGATGCGGTCACCAGAAGGTCGACTTCGGGCACTCCGTCGTCGCTGAACTTTTGCATGCTCATGGCTTCGAACATGCGCTCGTTCAGCTCGTTGAGCCGCGAAATCTTGCGGTTCTGGCTGTATCGGTCGATGTAGTTGAAGGTGTAGGCCACGATGCATTGATCAGAGCCCATCTCGGAAAACAGTTCGCGCAGTTCGAAATCCCGTGCCAGTGCCGCCATCAGGTGATCGTCGTCCGGCGCGGCAAAGATCTGCTCGCGGATCATGTTGATCTGCTTGCGGACATCGGTGCGAGGCGCGCCGACTCTCTCTGCGGGCAGCCGCTGAAGCGTTGTGACGTAGAATGGATCTTCGGGTCCTGCCATACTGACCAGCCCCGCATAGAAGCGCTTGCTTGCAAACATGCACTTGCCGAGCAGTGCGCCATAGCCAGTGCGGTCCGCCGGTATCAGGCTATGCGACAGGTAAACTGCGGTTGCCGCCGCGCCGGGCTTGGAGCCTTCAACCCCGTAAAAGCCAACCGACTGTGCGATG
The DNA here is from genome assembly GCF_050896375.1 of Roseovarius tibetensis. Classification (NCBI taxonomy): domain Bacteria; kingdom Pseudomonadati; phylum Pseudomonadota; class Alphaproteobacteria; order Rhodobacterales; family Roseobacteraceae; genus Roseovarius; species Roseovarius tibetensis. Next base: position 1,489 of record NZ_JBPBBB010000020.1, read on the forward strand.
TCGCCGTGCTGGACCACCGGCGAGGCGAAGGCGATAAGCTGTCGCAGCGCGCCGTTGCGATAACACAAGGCGCCGGCCGGATAGACCACGAAGCCGCCCTTGTGCGGGTCGACCGTGATCGTGTCGCAGTGCTTCAGGGCGCGGTATTGCCGGCGCACATATTCGTTCAGATGCAGGCCGGGTGCGAACATGACGTTCCGGCGGTTAAAGATTGCCTCGGATGTGCAGTCCTTCAGTTTTTCAGCATCCGGCACGCTATCGGGATCGTCGACACCAAAGGCTTTGACCATCTCGCGTTCGATATCGGCACGTTCCGTGTCGGAGGTTGCGGCATCGTATTGCCTGTCAAGATTCGACTCGCGCAGCATGGATGCGAAATACCCGCCCCAAGCTGCGTCGGCATGGAGCGAGAACTCCAGCCCACGTTCGCGGAATTCGTTGCGAATTTTTACGATTTCATGCAGCGGATCGACCGCGCTTTCCTCTGTGCTGCCGATGACGGCGACCACCTGCACGACAGGACGCCCCTCTTTCAGACAGTCTTCAAGCATGCGTCGCAAATAAACTGCGTCCATGCGGGCATCGAGATCGACCCGGATGCCGTGCACTGCCGCGCGACCAAGCCCCAGCAGTGAGCCCGCTTTGATCCAAGAGTAATGCGCCGTAGCTGGCGTTATAATTGCGGGAGCAGGCGTGTCTGGCAGGAATCTCCGGTGAAATTCCAATAGCCCAAGGTCCTGAACGGAATACGAGGCGAGCGCCGCCTTGAGCACCTCCTCATCGATGCCGGCAGTTTTGGCGATGCGTGTGGGCAGTTTGATCACCTGGTCGATCGGTAGGTTCAGCAGTGTCCAGGCGTCGAGATCCAGAAGCCTGTGACGCTTGCCCTGTAGAGTGGTGACGGTCACATCCCGCGCCTGCGCCATATTTGGGTCATGGCGGATCGCTGCAGCCAGTCCGACCGCCAGATACTTGATGTTGCGCGCCGCCCACATACCTTCGATATTGGCCACGCTCCCATCGCAAGTGATATGACCCCAAGGCCGGATCGCCCCGTGTCTGACGTCCTCGCGGTTGGGGATGGTATAGCCCAGCATCCGACAAAGATCATCGCCCACTTCCATCTCAAGGGCCGTCGTGATCGGCGAGGCTTCGGGTGTGCAATTGTTCTGATTGTAAAGCATCGTCGCAAAGTATCCGACGACGCTGGGAAGGGTCGTGTCCCAATACATGTGGCTCTGGTTGCGGTAGCTGGCCATTGGCACGGAGCCCTGCAGAAAGCCGAGAATCTCTTTAAACCGGGATTTGAACATTTCCCGTCCAGTGTTGAAGCCGGCGTCCTCGAGTTCCTTGATCGAGAAGGTTGTCGGATCATCCGGTTTGAAGTCGTGGCGGGACTTGACGGCTTCGTCGATCGCAAGCGTTATCATCTCGCGAAGAAAGTCTTCGTTCTCGGCCTTTGGTCCCAGGAACCAGGCAGCGGGAAGGCTGCCGCCGGGACGATCGAGGCTCAGTTTGTCCTGAAAGAAGTCTCGCCGAAATTCGTCAATATTGCGCACGATTTTTGTGCGCTGCCGACTGATAACCATTCCTATCTCCTTATTTTAGAAACTCCGTAAGTTACATGATCAACCCATTTTATTACCTATGGTAACGACTAATGGACACTTTCTCCACAAAAAAGTTTGATTACCGCCATATCGGTTCAGTACACATTCAGAGATGGTATGCGCCCGATATTCACACGATTTCCGCTACGTATGATTTGCTTTGATCCCGGGTCGGGGCCGCACCGAAGATCGCGGCCCCGTGGATGGGCTTTGCAAGATGCACGAGCAGGAGAATCGGCGCAGCGTCATTTTTGAGCAAATACCGACTTTGCGTTCGTGGGGAACGGCCGGTTCGACGTGCCGCGAAGCAGCATTTTGGACGCGATCCACGAGGTCCTCGGGAGATCAAGGTGCAACTTTGCAAATGGCGCTTTCTGCGCATTGCCGACGTTCCTTGTGGCACGTCCTTGCCGTGACCAGGTTCTAGTCCGGCCAGCCGGACCCGAGCCAGCGGGACGCTGTCTCGGCCCATGCGGGTGACGCCCCTTCGTGCAAGATGAGAGTGGAGCCCGGGCTGATGCGCACGGGCGACATGGTGCAAATGTCTGCGCGCGGCATCGACGGACCTATGGTCCGCTCAGCCCCGCGCAGGCCTGTTCCTGTTTTTGGAGATCCGCCCAACATCCCGGGATCGGAAAGTCAAAAGACAAGCGCCGCATGCGCGTCGTCTTCGCCGGGGACCGTGTCCTCGGCCCAAGGCCTGCGGGCCGCACCATCCCCGTCTGCGATCCTTTGACTGTCCGCTCCCGGGCCGTGGGTCGGGCTTTGCCCTCAGCCACTCTGTTCCGCCGGAAACATGCGTTTCCGGTCAGATCAGATTGGCCGAGGCGCAGCCCAAAGGCGGAAGGCGAGGCGACACGCCCCGAACCGCGTCAATCGGAAGGAGGCCACAGATGGCTCACACATATCACCCCCCGCAATTCTGGACCTGCGATTGCGACCGCACCACCGGCGGCCATATCATCGCCGGGCTCTATTCGGCTTGCGTCTTTTGCGGCAAGCACCGGTCTGCCCTGAAGGAGATCGTCGTGCCGTCCGGCATGGGCGGCGTATTCGCCGTGGAAATCCTCGAGGTTGGAGAAGCCCGCGCCATAGTGCAGGTGGTGGGGAACGCGAACGGTTTTGACCAGCTCGCGCCGTTCACCGTTGCGCTGAAGGATATCGCCCCGCGCTGGAAGACCGGGACGGGAGCCGGGCAATGAGCGGTGAACATCACAGCGACGACCTCGCAACCGCCCGCGTTGAAGATACCTTTACCCTGCGCAGCGCCGCGCAGGAGGCCAGGGCCGCGCTTTACAGCGCCCTGAGCCGGTTGGAGCTGAACGATCTTGAAGGAGAGGAAGGCCCTTTCATCGACGATTGCCTTGTGGCCATCGCAATGCTCGAGGAGGCGCTGAGATGACCCTGCAGGAGATCAAGGTAGCCGTGGACGCGAGGCATCGCGTCCACTGGGCCAACCCGGGCTACCGCGTTATTCGTGACCGCCTGGGAGAATACCTCATCGTGTTCACCCGGAATGGCGACACCATCGGGCTGACCGACCGGAGCGGCACGCGTCTCAATGGCCAGCCGGAACAGTTTTTTGTCGCCCCCTCTGAGCAGGAGGGGCAGGCATGACCAGAGTGCGGATCGTTCAGGACTTGCGCCGCCCGGATGGCACTGGCTGGCAGGTCGGAGAGATAAACGGGTGGCGTGTCGCGCGGGAGTTTGCCCGCGTGCTTGAGGACCACGACCCCGCGACGGGTGTGTTCACCTATGCGCCGGGCCCAGCGACGCCCGGCCCGTGGTGCTACAACGTCACCGGCTTCAGCACCCGCGCGGAGTGGCCGGAGCATCCACAGTATGACGGCAATTGCGGCCATGTGGAATGCAGCGATGGCAGCACGCGGCCGGTGCGGATGTATGGCCAGAAACTCTTCGTGACCCGCGCTGGCACGGAGCACTGGAGCCACTGACCCGAGCGCACCGCCAGCCCGCTGCTGGCGGTGCGGAGCGCAAAATTTTGTCCGGTCGGCATGCGGGGCTGGCCCGCCCGCCGACCGGACCGGCGCGTCGCACGCTGGCGACCGCGTCAGACGGTGAGGCGTCAAGTGGCGACACCATATGTTGCGTATATTTTGTAAATAAGCACAACATACTTGACTTTGATCATGCTTTGTTCCAGTTTTGGCGCATCAACAGAGGAGCTGCCCCGATGTCTGATACAGCCACCATGATGTCCGCGCCGGGCACCTTGCCGCCGACGGAAAAGCAAATTCTCTATGCGCGTCAGCTTGCAATGCAGACCAATGCGATCTTGCCCTGGCAAGCGCAGCAGGACCGCAGGGCCTTGTCGCGGTGGATTGATGCGCAGAAGGCGAGCGCCCAAGCCTCAGACGCGGCGCGCCGTCCCACGTCAAAGCAGGTTGCCTTCGCGGAGCGCCTCGCCGCGATCAAGCGCACCAATGTTCCAGACGAATGCTTTCAGGATCGGCAGATGCTGAGCCGCTGGATCGACAGCCACAAGCCCTGACGCCGGCTCTGCCTGCGATCGAGACCGGTCTGCCCGGGGGCTTGGTCGCTGCTCCGGCCCGGACTGCTCCGCCACGGTCCGGGCCGCCTTGTCTCATGGGTCCCGGTCGTTCTCAGGCCTTGGCTGGTATGCCCCGTTCTTGGTCGAGGCGCGCGAATGTCTTTGCTGGAGATGCCGACCACTGGTCATAGCACCCGGCCGATTTGGAGGTCTGACGCGCGCATGCCGATCTGGGCCCCACCTTTTCTGCGGGGTTCTCAAAACGCGACCTTTGGCGCGGGCCGGGCTTTGGCGACCGGGCGCGTCGGTGCCGCGCCCTTCAACCACAAAACCGGTTTCCGCGTCGCGGACCCTCCGATTTTGCAGTGGATCGCAGCCCGTCCCGGCCCGGGCGTTTCCCATCGAACCACGCATTGAAAAGGAGATGAGATCATGCGGAGCTTCAGCGAATTCCAAATCATCGGCCGGGTTGGCAAACTCAAGGAGGTCGGCCCGACCCTGCGCATCAGCATCGCGGCTGAGTACGGCCGCAAGGACGATCAGGGCAACTTCCAGCCCAACGCCTTCTGGAACGAGGTGACCCTGTTCAACGAGGCGGCCATCACCTGGGCCAAGGCCAACGTCCGCCCCGGCGATATCGTCCACGCGCGCGGGACGATCCGTCAGAGCCAGTGGGAGGCTCAGGACGGCACCACCGTCTACGGTGCCACCCTCGCCGCTGAGAGCTTCGACGACTTCAGCCACGACGAGCGCCGCCGCGCCGCGGCCGCGGTCGTCGAAGACTGATCCCGGGGGCGGGCCTTCGGGCCCGCCATCCCCAAGGCAGCCCACCACATTGCGCCGTCGCGGCGTATCTACCCCGCTTGTCGGTACGGGGCGTTTGGGTCAGATGACAGCGCCAAGGGGGAAACTGGATTATCCGTGGGGCCAGGTTGCGGCAAGCGGGAACGCATCCAAGGCTCGACACTCAAAAACTTGCAAAACAAGCCATTCTGGCTATACTGTCCAATGATAGCTTGTAACCCCTGCGAGTATGACCATGAAAACCGTGACGGCCGTTGAGGCCAAGAACAGCTTTGGCCGCCTTCTGGAGGCGACCCACCGTGAGCCGGTGATGGTGACGAAGAACAACCGCCAGATCGCCGCAATGTTCTCGATGCAGGATGTTCAGGCTTTGGCGGATGCTTTCCTGGCTGACCCGCTCAAGACCGAGGTGGCAGAGGGCAAACGTTCCGTACTCGATGCGCTGATGGCACAGCTGGAGATCAACCGGCGGCTGGAGGCCGGGCGCAAGGCGATTGCTGAGGGCAATGGCCTTGTCGCGGACGATACCTATTTTGCGTCGCTGCGCGACCGCGCGCTGTCCCGCATTTCCTGATAGCCCTGCATGAAGAACGCGACGATCATTCTCGCTCCCGAGGTGGATGGAGCGATCCTGCGCCTGATCGACCACGTTGACCCCAGCGAAATCCCGGATGTGCTGAATTTCCTTGAGGGCATTCACCAGCGCATGGCGCGCACCCTGTCAGACTTCCCCGAGGCTGGCGCGCCCTTCCAGGGCGGGGTGCGCTTTCTGGCGCTTGAGGGCTACACCTACCTTTACGAATACCATGAAGACACGAACGAGGTGCATGTGCTGGACCTCATGATTCCAGGACAAAACTGGCGCTAAGAGGAGCGGATGCTCAGCGACAAAGACCTGGACGAGCTCGACGCCCTGTTGCTTTCGATCCCGGAAGAGGCGGGCGGCATGTTGTTGCCAGAACTGGACGGGTTTTTCGCCGGACTGTTGGTCAGCCCGGAGATGATCCTGCCCGGTGAATTGCTGCCCCATGTCTGGGGCGCAAACGGCACCGGCTCGCCGCCGAGAGCTTTGACGACTTCAGCCATGACGAGCGCCGCCGCGCCGCGGCCGCGGTAATCTAAGACTGACTCCGGGGGCGGCCTTCGGGCCCGCCATCACTGCTCGAAGGAACCTGCGCACAACCTAAGATCACCCGTCAAAATGCGCGACCACATCCATGGACTGGTGCACGATCCCGATGACGGTGACTTGGTCCGCCTCTGAAAGGTAGAAGACCAGATGCTTGCCTTCCGGAAAGCACATGTATTCGGGATGGATATCCGGCCTGCGTCTGCCAGCGTTGGGGTAGCCTGCAAGCCACGCGCAGCGCTCCATCAGGCGCCGGACATATCGATCCATCTTGTCCACGCCCCAGTGCGCGAGCGTGTAATCTGCGATGTTGTCCAGGTCGCGAAGGGCTGCTGGCGTCAACCTGTAAGTTGCGGTCATTGATCGGAGCCGGCTGCCCGCGTTTTGGCCCGAGTAATGATGTCTTCGGCCGAGGTGTCGACATAGGCGCCTCTCAGCGCCTCCGCGTGCCCAGTGGCGAGATGATCCCTCAGCGCCTCAAGCTTGGTGCTACGTTCTTCAAGCTCCCGCAAACCGGCGCGCACGACCTCCGATGCGGTTGCATAGCGCCCCGCCTCGATCTCGCTTTTGATGAAACCCTCCCAGTGGGGGCCGAGGGTCATTGATGTGCTGGCCATGGTCGTTCTCACTCCACCTATATTCTATTTGAATATACCGATGCTCTCGGCATGAATCAAGCGCGGGCCCCTACCCAGAGCCCCTTCACGACCGGGATCGACCCGGAGCATGAAGACCCGCCGGAGGGACATTCTGCCCCCCGGCGAAAGAGGCAGCCCTTGGCTGCCAAACGGAATACAGGCAGTTGTTGCAATATGATAGTATTGCAACAATTATGACGAAGCGTCATAACGGTGCTGCCTGTATGAGAGTGGCAAGAAATAGGGGTGATTACTTCACATGGCCCGATCCCGCGCCAAACCAGTGAACCGGCTGAGCCAGGAGCAGCGCTTCGCCATCGTGCGCAAGCGCGGGCAGGGCGTGCCGGTGGCCGATCTGGCGCGGGAGTTTGGTGTCACATCGCGGACGATCTACTACACGCTGCAGACCGACCGGAGCCGCCAGATCGACGGGCGGGTACGCAGCGAGGTGGTGAATGTCCGGCTCACGGCGCAGGAGCTGTCTCGCTTCGACGCGGTGCTGGCCCGGCGCGAGATCGCGAGCCGGGCCGAGGCGCTGCGCCGGCTGATCGGTGCCGCCAGTGATCTCTTCGTGCCCGATGATGATCTGGCCTTCGAGATGCGCGGGCTCTCGGCGGCGCTGAACCGCGCTGGCAATAACGTGAACCAGATCGCGCAGCGGCTGAACGAGGCGAAGCGGCGCGGCAAGACCCCGCCCTATGCCGACGGCGCCCATGCCCAGGTGCGGGCCCTGGGCACGCTGGTTTTTGATATCGCCGACCAGGTGCAGGAGATGGCCGAGCGTCGGCGCTGTGCGCTCTCAGCCGAGGTCGCACGGGTGCTGGAGGGGGCAATTGATGGCCCGGAATAACACCGCCATGGCCGCGGCCCAGAGCGCGTTCTTCGACCGCGACTGGAGCCGGATCAGTGGCAGTGTCCCGCGGGCGCGCCAGAAGCAGATGGTACGCGCCGCCATGGGGCATTCGCCCGCGATCTTCAAAGCCATTCGCGGTGGCGGGACCCATACCCGGGCGCAGCTGCGCAATCAGCTTGGCTACCTTACCTCGAAATCCAGCATGATCATCGACAGCCGCGGCACCTATGACGGGCAGGAGCGGCTGAGCGAGAAGGAAGCCGAACAGGTCACCCGCCGTTTTGCTGCGCAATGGAACGAGGGGTTCCATCCCAAGCTTGGCCATACGTCGCATCTGCTGATGGCCTTTCCCATCGGCACACGGGGTGAGGATGTCGGCGAGATCACCCGCGAGATCTGCGAGCGCTTTTTTCAGGGCGAGGGCAGCCATTTTGACTATATCGCCGCCGTCCATGAGGACCGTGACCACCCGCATGCGCATATCGTGCTGAACCGGCGCAGCAAGGATGGCGAGATCTTCTTTCTCAAGCGGGACCATCACTTCAACTATGACGCTTTCCGTGAGGCGATGGTGGAGGTGAGCGACCGCTACGGTCTGCGGCTCGAGGCGACAAGGCGGGCGGAGCGCGGCGTGGTGACCAAGGCCCCGGCCGATGCGCAGGCGCGGCGCTCCATGGAGAGCGGCCAGACGGTTTGCGAGCGGGAGCGCGTGGGCCCCGAGCTTGACCGGGCCCTTGTGGAAATTGCCGGGCACGCCCGGCTTTATCGCGGGCTTGCGGCCGAGGCCTCGCGCGAAACCCATGAGGAGATCGCGACAGCCCTGAACCGGGCGGCGACGCTGCTCGGGCAAGGTCAGGCAATCACAGCAGATGGAAAGGTATATGGCATGGCAGAGGACCAGCTCTCATTCGACGAGGTCGTGGACGCGTTCCATGACAAGATTGCCCAGGCCGAGCGCGTGGTCGCTGAGGCCCCACCGGATCGGCGCGTGGCGCTGGAGCATGAGCTCAACGAGATTTACCGCGATATCTCGCATCTGAGCCCGATCGGATCGCAATCCCACACGCTGCTCGACGCCCCTTCGGCCAGCGGGGTCTATTCCACTGCAAACATCGACCATGAGGCCGCCGAGCGGCTGCAGGCCCCAGGGCTGGCAGAGCGCGTCGAACGCGCGCTCGAAGGCACCGGGATCTCCGCGCAAGACGTCGTTGCCCGTGTCGAGCTGGGCGCCGACAATGCTGCGTTGGAGCGGCAGTGGCTGAGCCAGGACCTCAAGGCCATTGCCGAGACAGAGGGACTGGATTTGAACCGGGCGGATGAGCTTGAGGCGGCCATCGATCGGCTCGACGCGGCGCATGGTGATCTGGGCCGCGTGTTGGCTGAGGCCGAGGTGCTGCGCGACAGCGGGGCCGTGGATGAGACAGAGCGATTAGAGCGCGCCGTCCGTGATCCCGATATCGCTGACCTGCCGCCGACCACCGCCGAAGTGATGACCCGCCTGCGCGATGACCCGAGCGCTGATCCGTTCCGTGATCCCGCTGAGCGGGCGGCATTGCGTGAAGAAATTGATGACATGATCGGCGAGGAGCGCACGGCTGAACTGGCCATGGGCAATGACGCGGCGCTCGATGAGATCCTCGAAGACCGGCTGGACCGGCTCTACATGGCCAAGGCCTATCTGCAGAGCGATGCCGCGCTGGCAAACAGCGCGGCCATGGAGCACGTGCGCGACGAGATCGCCAATGAAGAGATCGACGTCCAGCGCGCGCGCCATGCAGAGACCGACGGTGAAAAGGGCGTGAGCCATGGGTAAGGCCCGCATCGCCCTCGGGGTTCTGAGCTTTGCGCTGCTTGGCGCCACGCTCGGCTATGCCCTGGCCTCGGCCTTTGTCACCTTCCGCTGGTTTGGTATCGGTGCCGAGATTGACTTCCTCTTGATCGCCCGCAGCTATGGCGATCTGCGCGTCACCAACCCCGCTGACATGCAGATCGTGCATCTGATCATCGGCATCAATGCGGGTGCCGGACTGCTCCTCAGCGCCGTCTTGATGAATGACGCACTCACCCGCTTTGGCGAAACCCATTGGCAGACGCGGGCGGAGATGAAGCGCAACGGCTTTTTCGGCAAGCCCGGCCACGGCTTCATCCTGGGCAAGATGGGCGCGCCCCGCGGCCGCGCGCCCTTCGTGATGTCCAAGGTCTTCCCACATGCCCTGATCGTGGCCCCCACGGGACGCGGCAAGACCACGGGCTTCGTGATCCCGAACCTGCTGACCTATCAGGGCAGCGCGGTGGTACTGGACGTCAAGGGTGAGAACTTCGAGGCGACCGCGCGTCACCGTGCCGCCCAGGGTGACCGGGTGTTCCGCTTTGCCCCAACCGATTGGAAGGATGGCCGCTCGCATCGCTACAACCCCCTCCTGCGCATCGCATCTCTCGAGAATGTCGATCGCCAGCAGATGGAGCTACAGCTTTTGGCGTCGCTCTTCCTGCAGGCTGACAGTGATCGCGTGCAGGGCCTTCTCGACGGCGGTATCGACCTCTTCGTCGCGGCCGGGCTTTTGGCCTTCGAGCGCAAGCGGCCGACCCTGGGCGAGATCTACCGCATCACGGCCTCGGGCGGCGACAAGCAGAAGGAGTATCGCCGCCGCGCCGATGAGGTGGTCAATCCTGCGGCCAAGCTGATCTTCATGCGCATGGCTTCGACCAATAATGACACGCTGACCTCCTACCTCTCGCTGCTGATGACCTCTGGTCTCAAACAATGGTCAAACCCCGCCATCGACCGCGCGACCGAGACCTCGGACTTCGACTTCCGCGATATCCGCAAGGCGCCCTTCAGCGTCTATCTGGTGGTCGAGCCGTTGATGGTAAAACCGCTGGCGCCCTTGATCCGGCTGTTCTTTTCGGACCTTCTTGCCTCGCTGCAGGATCACGAGCCGGGCAAGAATGAGCCCTGGCCGGTGATGATCATGCTCGACGAGTTCAACCGCCTGGGCAAAATGCCCATCGTGATGGACAGTATCGAGACCCTGCGCTCCTACCGGGCGAACTTGGCGATCGTCACGCAGACCATCCCCGCCCTCGATGAAATCTATGGCGAAAACGCCCGCCGCGCGCTGCAGGGCAATGCCGGCATCAAGCTTTACCTGACCCCCTCGGATGAAAAGACCATCGAAGAGCTCAGCAAGGCCGTCGGCAAGACCACGAAACGCGTGGTGACCCGGTCGCGCTCGGTTGGCCGCAACCCATTTGCCGGGCGCAGCATGTCCGAGCGGACCGAAGAAACCGCGCTGCTGCCCGAGGACGAAGCCCGGCGCATGGATCTGGGTGACATCGTCATGGTGGTCGACGCGCAAATGCCCGTGCGCGCGAAGCGGATCAAGTACTACGACGACCGCTTCTTCAAGGCGATTTACGACAAACAGACGGGTGACTTGCCGTACCCCTCAGCTGGAGACCAGATGCGCGGGCTGCAGGGCCAGCTCCGTGCGCTGGAGGCAAAGGTCGGGGCGCTGGATGTGCCGGAGGCCCGATCCGGGAAGCTTGGAGCCCCGGGTAAAAGCCGCGGCGGAAAGAGACGCGATGAAATCGATGCCATGGAAGCGCGAGACCCCGATGCCGCGACCGAGTCCGCGCCCGATGCAGACGCCTACAAAGAGGGCAATGCGCGGCTGGACCGGTTCATGGACAGGGCTGGCCAAGAGTGAGCGGTCTGGTAGGGTGGGTGGGTTTCGAGCACATGGAGGCCGAGGCCGCGGCTCTCGTTGGTGTCGAGGCGCAGGCGCATCCGGTTACGGCGCGATCCGGCTTCTGGCGGACTGGCCGGCCCCCGCACGGGCCGCCCGGTTATTCTGCTCGAAGGGTCTCGATGAGGACCGCTTCGAGACGCTGACCCCTGCCGCCGAAGCGCTCGCCGCGACGCTGATGCGCCGCGCGATGATCGATTACACACTGCGGGGCGCCAAATCGAAACGCTACCGCCACGCGGCCCGGCACCTTGCTGCATGCGCGGCCTGCGATACAGCCATCGCGGATTACGGTGATCCCCCGACCCACGATGCGTTCCTGGCAAGCCTGCGCGAGGATCACCGCCGAAAGCCCGGCTTCTGGGGCCTCGCTGACGGGTAGCTGCGTCTCCCGGATAAGTTCGCGCGGACGCTGCAGCGCAGCATCGCCTGTTGAAATGCTGCGCTGCAGCATATAGAAGGGGGCTGCCCGCAGGGGTCATGCCAGACGCTCTGCGATCATCGCAACCAAGGAGTAACGCCATGACCAATGCCGACGACTACACCAAGATGATGAAAGACATGATGGGGTCCATGCCCATGGATAACGCGGCCCTGCAGGACGCGTTCAAGTCGCAGGCCGCCATGATGGAGCGGATGACCAAGGTCGCGCTGGAGGCCGCCGAGAAATCGACAGAGGTGTCGACCAAATGGACTAGGGCCACGCTGGAAAAGGCGGGCGAGACCGCGACCGCGAAGGACGACCCGGCCGACTATTCACAAGCCATGACTGACTTCGCCTCGGCCCAGTCCGAGCTGGCCTCCCAGCATGCGTCCGAATTCGCTGAAATCGCCAAGAAGCTGCAGATGGACACGATGGAGGTTCTGATGGCCGCCGGCAAGGACATGCAGAACACCGCCCCCGAAACCGCCAAGAGCGCGACAGAAGCGGCCGGCAAGACTGCAGCGGCCCCCGCGCCCAAGGCCCCGGCCGCCAAGAAATCCACCGACAAGTAAACCGACGGCTGGCCGACCGGAGTTTAGCCGCGCCGGCCCTGGGAATCGAAGGGCACGCGGTCCGCGCGGGTCTTTCGGTTCGGGGGCGGACATGGCAGGGTGAACCCGGCGGCAGTGCCGCGTGTTTTATCAATAAGAAGTACAACATGGGACTTGGAGATATGCTGGGCGGGGCGATGAACGCCCTCGGTGGCTCGGACGAGATCGTATCAAAAATCAGCGAAAGCGGGATCGACCTCTCCGCGCTCGCGGAGATGGACCCCGAGTCGGTGACGGCGATGCTCGAGGACAAGGGGATCGACCTGTCGATGCTCGAAGGGCTCGGCCTGTCGGTCGAAGACGTGATCGAGAAGGTCAAGGAACACCTGGCCTGATCACGAGCCTTCGGGGCCGGGCTTCCCGGCCCCATCGTCGTGCAGGATGAAACCACCGAAGGCGCGAACGGTCGGCAGGTGAATTTGATCCGGCGCCGCAGACCCCGGCTATAGTATTCGCAAATGCAGCATTCGTCATGAGGGGCGGAGAGCGGCCGTTCGCTGCAACAGCCCACAGGCTTCGGCCACGAAAAAAAGGCTGACATTGAACTTGATACACAGCAGAGTTAGGCTTTAGAGGCCTTGATGTGATTGCAGGCCATACATTGGCCGAAAAGTTGCGTTTCACCCTCCAGCGAGGATCTGGATGCCCAAAAGTACGTTGGACAAGCTTTTACCAATCGCAAGAATTCCGGACGAAAATCGCGGCGAATGGCTAGAAAGCGCTGACCAGAGCGTCGAAATTCTCAAGGACAACCTGAAAGCCGACGAGATCGTGATCTACGCATTCGGTCCGCACATGCTGATTCATTCGGTATTGACTCCCAATGAGCTGCTAGACCCACCCGACCATGCTGATCTTGACCGGGCTCACATCATGCCAGATGACTCTTGGATCATTCAGCGAGTATATGGTGGCGGTGAGGGGCATCGCGTTTACCTGCAAGCACCGCTGGACTACCCAGGCTGCAAGTCTCTGGTTGGTAGCGAAAAGCTGGTATTTGTACGCTCGTTTGAAGGCGTAAAGGACTACGAGCCTACGATTGAAATCAGCCAGAAGCTTGTGCATGCGCTTGGACTGCACTTCATGGATGAGAGAAATGCCTATTGCAGGCTAAATGATCGCGGAGACATCGAGCCGATCATTTCTGTCTATCTGGATGTGACCCATGATCCCTGGCAGCAAGTGCGCGCAGTCTCGATACGCTCGCATGATCTGGCAAGCTACATGGCGCTTACTGGGACCAGTTTAGTCAGCCTGTTTGATTTCACACGGTTTTCTATGGGTGGGTTCGCCGGCTGGCCCGAAGGCGCTGAAGATGTTTTCGAGACAAGGGACTTATTTTACAGGCAACGCAAGGTTCCTCAGCACGCCAGCTATGTCAACGGGCAGATAATCGTTCGCACCAGCCTTACTCCCGAGGCTCTGGCGGAAGAATGGAAAGAAGAAGAGGACAAAAGCAGACTAAAGTATGCGTCCTTTTTGATCATCGATCGCAAGAATGGGCATGAGTTGGTAGAAACCTCGTGCTCGCCCGACCACATCGTCAATTATTTCACCGAATCGAACTTACCGTGGGAGATTTCGCCCGCCTTTTTTAGACCTGAGGTGCTTCAAAAGTACAAATCGGATCCAGAGAAATATACTTTTGGTGACCGAAGCATAAGTTGTCGAGGCGCATGGCATCTTCAAACTTACGATATCAATGAGGCCGGGCAAGTGCATACCTATATCGGCTACTTGGCGGATCTGCCCTATGATGAGCAGTTATATTGGCAGTCATTCAACGAAGCGCCAAAGGCTGGAATTTCTGAACGGGCATATCAAACCGACATTCTTGGCGAATTTACAACAACAGATGATTTCTTGGAGGATGTAAAGCGCATCATTGCCGAATTGGATCAAAACCCGCCGTCTTGGTGGAAAACGCGCGGTTCGGAAATGCGCGATGCCGTCCACTATCCGGTGACGGATTCGTCCTCGGAGTGGGGTGACGAAATTCTGGCACTAGATCACCTCGTCGTAGAAGGCTTTCTCGTCAAGGGATTGAGGGCGATAATCGACGCCAACACGGGCGTCTATGAAAAGGATTGGGGATCACTTAAGGTACTTGAGGTCGCCCTCGCGTCAACGGGAAGAACCGAAGATCAGGCCAAAAATGCCGTTGCTCCGCTTCGCGAGCTACATGCTTTACGCAACCCTGCAAAGGCACATGGTGATCCAAAGGGACGACGCCTAGCAATAGCAACCGCTCGCAAACACCATGGCACTTTGAGGAACCATTTCAGCGATCTGTCACAACGGCTGGCTGCAGCATTAAACGTGATCAAGGCTACGCTGCCAAAATAGGAACTCGAAGATAGCTTGGGAAAATGAGCACCCTTAACTACTTTCATGAACTGAACCTGCCTGACAGCTGCATCTCGCCAAAGCTTCGGGCACTACTCACCCCAGTTGGGTTGGACCCATTTGAGCGACCTGAAGTTACGGCCCGATATGAACATGACCAATACGGACCTGATTACGAGTACGTTCACATGGTCATGGCCTTGACCAATGAAGCGGATTCGCTCTCTGTTGCCGATTTTAGTGAAGTTTCAGATGGCGTTGTCAGTTTTTCAACTCCTTTATTTGATGATTTCGGCGGATTGTCTGGCCATTCACCTAGCGTATCGGGTCACGAATACGTCGTTGCGTCTCATGGCAATGGATCATTTTACAGTTATCACTTGGCAGAGAAAATATGGATGGCGCTTGGTTTGTCGCCCCGTTGTGTCGGAGGTGACGACCAGAGACTGATTTATGATGACTTATCGCTGCCTGAGTTTGGTGTTGCTGAAGGCGAAGTCTCCAGTTCGTACTACTACCGGGCAAGTCGGAACGTCAGTTGGCGAATGTCGAACGAGTACCTACGAAAATACCTTTGGATGCAGGGGAAGCACGGGACAAGGGTATTTTTCTACGAGGCGAGTATTCAAGAAACGCAAGAGATATCAGAACTTTTGGGGAAAAATGGCCACTATTTTGCAAAGCCGGAAGGTGGTTGGTACGAACTAGACATTCGACGTATCAACGGGAAGACTCTGATGCAGCTTTGGGCTGTGGTTTGCGCAGTCACTCCGGAACTGTGCGCGGTGCAAACTGCCGCCGGTTTGACTTGGCCTGGCATTGCCGGGGCGATGGATCATCAGCGTGCAAATGCTCTGGTAGAACCCACACCAATTTTTCTCGATGACCGATTCCTTGAGAGGTACGAACAAAACAGCTTCTACCAAACCACACCTTTCCAGACCCATGGAAATTGGACGTGCAATCCTTCTTACTCAGGGCAATGGTCATTCACAGATTGTAGACGCGTCGGGCGAAACCTGATTCAAGTCAGGCTGAGAGAACTATATAAACCGAAGCCCGACAGGGAAATTGTTTGGGCACATGCACACGTTGTTCCACAGAAAATAGTAGATCAAACCGACCTAAACGAAGAGCACATCGTTGCCAAAGTTCAAAGGTTTCTTGAGGCGCTTTTGGACTTGGCGGATGGCCTCGCTTGGCTAACAACTGACCTCGGTCTGGGGGCCCTGACATGCGAAGACTTGATCGGTGTTTCTAGGGAGCAACTACAAGCCGAGCATTGGTTGCCTTACCCTAAGCTAAGTCACTTGGCTCAAGTCGCCCCGCTAAGCATGTCGGAGCAGCAATTTCTTTCCCG
The DNA here is from genome assembly GCF_050896375.1 of Roseovarius tibetensis. Taxonomy (NCBI): domain Bacteria; kingdom Pseudomonadati; phylum Pseudomonadota; class Alphaproteobacteria; order Rhodobacterales; family Roseobacteraceae; genus Roseovarius; species Roseovarius tibetensis. Next base: position 17,525 of record NZ_JBPBBB010000020.1, read on the forward strand.
ATGCAAAGAGATCCACGAGCTATGGCAGAAAATACCAAACGGGATTTTGAGGCGGATTGTTGATGAGGGGGGCCACGATCCTAAGAGCTACAAGAGCTTTGGCAGTCTCAAACTACTGCAGATTCTGACCAATATTCTTGAGCGTCTAAACAGTAATCAAGAAACGACTGACAATTTCAGCGGTGGCCACCAAGACTCAGAGGTCACCGATCGCAATGCAAATCTAGCACCTCTTTTTCTCACGGCTGACCTACGGAATGCGGATGCTCACACGGGCGGATCAGTTTCGGAAACATTGACCCGGCTGGGATTTGATATGTCGCAAACCAATTCAGGCTACGGCACGGCATTGGACTTTGTTTTCGATCAAAACATCGCTGCATTCATTCACATAGGCGCTGAGATAAAGGTGCTTCAAGCTCGAAGTTCTTAGGCCAGGCGCTAGAGCCATATCGTTGTAGAAGTTGGTAAGAGGTCGATTGCTCGCGAACGGCAACTTTGCCTAGCCGCGTCGCAGCATGTCTTCGCCGGAACGAGCGACAGCTCTGGGCCGAAAACAACAAGTGTTGTTCGACCGACGCCGCCCAAAACGAGGTCTCGAGAACCGGTTGGCCCGACTTTCTCGACTGCGCGCAGGGATTTTCCGCGTGTTCATCAACAATGCCTCCAAGTGATGGTCGGGACGCTGATCGGAGATCATGCTGCACCACGTGTGTGGAAGCCGAACGGGCAAATCGCTTTCTGGGTCAATCCGGGGCGATCTCCGCGCGATGTGGTGGCCCTGACATTTTGGCATCAATCCGCAGCGCGCGGACCAGCCCGATACAGGCCACGAGCAGGAAGACTGTCAAAGGCAGCGCGGAGGTGAGCGAGGCGGTGCGCATGGCAATCAGCCCGCCGGCAGACAAAAGGCTCATCGCCACGACGCCTTCGGTGACACACCAGAAGACACGGTAGGGGGCAGGCGGGTTCGGGTGCCCGCCCGAGGTGACCATGACGTCCACCAGAGATCCGGAATCCGACGACGTGATGAAGAACACGACAATGGCCAGTGTTGCCAGTGCCGAGGTCACCATGAACAGGGGCATTTCCGCGAGCATTGCGTAGAGCGACAGCGCCTCGTCCTCCATCGACATCTCGGCGATACGGCCGACGCCTGCCGATTCCAGCGAAAGGGCCGTGCCGCCGAAAGCCGCGAACCAAAAGAACCCCAGCAGTGTCGGCGCCAGCAGCATGCCAGCGATCATCTCGCGGATGGTGCGCCCGCGCGAGATCCGCGCTGCGAATATGCCCACGAAGGGCGACCACGATATCCACCAGACCCAGTAGAACAGCGTCCAGTCAGCCTGCCAGTCGGGATCGGAGGCGGGCCCGACGCGAAAGCTCGCTTCGACGATGTCCGAGAGATAGGTGCCGATTCCGGCCGTGAAGGTCTCGAGGATATGGATCGTCGGTCCGGCCACCAGAACAAAGGCCAGAAGGACGGCACCGACACCAATGTTGAACTCGCTCAATCGGCGAATGCCGACGTGCAAGCCGCTGACCACCGAGACCGTGGCGACGCCGGTAATGACCGCAATGATCACCAGTTGCACCGGCAGCGACATGCCCAGCCCGGTCAGAGCGCCCAGCCCGGCATTGATCTGCATCGCGCCAAGCCCCAGCGATGTGCCAACGCCAAAAAGCGTGCCGACAGTCGCGATGATGTCCACGATATGGCCGATCCAGCCGTGTATGCGTTCGCCGATCAGCGGATAGAGCAGCGACCGGGGCGCCAGCGGCAGGTCGTGACGAAAGTGGAAATAGGCCAGCGGCAGCGCCATGCAGATATAGATGGCCCAGGGGTGCAGCCCCCAGTGGAAGTAGCTGTGGAACAGCGCCTCGCGTACGGCTTCTTCGCTGCGCGGTTCCGCGTCCAGCGGTGAGGTGTAGTGCAGGATCGGCTCGGCCACGCCGAAAAACACCAGCCCGATCCCCATGCCCGCGGCCATCAACATTGTGAACCAGGTCAAGCGCCCGAATTCGGGTTTGGCGCTGTCGCCGCCCAGCCGGATCTCGCCGAAGCGGCTCAGGCCCAGCCATATGACGAAGCCAAGCATGCCACTGGCCGCGAGCACATAGAACCAGCCAAAGCTGTCGATGAGCCAGCCCTGCGCGCGTGAGAACTGCGTCTCCGCCTGACCACTGAAGAAGACACCATAAAGCACGAAAAGCACGATCAACCCGGCTGACCCCAGGAAGACCGGTGGATTCATCGTCTCGCGGAAATCCTTGATGAGATGTTTCAACGTTCGTTTTGCCTTTCCGGATCCAACAGGGAGTATCCTGCGATCAGAACCTCTCCACGGCCCGTTGGCCCGATAATGGGTTTCGGTGCAATCTGCGCATCGTGGTCTTTTCCCGGAGCCTATCAGCGGCGGCCCGGCCCCGGAACCTGCCTGTTCTATGCCAGAATAGTGTCTGTCCTGCAAAAGGCGCAGCGATGGTCCCGCGTCCGCGGAACAGGGTCATGTCGCCCCGCATGGCTGTCCCGGACCTGATCTAAATGCTGCATCCTGCATGAATGGGCGGTCCAGTGATGCTGCGTTGCGACGTCCAACCTGACGACGAGGGCCCGCAATAGGCCGCTCTCATCAGTTGGAGCTCGGAGTCACTGGCATGTCCGGCTCTTCCTCACCCAGCTCTGTTTCGAATTGACCTGCGACCAAGATGCAAACTTCAGGGTCGGGGTCACCGCCCATCAAGGCCCGGATTGGACAGAGATTGCCCTCGAACGAGCCTGCGGCGAACCCACCACCTTCGACGATTTCAAGTCGGTCAAAGACAACAGTGGCCGCGGTGCCCACATCATGCGACGACGCATAGAACCCCATTTCTTCATCTTCGCCAAAATTCTTGTGATAGGATATCTCAGCCTCATTTTGGCCGGTCAAAAGTTTGTCGACCGCGTCAGCCGAAAACGGCGGCAATTCGATGGTCAGGCCGCCGCGTACCAGGATACGGTCCGAGTCAGGATCGACGCCCGTGATCCGCAACTGGACCTGTTCCTCGCCATCGCCTCCAAACATCTGGGCAAGGGGATTTTCCGCGCCATCGCCCAGCATCTCGGACATCATCTCCATGCGCTCTTGCATCTGCGCGCGCTGCTCATCGCTCATGCCGTCAAGCGCACCTCCCATCACGTCCGGCATCGACCAAGGACGCCATGCGGCTGACGACATCGTACTGCCGTTGATCTCGCCCGCAATGGTCGACCAGGCACGCTCGGTGCCATCCGCCATCCCTTCGATGGAGCCAAGTACCGTCATGGTGCGCATGTCCTGTGCCACGGCTGGCTGCGCAATGAGGGCTGCGGCGAGGCTCGAAAGTAATGCCCAAAGGGTTGGTGAAATACGGGCAACCTGCATGGTGGGAACTCCTTGAAAGTAATATGCTTATGCAACATCGCCGGAGGTGTTGTTCACCATGGCAATTCTATCTCCCTAACAGAACAAAGGGACTAAGTCTTGCTTTGTGGGGCGTTGTCTGCAGGTAGACAGGAACGGTCGGGATTATTGCACGACCTGATAGCTACATGCGGCTTTCAGCAGCCTTGATCTGCAGCTTTGTATAGACACCTCCCTCCTCGCGGGACCGTCCAAAATATCAGCTACCAGCTCCGTCTCTGCCCGAGCCAGGTACTTCGCCGTTGCCCATTGTGTGAGTTCGCCCCTCACCCTCACTCCAACCGTTTCGCCCTTTCGGCGACCCTTTGCACCGCGGTGCCTGCCGCACTTCCCGCCTGCCGGAGGCCAGCGCCTGCAAGCTCGCCTGTCGAGCGTGACCCGAACCGCGCCCTTGCGCGGGACCCTTTGGTGCCAGCCAGTCCCTTCGCAAAACCGCCGACACCGGGCATGTTTGGCGGGGCCGCCATCATGAAGTTGCCGGAAATCGCGCGGACGATGAGCGGCGTGGCAAGGATCATGCCGCCGGCAAGGAACATCATCATGAAAAACGGGATGAGGGCGCCGATATTGCTGGCGCCCTCGGGATCGCCGAGTTCGGCCAGGAGCGACTGCGACATTCCCACGACGGTCGAGAAGACGCCGGCGATGACCAGTGGGTAGAGCGCGTAGGAGGCGGTGCTGGAGAGCCAGCGCAGGAAGTAGTCCTTGGTGATCTCGAAGAGCGAGAGCGCGATCATGATGGGAGCGATGCCGATCATGAAGGTCAGCATGATCTTGGCAAAGATCAACACCAGCCCACACAGCGCGCCAATGACGCCGAGGAGGAACGCGCCGATGGCGCCAATGAGCGCCCCGGCCATCCAGTGCATGTTGTCCCCGGCGGCATTGAGGTAGCTGCCGAACTCTCCGATGAGATCATCGAAGGCGGCGGCAAAATAGGCGGATCCCGCGCCGCCGCCGCCCAGGCCGGCGATCATGCCCCCGGCGAGTTGGTCGAGCCCGTCGATGAGCGCGCTGGCCACCACGTTGAACTGCACCCAGTTGAGCGCGAAAAGGGTGATCAGCGTGAGCTTGATGGCGAACCAGAAGGCGGTGCGCCCGTCCATGGAGCGCACCTGCAGCGCCATGTTCACGAAGACGCCGATGACGGCCAGGGTTGAGCCGACCGCGATGATCCCGCCCACCTGACTGGCGACAGTGCCAAAGGTCGTCTCGGCCGCCCCGTCGAGGTAGCTGTCGGTGGTCTCGACCATCCAGGTGACGACGCCCATGAGACTGCTCCTTGGCCCGGCGGCCTCAGTCCGCTGCCTTGAGCGGGCGCTTGAGGAAGGCGGTGAGAATATGCTCACCGTTAAAATCGGGGGTGACGGCGACAAGCTCCCAGCCTTCGCGGCCAAGGGCATTCAGCGCCTCGGCATAGGCCTCTGGCTTGGCGCGGCCGGTATTGATCTGGCGTGTCAGATACTCAAACATCTGTGGTCTCCCTGGTCTGTGTTTCGGTGTCCGGCAGGTAGAACTCGGTGATGCCACGAGCCCCGCTGAGCCGGCCGGCCTGGACGATCACGTCGATCGAGCCGGTGATGTAATGGATCATGTCCTGGTAGGTCATCGGCAGGTTGGTCTTGAGAGCCGCGATGGCCAGGCGCTGGATGGCCAATTGCGGGGTCTCGGCGTGTAGCGTTGTGAGTGAGCCGCCATGTCCGGTGTTGATCGCCTCGAGGAATGTCATGGCCTCGGGCCCGCGAACCTCGCCCAGAACGATCCGGTCGGGTCGCATGCGCAGGGTCGCGGTGAGCAGCTGATCCGCACTGCGCTCAGGCGCCTCGCGGTCGGCCATGAGCGTCACGGTATTGGGCTGGCCGGGCCGCAGCTCGGCCGCATCCTCGATAGTGACGATGCGCTCGGCATCGGGCACGAAGGAGAGGATCTTGCGGGCGGTGACAGTCTTGCCAGTGGAGGTGCCGCCGGAGACAATCATGTTGAGCTTGTGGTGGACGCAGAAGGCGATGGCGGCTTCGATATCGCCGGTGGCGACGACGGCGCGCAGCTCGGCATTGCGCGCGCGGCGCGCGGCCTCTGCGCTGCGCTCGGAGCCAAAGAGGTAGGCAAGCTGGATCTGGTCCAGGGGCAGATCGGCGAAAAAGCGCAGCGAGATGGCAAAACCGCCTTCGACGGCGGGCGGTTGGATCACCTGTGCCCGGATCGGGCGGTCGCGATAGGTGATGCTGACCGAGACGATGGGTTTGGCGCGGCTGAGGGTGGTGTTGGCCGCCGAGGCGATCTGGGTGCCCAGATCGTGGGCCTCATGGGGCGTGAGCCTTGTGTCACGCTTGCGCATGAAATGGTTCCCCTGGATCTCGCCCCAGACCGTGCCGTCGGGATTGATGCTCAGCTCGATCAGTTTGGGATCGCGGGCGTCCGGCAGCTTGTCGAGCGAGCTTTGCAGATAGCTGGCGGCCATGGCTCAGAATATCTCCAGGTCGCGATCGACCATGACGGTGACGCGCGCGCCCTGGTCGACATGGATGACGGGCGCGACGGAGAGATATTCGCCGATGACGCTTTGGGTGCTGTCCTGCAGGCTCTCGGCGCTGCCTTCGAGCGCATCGGCGGCGCGGGCGTCCTCGGTCGACTCGGCCGCCACGGAGGGCAGCGTTCCGATCAGGGAGATGAGCGCGGCCGAGCCGAAGCGGGTGCCAAAGCGGCTGTCGACAAAACCGGTGGTCCCGGATCGGCCCAGCTCATCGCCGCCGAAGGCGCTGATCTCGACGGTCTGATTGTCGGGCAGGATGATCCGATCCCAGGCGATGGTGATGCGTTGCTGCGCAATATCGACGCCGGATTGATAGCGCCCGATAAGGCGCGACCCGCGGGGGATGAGCACGCGGCTGCCGTCATAGGCATGGACATCTTCGGAGATCATGGCCCGAACCGGGCCGGCGAGTTGACTGTCAATCGCCGTTTCCAGAACCGCCTGGATCATGGTGCCCTGGACCACGGTGTTGGCGGGGTTCACGATTGCGAAGGCCTGTGTGACGGTCGCGGGCTGTGCGCCGTTGCGAACAAAATCGGTCTCTCCGTCGAGGCGACGCTGGTCTGCGGGGCTTTCATCGCTGGCACTGCCCGAGGATCCGAAGGCGATGATGGGGCTGGCGATGCGCGCCTCGCGGATGGCGCGCGCTTCCGCGCGGCGCTGCTCGAGCTCAGCCAGGCGCCGCTCTTCGTCGGAGGGTCCTGTCGCGCCGGGCGTGGCGGGTGTCTCGAGGCGGGCCAGCTCCAGATCGGTTTGCAGGCGCTGGATTTGCCGCGCGCGCTCATCGAGCTCGGCGCGCAGGGCGGTCTCTGCCTCAGCCGCCTCGCTCCGCATCGCCGCAATCTCTGCGTTCAAAGCCTCCAGCGCGGCCGTATCCGGCGCCGGGGCCTCCGGGGCAGGCGCATTGCGCAGGGCCTCCAGTTCCGTGCGCATCTCGTCGAGCTGCGCGCGCAGGGCCTCGGTCTCGGGATCGGGCGTGGCTGGCGGCGCAGGGGCTGGGTCCGGTTCGGCGGGTCTGCGCGGCTCCAGCGCGCCAAACCCCGGCCCGCCATCCTGAAACTCGGCCGGCGCGGCGGTCTCCAGGGGCTCGGGTTCCGATCCGCCGGAGATGAGCGCCACCACGGCAATCAAGGCCGTAGCGCCCGCGATCCCCGCAACAAGGATCAGAAGCGACGGACGCTTGCGGCCGCCGCCGGTTGATCCGCTGCCTTCCAAGGCCTCGAGGCGTTTGCGCAGCTCGGCCGTTTCAGTCATCGCTGCCCCCGTCGCGCATATCCTGGATACAGACCTCCGCGTCGCCGAGGCGCAGGACCCACCGTGCCGTCACGCCGGACACGCGGATCACGCCGTCGTCTTGCGCCATAGCATTGACGCTGCGCTCCCGGCCTGCCGACCAGCGGAAGATTGCGGGCACGGGCGCGCCAGCCTCGAAGCGGAAATACGTGAAGGTCCCGTCATCCCAGATCTCCATTGGCGTGATCTCGGAGCGGGCGCTGACGCCATAGGCATGGTTGTCCGGCTGGCGTGCGATGGCGCGGCGTTCATCGCGCGCGGCCTCGGGATAGCGAAACCGGATCACGTAGAAGGTGGGGGACGATGCTTCGGTGACGTTGAAATAATAGCTCCGGCGGTTGGTGTAGACGGTGATATTGGTATGGGCGCCGGAGACCACGGGCTTGATGGCGAAGGCCTGACCACCGGGAACACCGTCGAGCAGGAAGCCTTCGGTGTCGCCCGCGATGATCGAGCGGATGGTCTCGCCGGGGCCGAACTCGATGCTGGTGACATGGGTCAGGCTGGTGCGGATCTGGTAGACCTGTCCGTCCTGGAATGTGGCGAGGCGCACACGGGCGTCATGCGTGCCGCGGCGCGGCTGGACCTCGGCAAGGGCTGCGCTGGCCAGAAGCAGGCTGAGTGCGGCGATTACCGCGCCGGAGCGTTGAACCGCGCGCATCTACTCCTCCAGTCGATCCGAGCGGATCGCGTATTCGGTGACGGTGAAGCCGAACGGATTTTGCCAGACATCATCGATCGCGCGGCGCTCTTCGGGGCGAAACGCAAACATCAACGTGGCGGTGAAAAGCCCGGTCTGGCTGCCGCGCGGCGCGCTCAGACGTTTGCGCAGGCGTACTTGCGCGCGGTTGGCGCTGATCAGCGTGATCGAGAGGATCTCGACCTCGAGTCGGGCGTCTTCACCGTAGTTTTGCGGCGGATAGTCCTCATGCCCGCTGGTCCAGAGCGCGCGCAGGCTTGTGGCGGCAGCGCCATCGGATTGTGAAAGCACGCGCTCGACGCGCAGATCGTTGTCGAGCTGGTTGTAGGCCTCACGGTCGGTGACATAGCGATAGATCTGGGCCTCGATGATGGCCGGGCGCTCGGTGAGGGTGACGGCTTCCACCACGGCATTGGGCAGCGCCATGCCGGTCTCGCTGTCGAAGGGCACAATGAGGGGGGCGGGGTCGGTATCGAGGATGGCGACAAGGGCCGCCGCCAGGCAGCCCAGGGCGCCAAAGCCCAAACCCGTAACCCCGAGCTTTTGCCAGAAGAGCTCACGGCGGCGCGCGCCATAGACCAGTTCTTCTTCGATGATCTCGCGGTCCTCGGCCATCGGTCACCGCAAATCCGGCAGGGTGAAATCCATATACCGGCGCTCTTCGGCGAGGGTGGCTGCATCGGCGACCCCGGCTTGGCCTGCGCCCACGGTCTGGACGGCTTCGAGCTCCCACATGCGCGTCATGGCGATGGCGAGCTCGGCGGTGACACGGGTGTTGTGATCAACCGCTTCCTTGAGGGTCTCCATGTCCGGGATGAGATCGACCAGCTGGTCGACGCGTTCCAGCGACTGCGCGGCCTCGGCGTAGCTGTTCTGCGCGGCCGCCGACATCACCGCGCCGGTGCTGGCCTGGCCGGCGGTGCGCTCGGCGCCCGGATTGCCGCTGGTCGACATGGTGGAGAGCGTGTCCTGATCGAAGCCGGCCTCTTCCAGCGCGTCGGTCATGCGGCCCTCCATCTCGGGGCCGGCATCGCCGATGAGCCCGGAGAAATCCCCGGTCTGGATCTGGTTGATCACGTCCATCAGATCGCTGAACTCCTGATCGAGCAGCCCGTCGAGGTCGCCGCCCATGGCCATCTCGATGATATCGGTGGCCCCGGTGAGCGCGGCATAGGTCTCGTTCAGCGTGTCGAGCTGATCTTGTACGAGATCGATCTGTTCCAGGGCCGCGTCGAGCTGATTGGACTGGATCCCGAAATCCTCCAGCATTTGCTGCAGCTGGCGGATTTCCTGGGCGATGTTGCGGGTGTCGACCGTGGGCACGCCTTGGGAAAGCGCGGGGGGCACCGCCAGCAGGGCGCAGGTCGATATCGTGGACAAAAGCCGAATTACCGGGTGCCTCATGGCAGAACCTCCAGATCAAAGTGCAAGAACGCCTGTTCGCGGGCCTGGGCGGCGGCAATGGCCAGCGCTTCGGCACTGAGCGGTCGGGTCCCGGCGGCCTTGAGGCGCGTGCGAATGGCCATGAGCCGGACCAACTCGGCGCGGGCATATGTGTTGAGGGACATGGCGGCATGGATATCCTCCGTCTCTGCGATGCGGGTGATGATGTCCTGGATGCGCGCGGCGGCGGCCTGCACTGAGACCAGGGAATAATCGCCGTAGAGACCGGCCCCATGGGCCGTGAGGCTCATTGAGGCATTGGCCAGCAGGACGGGATCGATCGTGCCGCGCGCGTCCACGCCGCCCACGCGGGCAAGGTAGAGGTTGTAGCGTGCGGGAATGACCTGGACGTAGTGCTGCGTCTCTTCAAAGGGCGGCACGCCGCCATAGCGCTGCACATTGCCCGGCCCGGCGTTGTAGGCGGCCAGGGCGTGGATGATATTGCCATCGAACATGGCCAACATCTGCGCGAGATAGCGCGCGCCACCGGTGACCTGGATGTAGGGGTCCTCGTAGTAGGCCGGGTAAATCCCGAGGTCCTGCGCCGTGCCCGGCATGATCTGGGTGAGGCCAAAGGCGCCGACGGGCGAGCGCGCCCCTATGGAAAACCTGCTTTCCTGCCAGATCATCGCCTGGATGAGACAGCGCCATTGCCGGACCGAGAGGCCGGCAGCGCGCACGCCGGCCATGCTTTGCGTCTCCTGGGCCGCGCGAATGATCAGCTCTTCGATGGTGCCGGCGGCATCACCGAACATCTGCGGCGCGGCCGGGTTGGGATCGGTCGGGCCATAGAGCGCGGTGGCGGCGGTCTCGTCCGAGCGGCCCGCTTCAAGGCGCGCGATGGTGGCCCCGGTGGTGCCGGTGCCAAGCGTCGTGGCCTCAAGCAGATCATCGAGGGCGGCCAGCTGGTCTGCCTCGAGAGCGGCCAGCTCTTCGTCCCGGCTGAGCCGGTCGCGCTGCAGGGCAATGTCCCGGTCCCCTTGGCTCAGGATCTGCTCGCGTTGGAGAAACTGGCCCAGATCGAAGGTCGGCACGCCCTGCGCCGCGGCCGTGACGGCCGGACCGAGGGCGAGCACCAGGCCCAGAAAGGACGCGTGGGGCCTAGCCATCGACGGGCGCCATGGGGCTGAGCAGATCGAAGCTGCAATTGCTGCGTGTCACTTCCGCGAAATTGTTGAAGCACTCCGCCTCGGAGGGTTGGTATTGTGCGCAGGCCGACAAGGTCAGGCCGAGGCCGATCAGGATGAGGCGGCGGGTCACTCTGTGGATCATGTCACTCTCCAGAAGTCCGGACGGTCGCGGTAATCGGCGCCCACGAGGGCTTCGCCCTTCTCCATGCCGCCGAGGATGGTGAGGTAGGGGCCGAGCGCGCTCAGATCGGCATCGATGACGACCGAGCCCTGATCATCGCGCACCAGCGCCAAGCGGGACGTGCTGGTGGTGCCGAGCAGCACCTCGAGCTCTTTCTCGGTGAGGCCCAGCATGGCGTAATCGCTGGCCGCAGCGCGGATATTGGGCAGCAGCAGCTGTGTGGGCACGGCCTCGACGATGGTCTTGCCGGTGCGGGTCTTCTCGAGCTGGCTGGCGTATTGCGTCATCATGACAACGACGGCGTTTTGCTTGCGCGCCGTGACGAGCCAGTTCGACAGCCGGTCCGCGAAATACGCATTGTCGAGCGCCTTCCAGGCTTCGTCGATGATGATGAGCGTGGGCTGGCGGTCTTCGATCACGCGCTCGATGCGGCGAAAGAGATAGGAGAGGACGGCCATGCGTTCCTTCTCGCTCTCGCTGTCGAGAATGCCGGTGAGATCGAAGCCGACCATATCCCCGGCCAGGGAAAACGTGTCCTCGCCGCTTTGCCCGAAAATCCAGCCATAGCGCCCCTCGGCGGTCCATTCCTGGATGCGCTCGAAAAGATCGCCCTCATCGGCGCCGGCCACGAAAAGCGAGGCAAGGTCCTGCCAGTTGCGCAAGTCTGGGTCCGAGGCGGTCGCGTTCTGGCGTACCACGTCCTGGATCCGGTTGATCTGCACGGGGCTGAGCGGCTTGTCCGGGCGGTGCAGGAGGGTGGCGAGCCAATCAGACAGCCAGGCCTGTCCGCGCCGGTCGATCTCGGTGCGCAGCGGGTTGAGCCCGGTGGCCTCGCCGGCCTTGATGGTGGCGTAGCGCCCGCCACCGGCGCGCACGGCCATCTCCATGCCCATGCGGTAGTCGAAGACGAAGACCCGGGCCCCGCAGCGGCGCGCCTGTGTCATTAGGAAAGCCGAGAGCACCGATTTGCCCGAGCCGGGGCGGCCAAGGATCAGGGTATGCCCGCCGGTGGGCTCGCTGTCGGGGCTGCCGGTCTCGTGGTAGTTGAAGAGATAGCCCGAGCGCTCCGGGGTCGGAAAGAGCGTGATCGGTTTGCCCCAAGGGACCTGATTGCCTGTCTTGCCCAGAGGGCTGCGATGCAGCGCTGCCAGGTCCGCGAAATTGACATTGGTGATGGCGGCCTTGCGGCTGCGCATCTGGCCATTGCCCGGCACTTGCGCGAAATAATGCGCGCGTGCCGCGAAGGCCTCGCTGACCAGCGTAACGCCTTCACTGGCCGCGATGTTGCGGATCTCGGCGGCAATCGCATCGAGCTTGTCTTCGTCGTCGGCAAAGACGGTGACGGTCATGTGATGATCGCCGAAGCTCAGGCGCTTGGATTCCAGGTCATCGAGGGCGTCGACCAGTTCTTCCGTGAGCGAGATCGCCCCGTCGTCGCTGGCCTTCATCAACCGCTGCTGACGCTTGATGCGGCTGGCCATGATGTTGTTGTTGATGGGCGTGAAGGAATGGGTGACCACCATGTCGATGGGCAGGCTCAGTTCGTCGAACATGGTGCAGCGGGTCTTGGCCGGGTAGGTCTTGATGGCAAAGCTGGTGCCGACGCGGCGGCCGGGCGTGCCGTCATCCAGAACAAAGGTCCGACCCTGGAAGGTGACGCGGGTATTGGCGACATCTTCAGCGACAATGCCGAAGCGCGACTTTGGATAAAGCGGGCGCTCGGCGCCGATGTTCAGCCCGCCCAGAAATCCCAAAAGCTCGCCGCTCTCAGCCCCGAGCAGGCGCGGGCGCATCTCGGCAAAGGACGACATCAGAAAGCCCACCACTTCGTCCAGCTTGCGCAGCTGCGTGGCCGTCTCGGCCTTGATCTGCTTAAGCGAGGCCGCGCGGCGCAGGGGCAGCCGGGTGTCAGCGGGGGGCCGCTTCATCACTGTCAGCGTCAAGGTCTTGTCGCGCAGCCCGGCCTTGGCGAGACCGGCGCGCCAACGCGCATCGACTTCGTGCGCAAATCCGTCTCCGGGCATCTCCGGCAGATCGGTCGCGATCGCTTTGGAGACCTTATGGACATAGAACCCGTACTCCGGCCCGATCTGCGCGATGATTGCGGCGAGCCGCGCGCGGGTCTTCTCGAGATGTGCGTCGTCGCGCGTCATGCTGTTGATGCCTTCCAGTCGGATGCACTGGAAAAGCGCATTGCCGCGCGTACGGATGGTCACGTCACCGACGAGGCTGACATAGGGTAGCATGGCCGCCATGGGCCGTTCGCGCCCGGCCCAGGCGGGCAGGCCGGTCAAGGGCTCGGCCGGCTCAGGGCGCATAGCTGTCGCCCCCATGGATGGCACGGTTGGCGGTGGGGGGTGTCTCCTGAAGCGATGTCATCACCACTTCCAGAAACGCTGGGTCCCAATCGGCGGCTTTCCAGAGCGCAGGGTAGGCGAGGCCCGCCAGGATCACGACGGGCCAACTTTGTACCCAGAGAAAGACAAGCACGAAGCCGAAGAGCCAGACCATCGCATATATGATCGGCAGGCCGATGAGCTTGGGCGGGCGGATGAGGCCGAGAAAGAGCCGGGTCTGCTCTGCCATACCGACCTCACGCGCCCCAGATGGCCGTCACGATGGTGGGCGCCGCGGCGATACCCGCGATGGCGACCAGCACCCAGAGCGCTTGGCGGAAGTCCAGGATTCCGAACAGCCAGGACAGGAACACGCCGATGAGCGCCAGCGTGCCGATCACGATGCCAAGCGGGCCGGTGATCGTATCGACAATGCCCTGCAGCAGGTTCTGCACCGGGGAAAGGTCGATGCTTTGGGCCAGCGCGGGCTCGGCAATCATGAGGCAGGCCAGCGCCAGGCCCAGGAACAGTCGGAATTGAGTGGGCATCAGGAGGCTCCGTTCAGTCGGTCACGCACCGCCATGACGCGGCGGACATGATTTTGGGTCTCGGTGTAGGGAGGAATGCCGCCATGGCGCGCGACCGCCTCGGGCCCTGCGTTATAGGCGGCCAGCGCCAGGTCGGGCCTGCCGAAACGGGCAATCATCATCAGCAGGTAGCGCGCAGAGCCGTCGAGGTTCTGCGTCACGTCAAGGGGATCGACCCCAAGATCTGCGGCGGTGCCGGGCATCAGCTGCCCGAGCCCGATCGCCCCGACTGAGCTCAGCGCGCCGGGCCGATACGCGCTCTCGACTTCGATATTGGCCTGAAACAGCGCGAGCCAGTCGGAGACCGAGAGCCCGGCCTTGCGCAACGCCGGATGGCCACCATAGCGTGTGGCCGTGTCCTGAAGCGCTGTCAGGATCTCGGGGCGCGGTTGCGCGGCGGCACGTTCCGTGCTTGGCGTGGGCCTGCGCTCAGGCGCGGCGGCCGTGTCGTCCTCGCCGCCAAACACCACCAGTCCCGATGCGCGAGCGGGGCGCCCGGCGACATAGCTCTGCGCAAATCCCGCCTGAGGCGCCTGTGCTGCCAACCGGCCATCGGCCGCCATGGCAAGAACGAAGCCCTCGCCCATGGCTGGGGAGGAGACCAGTGCCGCGAGGCAGGCGAGGGCCGTGCGGGTGCTACTCGGCTTGCGCGAGGCGGTGCGCGCCGACCTTGCCTTCCACCATGGGGATGGAGACGACCTCGAACCCGAGGCTGGCCAGGAAACTCGTGAGTCCGTTGATGGTCTTGAACTCGCGCGCCGCCATGGTGTTGCGCGCCGTAACCAGCAGGCGGCGCTCTTCGCTATCGGGCGAGACGCAATGCACCGTCCACACCCCCGACCATTGCGCCGTCGTGCGTTGCGGGGTGACCCGGCACAGCACATCCGCCGAGTGACCCTCGGCAAGCAGTTTGCGCAATCCGTCTTCACTGACAACATTCGGGGCGTCTTGCATCCAGTTCATTGATCCGGGCCTTCGCACGTTGGCAGAGATCCGGTTGTCCCCCATGGACTGCCAGATCACTACAAGATTATAATAATGCAATCAATACGTATATTGAGAGCCAATACAGTCGTTATGCGTTAATGAAAAAATACTGCAGCAACCTTTGGAATCCAAGTCAGGATGATAGCAATGCGAATGTGGGGCGTGGCGATTTTGGTGATGGCATCGGGCACGGCGAGATTTGCGCAAGGCTGCATGGCCCCCTCACCGCCCTTCCTGCCCGCTGAGCCGGCCGATATCCGCGCCTATGCCGATCTGCTCCGCCAGGACTTCGAGATCTACTTCAACGATGCACAGGCCTACTTCCGCTGTCTTGAGCGCGAACGGCGCGCGGTGTTCGACGAGGTGCAGCAGCTGACGCAAGCCTACGCGCAGATGATCGAGTTGCTCGCACAGGAGTGAGGGCGCCCCCAGTTCGCAAACCGTTCCTGATGGAAACGCTCAGATGACGGCTGTCAGCCCTTAGCTGCCGGAAGTCCTACTGCCCGACCGCCTTGGCTACGCCCTGCGGCATGCAGCGGTGGCGTGCAATATGAGGGGGTAAACACCATCAATATGGCCCAGTGTTGGGCACATCCCTCGGGATTGGTTTTGCGCAGCGTTTCAACACCACAGCCTGCCAATGAACCAAGTTTACACGGCAACACGAAGTATGCTTACCTATATCTGCAAAAGTTAATGTATCTTATTGTGGAGGTGCAACGAATTTTGACCCGTCAGAGCCGAGAGTTAAAGCCCGCCAGAACTGTCGAAATTGCAAGACCCAAAGCGCACCAGGAAAAAGGCACTGTGGAGGGCCACGCCGCGAATAGTTTGAATATCCTGATCGTGGACCTGAACAACTTCGCCAGCTTTCCGACGCTTGCCATAGGTCTTCTGACCGCGTCTTTGCGGGATCGCGGACATGGCGTGGAGGTTTTATGCCCGCTGGCCTTCGATGCGCCCGCGACGATGCGTGAACGGCGCGAGTGGATCGGAGATCACGTTCTGCGCCGCATACACCTGACCGACTGGACCCCCGTGCTCGCAATGCGGGATCTTGCCCGTCGTCTGCGTGAACATCATATCGAACGTCCACATTCCACCGTACTGCGCGAGGCAAGACGCGCTCTTGACCGCAAACCCGACGCGGTGCTTCTTTCGGCCTATTTGCAGCACCGTGCAACGGTTGGCCAGATCGGGCGCATGGCAGAGGCGCGCGGTGTGCCGGTCGTACTGGGCGGCCCGATGTTCAATCTTCCCGACGTTGCCACCGCTTGGAAAGATCTGCCGGGACTGTCCGCGATCGTCGGCGCAGAGGTTGATCGCGATCTGCCTGACATCGTGAAAGCGCTGCACGAGGGCGATGATATTCTTCAATTCAAAGGGGTAAAACTGCCTGACGGGAAAGCATCCGCTCCCGCGGCCCCGCTACGGCAGCTTGACCGGTCGCCCGTGCCTGACTTCACTGATTTCCCATGGGATCGCTATCCCGTACGGATCATTCCGGTCATGACGGGGCGGGGTTGTCAGTGGGACAAGTGTCTCTTCTGCTCGGATGTGATCTCCGCATCGGGGCGCACATTTCGCACCCGCAGTGTCGAGAACGTGCTTCTGGAACTCGAGGAACAGGCCCGACGACATGACACCACGAACTTCCTTTTTCTGGATCTCAAGCTCAACTCGTGGCCGGAGATGCTGCGGGGCATCGGCCGGGACATTGGTCGGTATGTGCGGGGTGCCGAATGGATAGGGACGGTTCACGTTGATCAACGCCAAGACAACGGCTTGTCTCGCGCAGACCTCGAGGCCGCAGCTGAAGGCGGCATGCGGCGCATTTCCTTCGGGCTTGAAAGCGGCAGCCAACGCTTGCTCGACGCTATGCGGAAGGGATCTTCGGTGGAGGGCAATTCGCGTTTCATACGCGACGCACACGCCGTGGGCTTGTCGGTCCGTTGTACCATGTTCAAGGGGTTTCCGGGGGAAACCGCCGCCGACATGGAAGCAACCGCGGACTTTCTCGAAGCCCATGCCGAGTTTCTCGGGCGTGTGCATTTCAACGATTTCACCTTGCACACGGGCACACCGATCTGGGAAGCCATGCAGGACAAGGCCGGTGAAGACCGGCTGCCCTTGGAAATTCGAGAGGACAGGAACGAGCGCGCTCGCTCTGAATATCGATACCGCTCGCCACCTGACCGCGCCTACCGCCGCGCGAAGGCCCGTGCGCTTGCGGTAGTGCATCAGATAAACCGGCAAGCCCTTTCGGATTCGGCACGTCAGTTCGATGGTCTGATGTGAGACGCAAGATCAAAGCCATGTTCGGGCGTGCGGATGCCACGACCGGCAGCGCCTTGGCGCGCCGTGTCAGACGTCTTTCGGCGCTTGAGATATACGAGGAAGCCCGCGCATTCCTCGATGCCTACCATGATGCTGCCGGTCATGGTCGCGCCTTGCGCCAACGGCGTTGGGCCGAGGTGCGGCGCGACTTGCGGAAACGGGGGCATTACGACCACAATCCGGAAGAGCTCGCCTTCGGTGCGCGGCTCGCCTGGCGCAATACCGGTCGATGCATCGGCAGATTGCCATGGGAAAGCCTCGAAGTCGCCGATTGTCGCGAGATTACAGACCCGCACGCCATTGCGGCGCGTATGTCGGACCACCTGCGAGAGGCCGATTCCGGCGGAGGAATCCGATCCCTCATCACGGTTTTTGCACCTGTCGTAGGAACTGATCTGCCGCCTTGGATCGAGAGTTCGCAAATCGTGCGATACGCCTGTCACCACCTTCCCGATGGCACGGTCATAGGCGATCGACAAAACGCCGAGGCGACGCGACTGGCGCGATCCATGGGGTGGCACCCGGATGACGAACCGGGACCTTTCGATCTGCTGCCCTACTTCGTGCGCGATACGAAGGACCGGCGGGTCATGATAGAACCGCCAAGTGATTACATCCGCGAAATCGACATCGAGCATCCCGTCAGGGCAGGGCTCTCCATGCTCGGGCTCCGCTGGTACGCGGTGCCCTTGGTCAGCGATATGATACTGACCATCGGGGGTGTCGACTACCCCTGCGCCCCCTTCAATGGCTTCTACATGTGCACCGAGATCGCCTCTCGAAACTTCGCGGATGTGCAACGCTACAACCTTCTGCCACAGATTGCCCGAGCACTTGCGATTGACACTACTACACCTTTCTGGTGCGATGAGACCTTGACCGAACTCAATCGCGCGGTCCTGCATTCCTTCCAGAGCGCGAAGGCGACCATTGTGGATCATCACCGGGCCTCCGAACAGTTCATGACCTTTCACCAACGCGAACAAGCGCGGGGACGGCGCGTCGCGGCGGACTGGCGCTGGATTGTCCCACCCCAGGCTGCGGCGGGTTGCGACGTCTTCCACCTGAAGATGCGAAACTTTCATCCCGTGCCGAACTTCTATCGAGACCGCGGGACGGACGGGTTGCGTCTGATGCCCTGGTATGGAGACCGTTATCGCAGACGCCCTGCCATCTGGGCCGACCGGGTGACGCGTCGCTGGAAAATCTGGAAGAGGATGGCATGGTAGAAAACAGCGGCATTGATATTGAAATCCAGTCCTTACGACAGGAGCTGAAGCTGCGCATCCTGTTGCAGAACATGCTTTTGCAGGGGCTTCCAGTGATATTCGCCGCGTTGGCCGCCGGCGCGGCGTTACAGCCCGATGCGGCTTCTGTGCTGGGTCTCGTATTTCAATGCGTGGTGCTCGCCGCGGTGCTGCAATGGTGTCATCACGGCGTCCGCACCGCGCAGATCAAAGAATTTTTACAGGAAATCAACCCGGATGAGGCGCACGGTAAATGGGAAACCTGGTTACCGGCACACCGTCCTGTCACACTACTGGGGTCACGCTGGATGGTTTCGACAAAGGGCGTGTTTCTCGGACTCGGGGCAGTGATGATGCTACTCGATCTGCGCTTGTCACCAGACATTGCCAGTCTGTCATCGCTGGCCTCTGCACTGGTCTGGGCGACGGGCGCAGTCTTCCTGTTCACGAACCCGAAGGAATAGCATGCCCGCACGCTTGCCACCTTTTGGTATTGTGATTCCCGTCCGCAACGAAGCTGCCGCGTTACGGGAGACAGTCCCGGCGCTTCTGACGGAAACCAAAGGACTGCCGGCACGACCAGTCTGGGTCTGCAACGACTGCTGCGACGACAGCGCAAATGTGATTCGGGCTCTGGCCGGGCCGGATACCGTCATCATCGTTCTGCCAAGGCCGGGAAAGACTGCCGCCCTCCAAGCCGGAGACGACGCCTTGGAGGGGCTGTTTCCGCGGCTTTACCTCGACGCTGATGTTACCCTTTCGAAGGGTGGGCTGAATGCGTTGCTCCGGCCACTTCTGGACGGGCAGGCCGATCTCGTCGCGGCACGCCGTATTCATACCGCACATGGCGTATCGGCCCTCTCTGCCGCAATGGCACGAACATGGGACACGTTGCCCTTCGCACAACAAACGGCATTCTTGGGAGCCGTCGGCGTGTCGAAGGCCGGGCGCACCAATTGGCGGCGCTGGCCGGACATAATGGGCGACGACGGCTTCATGGCTGCAAGGATTGCGCCGCATCGACGCTTGATGGTGCCACAGGTAACCGCCAGCACGCGCCCGCCTGCAAATTTTCTCGGGTGGGTACGCATGCGCGCACGTTGGTTGCAGGGCGAGGCAGAACTGCGCGCGATGGGCCTGAATGCCCCAAAGGCCCCGGGCCAACGAAACGCGCTCTTGCGGCAGATGTTGACGCCCGCTGACGCACTCGGAGCCTGGGCCTTTGCCGCCGCGCGGCTCCTCGCGCCTCTGGCCCGCAAGCCCGCGGCGTCTGACTGGCGGCCCGACCGACGTGGCTGGTCATGAGCTGGGACAAAGAGCAAGACACGCTACCGGATCACGCTGGTTCAAGGTTTCGCATCGAGTATTCGAGACACAAGCGTACGCGCGTTCAACGAGTCCTGCGCCTTGTCGGTGCCACGATTGATCCGCGCGCATGGGCACACTTGTTGAAATTGGTTAACTACTACAACTACGCCAATGTGCAACCGCGCCGCGCCATGACGATCGGCGTGGAAACCCGGATCAGTCCGACTGCAACCTTTGCATATGGTCATCGGATAAGTCTGGGTGAGCGCGTCCTCGTGGGAGAGAATACGCGCCTTTGGGCCGGGCCGGAACACGCACGCATCTTCGTTGGAGACGATACGATCCTTGGGCCGAACGTGCTCGTCACGGCTGCAAATTATCGTTTCCACGATGGTGCGCCGGTTCACGCACAGCGCATGGATGCCGCCGATGTCGTGATTGGCGCTGACGTTTGGATCGGCGGCGGAGCGATTATTCTCGCCGGTGTGCATGTCGGAGACGGTGCTGTAATTGCGGCGGGGGCTGTGGTCACGCGCGATGTGGGTATGGATCAAATCGTTGCAGGTGTGCCCGCCCATGTCATTGGAACGCGAGGCGCTGAAACGCGATGACAGGGACGCTCGACCATTTTGAATACGAAACAAGCCCTGAATTGAGCGTAATCATTGTCAGCTACAACACCTCTACTTTGACCTTAAGGGCCGTCGGGGCCGTTCTTGACCAGAAAGGCCCCGTGCTGGAAGTCATCGTAGTGGACAACGCTTCAAGCGACGGGAGCGCAAAGGCATTGGCGCAGACGTGGCCACAGGTGCAGTTAATCGCGTTGCAACACAATCTCGGTTTCGCTCGGGCATGCAACCAAGTTACGAAGGGCGACCACAGTCCGCAACTTTGCAAAGCTCGCTATCTGCGCTTAGCTGCCTTCCGACCCGAGCGCAGCATCGGTCAAAGTGCGCTCCAGCCCTTAGCTGCGGTTTCCTCCATTGTCCGGTTCAGACGGATGATCGGGGCGGTTCGGTGATGTAGGATCGCAGCCATCGTATAATGCTGCCTGGGTCTCGCCGTTGTCCCATCGGTAGAGCAGACCGATTTCAACGCCTGTGTTGATACACTTAACGCGGCCAATGGCTTCGGCGATTGAGCGAACATTCTCAAATCCGGGCATAACTAGCCCCTCTCGTTAAACAATTCCTTCGGAGCGACATCGAGGGCACGCGCGATCTTCTCTAGAAGATCGACTGATGCCGAAAATCTGGCGAGTTCGATTTCGCTAACATAGCTGCGATCAATGTCAGCAGCTAAAGCTAGTTGTTCTTGGCTCATACCCTTGGAACTTCTTAGATTCCGGATATTTAGCCCTACTTGTTCCCTCAGTTTCATGGCCTGTCTTCGGCCAAATCATGAGGATCGCTCTACGGAATATATTCCACAAAACGCGCGCGAGTATCAAAAAGTCTATGCCCGCATATGGTGTATCAGGCCGTGATAGGCATAGGATATCAGAATTATAGCAATGTAATCAAAAGGTGCTTAATGCTATGTGGTGTGTACTCATCAGGAAATGGTGTGTTGGGGTCGCGATGGCCGTTCTTTCCAGTGTGGCTCCCCAGGCGGCGAAAGCCTACCAAGTTGACTGCGCCATTCTGCTTTGCCTAGCTGGTGGGTGGCCCGCGTCAGCAGAATGTTCTCACGCTCGAGCGGTGTTCATCCGCCGCATCACACCCTGGCCGATCGAGCCGCCCTTGCAGATCTGGCGTTGTCCGATGGGGGTGGCAGGGCATGCGCCGGTGCAAAGCATGGCTCCCAGAATCTGGGAAGCCAGCCACCAGCGCGGCCAAGCGGTTGGTCAAATCATCTTGGCCCAGGTGGTGGAAGGTGGCGCAGACATAGACATCAGCGGCCGGGAATTCGACTTCGTGCGCTCGATCCGGGTTTGGGATGTGCGGCACTACAGCCATCGTGAACGTGGCCGCGAGGACGATTGCGAAGAGAGATTCACGATGCGCCTCGGGACATACGGGACCCAGGGCGACTTCGACTGGCAGTCTACAACGCCTGCAGCAGCGCCGACTTGGGTGCTGCCATCGCGACAATGCTCATGGACCAGCTGGCGCCGCGGCGTTGGTGTTGAGTGGGAGGACCACGAAGGCAACCATGGCTTCGAGTGGGTGAGTTACTGATGGCGCGGCAGTTGCAAGGTATCAGTGACGGTTCACGCTCGGTGGCTGCGTCAACCTCGCTAGCGCTCCTTCGCGCTGCGGGCGATGGCATCCGCGCGCGTGACGATATCGGAGGCGACCGTCTCATAAAGCTGCGCCCGACGGTCGCGCGCCGAGCCGGGTTTGGGGTTCTGGCGCCTTATACGCCTGGCGAGCCAAAGCAGGATCCGCGCGGCTGGTTCTTGAACGGTCTCCGGAGTTTGCGGCGGATAGTGCTCTTCCAGCAAGGCGACGATCTCGGCGTTCATGCTCCGGCGGTTCGCGTCCGCTTTTTCCCGGATCCGATCCCGCAAGCCGTCAGGCATGCGGATGATGTACTTGTCCTGGGTTGATGAAGGATATTCAGCCATACTGGCTCCTAGCCATGAATTTGTTCTTGACGCAATGCTGGCGGCTCGCCATGTATAAGTCAAGCCTACACAGGAGGTGAATTGATGCACTGTCGCGAACCGCTGATGCTCCGGCTGCCAAAGGAGCTCAAAGACTGGGTCAAGGAAGAGGCTCAGCGTAACTATAGCTCGCAAAACTCCGAGGTCGTTCGAGCTTTGTTGGCTGCCAAGAAACGGGCAGACAGCGCAGAATGAAGGCGCGGCACAAATTGATGGAATTTAGGGAAACAGACGAAACGACGACCGGATGCCGCATCTCGGAATCGGTCAAAACTATCTGCCAGTGGCAAGAATTTTCTGCGCTGATCCAGTACCTGTCCACCGTCTTTGTCGAATTTCTTAATTTGCATTGTAAACGTCTTGTGCAAGAAATCCTGCGCGCATGGCGTCGATCATGGCCTTACGTTCCGAAGCGTCGGCGTACCGGCGATTCAGGCTCCCGAGCCGGGAGTGTATGATGGCCAATCGTCCCGCAAAGGTAACACTGACCGAAATCAGCCGCACCCTACGCGGGGCGGTCGATGCTGGGTTCGCTGTTGGCGCATATACAGTCAATCACGCGACTGGTGAGATAACCGTCTATCGCGAGGGCCAATCACCGGCAAAGGCAAGCGGCCCGGATATTGATCAAATGTTAGGGGTTGCGCATGACCAGACGTAAGTCAAAATTTCCAGGCGTCACCAAAGCTACCGACCGCCATGGAAAATCCCGGTGGCGTCTGCGTAGAACGATCAAAGGACGTAAGATTGATTGTTACATAGATGCCGTCTTCGGGTCAGATGAGTTTCGAGCTCTTTACGAAGTGGCAATTGCCGAACCACGAGAACAGCAGTCAAGAACCGACAGACGTACAATTGCATTTCTCGTCGAAGATTACCTGGGAAGCCGAGCATTCGGGGACCTTTCAAAAGCCACTCGCTATGCAAAACGAAGGCGTCTTGACTGGATCCGGGAAACTATTGGTCCTGCCCATTATGCTGATTTGCTGCCACGTCATATCGCGGCATTGATGGATCGCAAGGGAGGCCCAGAGGCTGCCAATCGGCTGCATAAAGAGATCGCTCAGCTCTACAAGTGGGCCAACCGCCAGCATGGGTATTCGGGGCCACATCCGACCAGTGAGATCGATCGCCGGAAAATCGAAACACAAGGTTATCATACATGGACGCACGAAGAGATTGCTCAGTTTCGCGAGTTTCATCCAAGCGGTACTAAGCCACGGTTGGCTTTCGAGTTGGTGCTCGGCACGGGGGCGGCCCGGCAGGACGCCGCTCGAATGGGTCCGCTCAATATTCGTGGCGGGGTTATCAGATATGCCAGAGGAAAGACGGGTGGTAAGGTTGAGTTGCCGCTTGCAAAACTGCCCGACCTCACACGCGAGCTTGCCACCATCAATGATCAAAGGACGGTTTTTATAACGCGCAAAGATGGCAAGCCGTACACAACGGAGGGATTTGGCAATTGGTTTGCCGATGTCGTAGTAGCAGCAGGTTTGTCGACCAAGTGTCGCACACATGGGTTGCGCAAGCACGGCGCTATGCGTCTGGCCGAAGCTGGTGCTACGGAAGCACAGATTGCAGCGTTCCTTGGGCATCGCTCACATCACGAAGCCCGTCGCTACATTGCCGCAGCAAATCGCATGACATTAGCGTCGTCAGCGCTGGATTTGCTCGAAAACTTGTCCAACCTTCACGGCGGGTTGGGCAAAACGCACCCACAAGACGCTGAAAAGAAAGGTACAAAATCATGAATTGGCGACCCCGGCAGGACTTGAACCTGCAACCTATCCCTTAGGAGGGGATTGCTCTATCCAGTTGAGCCACGAGGCCACGCGCGGTTTGATAGCGCGAGTCGGAGGGTTTGTCATGTGGCGATTTATCCAATATCACGATGCCCGGCCCAACAGCCGCGGGGCCGCGACATGTCGGCCCGGCAGGGGGGGGCTGTCTGCGCGGCCCGCCCGTCGTGACGATTGGAAGATGCCCGGATGACCCGCGACAGACCCCCATTGACCCTGCGCGACGTGTCCGAGGCCGCGCGCGTGTCCGAGATGACCGTCAGCCGGGTGCTGCGCAACAAGGGCGATGTGTCGGAAGGGACGCGCCAGCGGGTGCTGGAGGCTGCCAAGCGTCTCGGTTACGTGCCCAACAAGATCGCCGGCGCGCTGGCCAGCCAGCGCGTCAACCTCGTGGCGGTGATCATCCCGTCGATGGCCAACATGGTCTTTCCCGAGGTAATGACCGGCATCAGCGAGGTGCTGGAGGAAACCAGCCTGCAACCCGTCGTCGGCCTCACCGGCTACCGCCCGGAGAAAGAGGAAAAGGTTCTCTACGAGATGCTGTCATGGCGGCCTTCGGGCGTGATCATCGCCGGGTTGGAGCATTCCGATGCCAGCCGTGCGATGCTGCGCGCCAGCGGCATCCCCGTGGTCGAGATCATGGATGTGGACGGCACGCCGATCGATTCGGTCGTGGGGATCTCGCACAGACGCGCCGGCCAGCAGATGGCGCAGGCGATCATCCGCGCCGGCTACCGCCGGATCGGGTTCATGGGCACCAAGATGCCGCTCGACCACCGGGCGCGCAAACGCTTCGAAGGGTTTACAGAGGCGCTGGCCAAGGCCGGGATAGAGATGGCGGATCACGCGTTCTATTCCGGCGGTTCGGCGCTGCTGAAGGGGCGTGAGATGACGGCGGCCATGCTCGAAAAGACGCCGGATCTGGATTTTCTATACTATTCCAACGACATGATCGGCGCGGGAGGTTTGCTGTACCTGATCGAGCAGGGTGCGGACATCCCCGCGCAGATCGGGCTGGCCGGGTTCAACGGTGTCGAATTGCTGGACGGTCTGCCCAAACGGCTGGCGACCATGGATGCCTGCCGGCTGGAAATCGGTCGCAAGGCGGCGGGGATCATCGCGGCGCGCGCCGCCGCCGACGCGGATCCCGCCCCGGTGCGCCTTACGCTCGAGCCGACGATCACGCCCGGCGACACGCTGCGCCACCCCTGACCCTGCACGCGCGTTAACCGCTATCGTGATGCCCGCTTGTTCGGCTTGGACCGGCGTGGTTGTATCATAACGGAATTTGGGGGTCGTCGCGATGTTATCCATATTCGGTCTGTTCGGCATGGCTGCGGTCGGTGCGGCCGCGTTTGTCGGTCTTGGCGGCGAGGATGACGAGGCAACCGCGCCGGATCGGCAGTCCGAGGATGACGCGGCCGACGAGCCCCGCAATGACTCCGCACCGGATCTTTTCGACCAAGTGCTCGGCGACGTATCCGCCGCGCCCGACGTGACGGCGTCCGCCCCGCAAGGTGATGGTGGCCCGAATGCACACGGCCCCGCCGCGTCCGACCCTCACACCCAGGAACCCGACGCGCAGTGGACCGTGTCGAGTGGCAGCGGCGCGGGCGACCTGATCCGCGGCACGGGCGGTCAGGATCAGATCGGTGGATATGGTGGTGACGATACAGTCCTCGGCCTGTCCGGCGACGATCTTCTGCATGGCGCGGCCGGGGACGATCTTCTGTCGGGTGATGACGGTGATGACACGCTGCATGGCGGTGACGGCATGGACGATCTGCGCGGCGCCTCTGGCGATGATCTGCTGTTCGGTCATAATGATTCGGACCATCTGCACGGCGGTGATGGCGACGATACGCTACATGGCGGGGCTGGCGACGACACCCTGAACGGGGATGACGGCGACGACGCGCTGCATGGCGGCCTCGGCGACGACCAGCTTCGCGGCGGTCACGGTCAGGATACGCTGTTCGGCGGCCTCGGCGACGACACGCTGATCGGTACCGCGTTCGACCCCGAGGACGCGGGCCTGAGGGACACGGACGGGGCTGATTACCTCAATGGGGGGGCCGGCGATGACGTGATCCTTGCCGGACGGGATGATATAGTGACCACCGGTGCCGGCGCGGACACTGTGATGCTCGGCGGCTGGCTCGACGCGGAGCATCAGGCCGAAATCCTTGACTTCGCACCGGATGAGGATTCGCTGCTCGTGGTCTATGACGATGCCGCCGCGTCCGCGCCCGAGGTCACGCTGGAACCCGACAGCGAAAACCCCGACCATCAGCGCCTGTTGCTGAATGGCGAACCGATCACGCTGATCGCCAATGCCCAGGGTCTGACGCTGGACCACGTCTCGCTTCTGCCGCGAAGTGGCCTGGCGGAGATGACGGGCGGGTGACCCGGCCACGTGATTCGCGCTTCCAATTTCCGTCAAAGTCTTCTAAACGCGCCCAGTGTCTCGGGCCGTGCCCGATGACGCGCAGAACGGACCTTGCTGGACGACATCCCGGCTTGTGCCCATAACGCCGACCTTAAAGGAGTATCCGATGTCGATCACAGTCGAAGAAAAGCACCGCCTGATCCAGGAATTCGCCACCAAGGAAGGCGATACCGGCTCGCCCGAGGTGCAGGTCGCGATCCTGACCTCGCGGATCAGCACCCTGACCGAGCATTTCAAGACCCACAAGAAAGACAATCATGGCCGCCGCGGCCTTCTGATGATGGTGGCGCAGCGCCGCAAGCTGCTTGATTACCTCAAGGGCAAGGACGAGGGCCGCTATCGCACCCTCATCAAGCGCCTCGGTATTCGCCGCTGAGACAAAGGACCGCGCCCCGTTCGGGCGCGGTTTTCGTATGATCCGATTGCCGTCCCGGTCTGGCTTTGCCGGGCAGGCAGGATGACACCAAGAAAGCCATGGGGCAATGCGGCCCCGGATGCAAATGGGCCCGACGGGATACGCCCGGACAGGCCAGTCTAGGAAACGTGATGTTCAAAGAAACGAAAAAATCGATGCAATGGGGGGAGGACACCCTCACCCTCGAAACCGGCAAGATCGCCCGTCAGGCCGACGGGTCGGTAGTTGCCACGCTGGGCGAAACCTCGGTCATGGCGAACGTGACCTTTGCCAAGGAACCCAAGCCGGGAATGGATTTCTTCCCGCTGACCGTTCATTATCAGGAAAAATACTACGCGGCCGGCAAGGTGCCCGGCGGCTTCTTCAAGCGCGAGGCGCGACCCTCGGAGAAAGAGACGCTGACCGCGCGCCTGATCGACCGTCCGATCCGCCCGCTTTTCGTCCCCGGCTTCAAGAACGAGACTCTGGTGATGTGCACCGTGCTCAGCCACGATCTGGTCAACGATCCCGACATGGTGGCGATGATCGCCACCTCGGCGGCGCTGACCATATCGGGCGCGCCCTTCATGGGGCCGATCGCCGGGTGCCGTGTCGGCTACGTGGATGGCGAATACGTCCTCAACCCCGAGATTGACGACATGCAGGACCTGCGTAATGACCCTGCGCAGCGGCTCGACCTGATCGTCGCGGGCACGAAAGATGCCGTCATGATGGTCGAATCCGAAGCCTACGAGCTGTCGGAAGACGAGATGCTGGGCGCGGTGACCTTCGCGCACGAGCAGATCAAGCCGGTCTGCGACCTGATCGTCGATCTGGCCGAGGACTGCGCGAAAGAGCCGTTCGATTTCACCCCGCCGGACTATTCGGACCTCTATGCCGCGATCAAATCCACCGGCGAAGACCAGATGCGCGCCGCCTTCGCGATCCGCGACAAGCAGGAGCGTACGCACGCGATTTCTGCCGCGAAAGAGGCGATCAAGGCGCAACTGACCGAAGAACAGCTTGAAGACTCCAATCTCGGCGCGGCGCTGAAAAAGCTCGAATCGACCGTGCTGCGCGGCGATGTCGTGAAGAACGGCAACCGCATCGACGGGCGCCGCCTCGACGAGATCCGCGACATTTCGTGCGAGACCGGCCTGCTGCCGCGCACCCACGGCTCGGCGCTGTTCACACGGGGCGAGACACAAGGTCTGGTCGTGACCACGCTTGGCACCGGCGATGACGAACAGTTCGTCGATGCGCTGCACGGCACCTCCAAGCAGAACTTCATGCTGCATTACAACTTCCCGCCCTATTCGGTGGGCGAGGCTGGGCGCGTCGGGCCTCCGGGTCGGCGCGAAATCGGTCACGGCAAGCTCGCGTGGCGCGCGCTGCAGGCCGTGCTGCCGGCGGCGACGGATTTCCCCTACACCATCCGCCTGGTGTCCGAGATCACCGAATCCAACGGATCGTCCTCGATGGCGTCGGTCTGCGGCGGCTCACTGTCGATGATGGATGCGGGCGTGCCGCTAAAGACATCCGTGGCGGGTGTCGCCATGGGTCTGGTTCTGGAAGAGGATGGCGAATTCGCGATCCTGTCGGATATCCTCGGCGACGAGGATCACCTGGGCGACATGGACTTCAAGGTCGCCGGTACCGCCGAGGGCATCACCTCGCTGCAGATGGACATCAAGGTCGCGGGCATCACGCCCGAGATCATGAAACAGGCGCTGGCCCAGGCCAAGGACGGGCGCATGCACATCCTTGGCGAGATGGACAAGGCCCTGTCGGGCGCAGCCGATTTCAGCGTCCATGCCCCGCGCATCGAGACCATGCAGATCCCCGTCGACAAGATCCGTGAAGTCATCGGGTCGGGCGGCAAGGTGATCCGCGAGATCGTCGAGGTTTCGGGCGCCAAGGTCGATATCAACGACGAGGGTGTCATCAAGATCGCGTCGCCCAATGGCGAGGCCATCAAGAAGGCGTACGACATGATCCACTCGATCGTGGCCGAGCCGGAAGAGGGCAAGATCTACGACGGCAAGGTCGTCAAGATCGTCGATTTCGGCGCCTTCGTGAACTTCTTTGGCAAGCGCGACGGACTGGTGCATGTCAGCCAGATCGAGAACCGCCGCTTGAACCATCCGTCCGACGTGCTCAAGGAAGGGCAGGACGTGAAGGTCAAGCTTCTGGGTTTCGACGATCGCGGCAAGGTGCGGCTGGCGATGAAGATGGTCGATCAGACCACCGGCGAGGAAATCGCGCCGGACAGCGCCGAGACAAGCGACGCCTGAACGCCGCCAAACCTTAACGGCAAGGCCCCGGCAGAAATGTCGGGGCCTTTTTCGTTCGGCATCCCCCGCGTCGCCCAAGATTGACGCCATGCCTGAACCTGCTACGAGACATGCCATGCTGAGCATTTTTCTCCAGACCCTGCCTTTCTTCCTGATTATCGGTCTGGGCTACGGGGCCGGGCGCAGCGGCTTTTTCCCGGAAGAGGCGACCGCCTGGCTGACGAAATTCGTCTTCTACTTCGCACTGTCGGCGATGCTGTTCCGGTTTTCGGCCAACCTGACGCTGGCCGAGGTGTTGAACTGGGATTTCGTTCTGGCCTATCTGGCCGCCACAGGGGTCGTCTATGGGATCGCGACCGCGGTCGCGCTCTTGCGCGGGATCAGTCTGCAGGAAACCGCCATCGAGGCGCAATGCGCGGTGATCGGCAATGTCGGGTTTCTGGGCGTGCCGATGCTGGCCATGCTGATGGGCGAGGCCGCGATCGCCTGGGTCATGGTGGTGCTGGCGGTCGATCTGATCGTCTTCGGGTCGCTCGTGGTGATCCTGATCACCGGCTCGCGCGACGGGCGCATCAGCCTCGGGGTCCTGCGCAGCGTCGGTCTGGGGCTGATCCGGAACCCGATGATCGTGTCGATCGTGCTGGGGCTGACATGGTCCGGGTTGCGCCTGCCGATCCCTGACCCGATGAATGACTTCGTGCGCATTCTGGGCGGCGCCGCGACGCCCGGTGCGCTGTTCGCAATCGGCGCGTCGCTGGCCTCGAAATCGGCCGAGCGTCTGTCGGTCACGGGCTGGCTGTCATTCTGCAAGCTGGTGCTGCACCCGGCGGCGGTCGCCGTGTCGGCGCTCGTGATCTTCGATGTGCCAGAATACGCGGCGGCGGTCATGATCGCGGCGGCAAGCTTGCCGGTCGCCGGAAATGTCTTCATGCTGGCCCAGCATTACGGGGTCGCCCCCAAGCGCGTGTCGTCCGCGATCCTGATCTCGACGGTGACGGCCATCGTGTCGGTCTCGCTTGTCATCGGCTGGGTCGCGCGGCTCTACTGAACACATCTCACGCCAGAAAAGGAACACGACATGGAAACCGTTTCGCAAAACACCTGCTTTGGGGGCATTCAGGGCGTCCATACGCATGCCTCGACGGCCTGCGCCTGCGATATGACCTTCGGCCTGTTCCTGCCATCCGAGGCGCAGGACGGCCCGGTCCCGGTGCTGTGGTACCTGTCGGGGCTGACCTGCACGCATGAAAACGCCATGGTCAAGGCGGGTGCCCAGGGCTGGGCGGCCGAGCAGGGCATCGCGCTGGTCTTTCCCGACACCAGCCCGCGCGGCGCGGACGTGGCCGATGACGACGCCTTCGATCTGGGGCAGGGCGCCGGGTTCTACGTCAACGCCACGCAAAAGCCGTGGGCGCCGCATTTTCGCATGTGGGACTACCTCGCCGACGAGCTGCCCGGCGTCCTGGCCGAGCATTTCCCCCTCGACATGGACCGGCAGGCGATCACCGGGCATTCCATGGGCGGGCATGGCGCGCTGACGCTGGCGATGTCGCTGCCGGATCGCTTCCGCTCGGTCTCGGCGTTTGCGCCGATTTGTAACCCCACGGGCGGCGACTGGGGCCGCAAGCAGTTTGCGGCCTATCTCGGCCAGGACGAGGGCACATGGGCCGCGCACGATTCCAGTCTGCTGATGGCCGAGCGGGGCTTTGACGGGCCGGTGCTGGTCGATACCGGCACCTCGGATCAGTTCATGGACCTGCTGCGCCCCGAAACGCTGGCCGGGGCCATGGCCGCGCGCCGGCAAGAGGGGATGTTCCGCCTGCAGAAAGGCTACGATCACAGCTACTTCTTCATGTCCACCTTCATGGAGGATCACGTCGCCTTCCATGCCGAGGCGCTCTATGCCGGCTGAGGCATGACCATTTTCGTCGATGCCGATGCCTGCCCCGTCAAGGCCGAGGCCGAGCGGGTGGGCACACGTCACGGGCTGCGCATCTGCATCGTCTCGAACGGCGGTCTGCGCCCGTCGCAGAACCCGTTGGTAGAAACGGTGATCGTCCCCGACGGCCCCGACGTGGCCGACATGTGGATCGCCGAGCGCGCGGGGCCGGGCGATGTCGTCATCACCGGCGACATCCCGCTGGCCGCGAAATGCGTCGAGGCGGGGGCCGAGGTCCTCAAACATGACGGCGAGGCGTTCACGGCGGCCAATATCGGCAACCTGCTGGCCACCCGAGACCTGATGACCGACCTGCGCGCCGCCGATCCGTTTCGCCAAGGCGGCGGCAAGGGATTTTCAAAGGCCGACCGCTCGCGCTTTCTGGACGCATTGGAACGGGCGGTGCGAAGGGCAGGGCAAGGGTGAAAGGGAGGCAATGCGCGGACCAGACTGTCGTGATTACAGTGCAGATGCAGTGACTGCCCCCATCGAAGAGGTGTCATTAGACCATGGCTCGAATAGGCGCCAGCGTTCTGCTATCAGTCCGCCACGCCTGCAAAGTAACCTTCGTCGATCTGCTTGATGCGGAGCACATCCCTATCGCGGCAGCCGATATTGTAGCTGATCATCAATTTGGCGAGTTGCGGGCCGTCGATCAGCACAATCCGCGAACCTAGATCATTCGCTGCCTGTTCCGCCGCGCCCGTGAAGTGCGAAGTGGTTACAAAATATGCCTTTCGTTGCTCTCTTGATGCTCAACGCGCCGTAGAAGTCGCGTATGTCACTTGGCCCAACGCTGTTGCCTGCCCCGTACCGTTTCGCCTGCAGGTAAATTTGATCAACTCCGAGCGGGTCTTGGTCAATCACACCATCGACGCCATTGTCGCCCGATTGCCCAAGCGCGCGCCCCGCGTCTTCAGAGGTGCCACCGTATCCCATCGCGATCAGTAAATCGACAATCAGATTCTCAAAGAACATTGGCGAAGCTGACCGCACGTATTCAATTAGATTGGAAGCAAGAGCAGCCTCAAGCTTCTTATGTGCTGTTTGCAGGTTTTCGTCAGGCGTATTCGCAGGAGTTTCGGCGTCTTCTTGAGCGATGACTTTCGCGCCGTCTTCTTTGCCGCGAGACTTGAAATCTTGAAATTCGTCGAATTGTGCGAGATATTTTGCGTTCACTGAAATATTAGGGTCATCTAAAACTGATCTCCCACGATCCGTTAGCTCGTACCAACCGCGCTGGATGTTTCGTACTAACCCTGCTTGCTTCATATAGGATCGAGCCCAATGAACGCGGTTCGCGATTTTTGTCTGCCCGCCGCTCGGCAGCATTCGTTGACGCTCTTCTGGGCTCAATTCTAGATGATCTGAAATCTCCTCGACCACGTCAGAAATTTTCCGTGGTTCGTGTCGAGCGCACTCTAGCACTGGGCGCATCAATGACTGATAGTCGGGAATCATCCAACATTCTCCAAGACGGGTGGGTATTGGCGTTACCTTCGCCTGACCAAGCCAGCGTCGCAAGTTTTTTCGACGACAAGCAGTTCCTGCGGTTGCGGAAGCACACATGGATGGTCTTGTCCTACAAAGTGTGTTGAAGGGCGACTACAGTTTTTAGGTTTATAGTCTCCGCATCCTGCGCATTGCAGTCGTTGGCCCAAAGCACTCCATTTGGTAAAATTCGGTCTTGCATTGCGCCGTTGCAGAACGGTTCAGGCTTGATTGGCCCCCTAAAGACTGTGCGCGAGAAACGTCTTTTCTTTTTATGGAAATCGTTGATATAACATTTGTACTACTCACGGATTGGAAACATCACATGAATCTGGAAACACTGTCGCTCGACGAACTAAAGAAGCTTCGCAAGGACGTGGACAAGGCGATCGAGACCTACGAGGCGCGGCAATTGGCCGAGGCCCGCGAAAAGCTTGAGGCGCAGGCACGGGAATTGGGATTTTCGCTGGAAGCCATAGTCGGCGCGTCCAAGACCGGAAACACCAAGCGCCTGCCACGGTATCGCCACCCGGAAAATCCGACGCTGACCTGGACCGGAATGGGGCGTAAACCTAAATGGTTCATCGACGCGATCGAGGCGGGGATGACCAAGGACGATCTCAGGATCTGAGACCGGCGGGACGTGGGACTACGCACAGTTCCGCATCCCGACCCGTCGCGCAGCGGTTGTACAGCCCGCGGTCAGGGTGCATGGTGTCGGCGACGCAGATCACGGCCCCGTGACGCGCCCTGAACACGGGCTGTCACCCCGTACCGCGCACGCGGGGCGGTGGCACGCGTCTTACAACCGTCGCGGTGGTTCCGGGTTCTCGGTCCGGGCGTGCCGCACCCGCAGGAAAGGACCGCAAAGGCCCGCATCGGCACCGCCCCCGGTCGCCGGCACGCGCCGCGGCAGGACCGACAATGAACCGCCTTCGGAACCCCATGGCCTGGTGGCATGTCGCGCTGATCTATACCGGCGCCCTGGCCTTCGGCGCCATCGGCAACTGGATGAACCTGCCGCTGCCGTGGATGATCGGGGCCATGGTCTTTGCGACCGTGGTGCGCCTGTCGGACCTGCCGGTCCATGTCCCGGCGATCACACGTCCCATCGGTCAGATCATCATCGCATCGTCGGTCGGGCTGTCCTTCACGCCGGCGGCCGTCGCCGCGCTGGCGAAACTTTTTGTTCCGATGGTCGGCGCCGCGGTCCTGACGGTTGTCGCCGGCTTTGCCGTCGCGGCGCTGCTGATGCGGATCGCGAGGGTGGACGTGATCACCGCGACTTTGTCATCGGTCCCGATGGGCCCGGTCGAGAGCGCGAACCTCGCCAACCTGCATGGCGTGTCACCGGGTCCGGTGATCTTTGCCCAGACATTGCGGATCATGATGCTGGTGGTCTTCATTCCCCCGGCGCTCGTCGCGCTCGCCGACGGTATCCAGGACCCGATCGCGGTGCTGCGCGCGATCCCATGGACCGTGGGCGGGGCCGTCATGCTGGGCGGGTTCGCCGTGCTTGGGGCGCTGATCGCCCGTGCGGTCGGCCTTGGCAATCCATTCTTTGTCGGATCGCTGGGGGGCGCGGCCCTTGGCGCGGCGTTCAGCTTTCCGGTCACGGCGTATCCGTATCCGGTTCTGGTCGTGGCGCAGATCTTTCTGGGTGTCTGGCTGGGGGCCGTGTTCGACCGGAAACTGATCCGCGAGGCGGGTGCCTTCATCCCCGGCGCGGTGGTGTCCTCGCTTGTCCTTATGGCGCTTTGCGTGGCGATGGGGCTTGGGCTGGCGTGGATGTCGGGGCAGCCGTGGACAGTCATGATTCTGGCAACGGCCCCCGGCAGCGTGACCGAGATGGCGCTGACCGCGAAGATCCTGCAGGACGGGATTTCGGTCGTGACGGGATTTCATCTTGTGCGGATATTCATCATCCTGCCGACCGCGCCGCTGATCATCGGCACCACCGCAAGGCTTGCGACACATTGGGGATTGCACCCGCATGTCAGTCCCCGGAAGAGATGAGCGGGCAGGGGCGCCGTGGCCCGCCATCACGCCGGACCGCATCCGTGCCCTGCGGCGATCCACCGGGGGGTTTACAATACGCGGGGTGTCCGCTCATGTAGCCGAGGCAAACAGCAACCCGGAGCCTCATGACCCTCGCGACCGTTCAGCGCACGAACCTGATCGGTGCCGCCTACGCGGTGGCGGCGGTGCTGTGCTTTTCGGTCAACGACGTGGGGATCAAGTTCCTGTCGGATGCCTACGCGTTGCACCAGATCGTGTTCATCCGCGCGCTGGTCGCCCTGACGGCGTTTTCGTGTCTCGTGATGCCGCTGGCGGGTGGCTTGCGCGTCTTGCGCACGGGGCGACCGCTGGTGCATCTGGTGCGCGGGCTGTGCGTGGTCAGCGCGAACATGTGCCTGTTTCTGGGGCTGGCGGCGCTGCCCATTGCCGATGCGACGGCGATCTTCTTTGTCTCGCCACTGGTGATCACGGTGTTCTCGGTGATCTTTCTGCGCGAGACGGTGGGCCCGCGCCGCTGGCTGGCCATCGCCGTGGGGTTCGCGGGTGTGATGGTGATCGTCAAACCGGGGACGGCGGCGTTCCAGCTCGCCTCGCTTTTGCCGATCGCCGCGGCCTTTCTTTATGCCTCGCTGCATATGCTGACGCGCAAGATCGGCGGCACGGAAAGCGCGCCCACCATGGCGTTCTACATCCAGGTGACGTTCCTGATTGCCAGCACCGTGATCGGGCTGGGGCTGGGCGACGGGCGTTTTGCCGGGTCGGGGGATCCGTCGCTGGAATTCCTGTTCCGCGCATGGTCCTGGCCGCCGGTGGGCGATTATCCCATCCTGCTGCTTCTGGGGATCTCGGGCATGCTGGGCGGGCTGTTCATTTCCCAGGCCTACCGGTTGTCCGAGGCCGCCTTCGCCGCCCCGTTCGAATATGTCGCCATGCCGCTGGCGATCATGTGGGGGGTGACGATCTTTGGCACCTGGCCCGACGCGACCGCCTGGATCGGGATCGCGCTGATCGTCGGGTCGGGGCTGTATCTGGTCTGGCGCGAGTCGGTCACCGATGCCAGGCTGACACCCAAGACGACACGGTATCGCCGCTGACGCAAGGAGGTTTCGCATGAGCCTGACGATCATCCCATTTCACGAGGGCGAGGCCAATCTCGACTGGCTGGACCTGTGCGCGGCCTTGCAGGCCGGCCACGGCCTGCCGCGCGCCGAAATCGCCGATACCTTTCTGTATCGCGGTTCTGACACGCTGCTCAACCGGGCGGCCTGGATCGACGGGATGGGGATCGCGGTCAAGAGCGCCACGATCTTTCCGGGCAATCCCGACGCGGGTGCCCCGATGATCAATGGCGCGGTCAACCTGTACGACGACGCCGACGGCACGCTGGCGGCACTGGTGGATTTCCACCTGGTGACCAAGTGGAAGACCGCGGGCGACAGCCTGTATGCCGCGACGCGGCTGGCGCGGCCCGACAGCGAGACCATCCTGATCGTGGGGGCCGGCACCGTCGGCCGATCCTTGTGGGAGGCTTACCGCACGGCCTTTCCCGCCGCCCGCTTCAGGGTCTGGAATCGCACCCGCGCCAAAGCCGATGACATGGCGGCCGAATGTCCGGGCCTGCGCGTCGCCGACGATCTCGAGGCCGCCGTGCGTGACGCCGATATCGTGACCTGTGCGACCATGTCGACCGATCCGCTGATCGAGGGTGACTGGTTGCGCCCCGGCCAGCATGTTGATCTCATCGGGGCCTACCGCCCCGACATGCGCGAGGCCGACGACACCGCGCTGCGACGCGCGCGGATCTTCGTGGACAGCTTCGACACGACGATCGGTCATATTGGCGAGATAAAGATCCCGCTCGAGGCCGGGACGATCGCGCGCGACGACCTCGTGGCGGATTATTACGATCCGGACGGGTTCCAGCGCCGAACCGATGACGAGATCACGTTGTTCAAGAATGGCGGCGGCGCGCATCTGGACCTGATGACCAGCCGCTACATCCTGGACGCGTGGCGCGGCCGGGTGTGATCCGGCGCAGCGTCAGATCTGGCCAAGTTGCGCCACGACCCTGTTGATGAGGGCGTCCAATCCCCGCCGCGCCTCGTCTATTGCCGTGACGTAGCGCGTGACCGGGCCCTCCGTGGCGGGGGCCAGATCGACGATGTCCGGCGCCGCAAGATAGGCGCCCGTGGCCAATGCAAACGCGATCACCGCGACCCAGATCCCGACACGAAACCCGCCGCCCCGCGACTGCCGTGGATCGGTGGGGCCGGTGCTGCCGCCCTTGCGTGTCAGGGTCAGCGAGGACCTGATTTCGTCCGTATCTGGCATCGGGTCGGACCGTGGCGCGGGTCCGGCCTCGGCGCGTGGTGTGGGTGCCGCAGCCTGCGGTTGCGCGAGATCGCCATGCGGGCCGACGCTGCCGGTCGCCTCTGCAGCGCGCACCGCACGCTCGCGCGCCGCTTCTGCGCGCAGGATATCGGCCACCTCGGGGTCGAGGCGGCGCTGCGCGGGGTCGGTCGCCGGGGGCGGCGTGCCGTCCGTGTCGGGGTCTGTCGCGTCATCGTGATCTTCGGGGGCCTGCGCCGTCCTGGTGGGCGGCGTGTCCCGGTCCGGCCTTGTCCCCGGCGGCGCGGTCTCTTGCGGGGGGGGCGCTTTCGGTTGGGGCGCCGGGTCGGTGGGGCGTTGCTCCCACGCCTCGCCACAGGCCGAGCATTGGACAGTGCGCCCTGCGGCGGGGATCGCCGCCGCGGGGACCTCGTACTGCGCCCCGCAATTCGGGCAAGTCAACCGCATGGCATCCCCTGTCGCTGGTGATCCGGGGCCGCTTGTTGCCCCGCTGGTCTTGGATGGCAGCATAAGCGCTTCTGCCGCCTTGGAAAAGAGCAAAGCCGATCACATCCACGGCGATTGCACATGCCTGGTCGCTGGGGCATGAAAGGAAAGACGAGGGGTGCAACCGCGCCCCCAAGCCGGTCCGCGTGGGCCGGGCCATGCGCCAAACGCGAAAGGGACACAGCATGAGGCACGCGCTGCAATGGCTTCGGTCGCTGATCTTCGTGCTCAACATCTACGCCATGATGGCGGTCGTGGGGCTGGTGTTCCTGCCCTGGGCGCTGTGGAGCCGGGCCGGCGCACTGGCCGCGTGCCATGCCTGGTGCCGGTGGGTCCGCTGGAGCGCGTCCTGGATGGTCGGTCTGCGCACGGAGGTGCGCGGCACACCGCCCACCGACGAGGTCCTGATCGTCGCCAAGCATCAAAGCTTTCTCGACATCATCCTGATCTTCGGCAGCGTTCCGGCCGGGAAGTTCATCATGAAGCGCGAGCTCATGTATGCGCCGGTCATCGGGCAGTATGCGCTGCGCATCGGCTGCGTGCCCGTCGATCGCGGCAAGCGCAGCCAGGCCATCCGGCAGATGGTGACGGATGTCGCCAAGGGGCGGCAGGCGCCGGGGCAGTTGATCATCTATCCGCAGGGCACCCGGATCGCGCCGGGGGTCAAGGCCCCCTACAAGGTGGGATCGGGTGTGCTCTACCGGGATATGGGGCAGGACTGCGTGCCGGTGGCCACCAATGTCGGTGTGTTCTGGCCGCGCAAGGGCATCCTGCGCAAGCCGGGATGCGCGGTGGTCGAGTTCCTGCCGAGGATCAAGGCGGGGCTGGACCGCGACACGTTCATGGCGCGGCTGGAACACGAGGTCGAGAGCGCCTCGGACGCGCTGTTGCGCGAGGCCGGGGGTGCGTCAGACGCCCCGCACCCGGTAGCCAAACCCTGATCGTGCGTGGATCGGCCATGTCAAAGGCTGCGAAAACTGGCCTCTGGGTGGATGTCGCCATCGGGCCGCACCCGCGATTTCTGGGTCAGGTCGATGAGATGCGCCAGAACGTTGCGCGTGGCGGCCGGGATCAGCTTGGCGGGCGTATCGGTGTAGATCCGTTCCGCAAGGATTGACGCCGTCGCCGGACCGTCCGCAAGCGCCGCCATGATCGCCGCCTCGCGCGCCCGCCGGTTGGCCATCAGCCAGACCAGCCGCGCATCCGGGTCCTTGATCTCGGCCCCGTGCCCCGGCAACAGCCGCGACGCCCCCAGGCCGCGCAGCCGCGCGCAAGACGCCATGTACTGCGTCAGGTCGCCATCGGGCGGCGATACGACAGTGCTGGCCCAGCCCATTGCCAGATCGCCCGACAGCACGGTGTCGCCCGACGCGAAACACATGTGATTGCCGAAATGGCCCGGCGTCCAGTAGGCGGTGATCCGCCAGCCATCGCCCTCGACGGTTTCACCGTCGGCCAGCCGTCGCTCGGGTACGAAGCTGTGATCGACACCCTCGCCACCAGCGACGAGGCCGCGCTCGGCCAGGGTCTGCATGATCGCGCTGCGGCCCGCGCGGGCATCGCCATGGGCCAGTACGGGCGCGCCGGTCATCTCTGAAAGCCGCGCGGCCAGCGGCGAGTGGTCCAGATGTGCATGCGTGACGAAGATATGGCTGATGGCCTGACCGGGGTGCAGTGCGTTCATGATCGCGTCAAGATGGGCGGGGTCGTCCGGTCCCGGATCGATCACAGCCAGTCGGCGCGTTCCAAGCAGATAGGTATTGGTGCCGCGAAACGTCATGGCCGACGGGTTCGGGGCCAGCAGACATCGCAGCGCACCGCCCATCTGTTGCGCCACGCCGACGGGCGGCGCGTCCCCTTGATCGAGCCGCATGGCCCTTTCCTCCCTCGTCTCATCTGCGTAGGTTGTGCCATGTCTTTTCGCTGGCTCAAACCCTATATGCCGCGCGGTCTGTATGGCCGGTCGGCGCTTATCCTGCTTCTGCCGGTGATCACCCTGTTGCTGGTGGTCTCGGTCGTCTTCATCCAGCGCCATTTCGAGGGGGTCACCGAACAGATGACCCGCACCGTCGCCCGCGAGGTTCGCGCTGTCCTGCACGAGCACGACAGCCTGGACGGGATGGTCGGAAACGGCTGGGTCGCGGACACGCTTGCAATCCGTGTTCAGGACCGCCAGCGCGCCGCGGTTCCGCCACGGGATATGCGTCGCTGGTACGATTTCTCGGGAATCGTGGTGATCCGCGAGTTGAAGACGGCCTTCCCCGATCTTGTACGCGTTGCCCTGCGGGATAACAATATGGTGGAGTTGTATTTCCGGCGCCCCGACGGAACGCTCGAACTGGCCTTCGACCGCCGCCGGGTGTCGGCACAGCAGCCGCACCAGCTTTTGGTCAACATGGTCGTGTTCGGGGCGTTGATGACCATTGTTTCGTTCTTGTACCTGCGCAACCAGTTGCGCCCGATCACGCGGCTTGCCGAAGCCGCCGAGGCGTTCGGCCGGGGTCGGCATATCCCTTATCGCCCCTCCGGCGCGACAGAGGTGCGCGCGGCGGGCAATGCGTTTGTCGACATGCGCGCCCGCATCGAGCGGCAGATCGAACAGCGCACCCTGATGCTGTCGGGGGTCAGCCATGACATGCGCACCCCGCTGACGCGTCTGCGGCTGTCGCTGGCCATGCTCGACGAGGCGGACGCCGAACCCATGCGCCACGATGTCGAGGACATGGAGCGGCTGCTCGACGGCTTTCTCGACTTCGCGCATGGCGCACAGGAGGGCACGGTCGAGCGGCTGGATCCGATCGCGCTGGTCCGTCAGGTGGTGACGGACATGCAGCGCGCGCGGGTGGCCGTCCTGCTGCACGAGGCGACGGGCGAGGGAGGGATCAGCCTGCGGGCGCTAGCCATGCGGCGAGCGCTGGAAAACCTCATCAACAATGCCGTGCGTTACGGCACGCGCGCCGAGGTGTCGGTCACGCTGACCGACCGATCACTGCGCATCCGGGTCGAGGATGACGGGCCGGGCATCCCGGCAGAGGATCGCGGCGAGGCCGTAAAACCGTTCACCCGGTTGGAACCGGCGCGAAACCAGAACCGCAGCACCGGGGTCGGGCTGGGCCTGTCGATCGTCATAGACGTGGCGCGCGCACATGGCGGCACGCTGCGTCTGGGGGAAAGTGACCGGCTGGGCGGATTGTGCGCGGATATCGTGATCGCGCGGTGACGCCGCACGCCGCCAAGCCGCGCGCGGGCGCTGACGCGCAAGCTCAGCTTGCGCGCCGTTCCTCGAAGCTGAGCGCGATGAAACTGGGCATGTGGTCGCCCATCCCAACGGTCTTGCCGCCGTGATCGGAGGACGACCCGCCCGCGGTGCCACGCCCTGATCCGCGTCGGCGCGGCGCGCGCGCGGTGGGGGCAGGGTCGGCCGCAGGTTCGGGCGCCGCTTCGGGCGTTGGGGCCGCTTCTGCGACCGGCGCGGGCGTGCTCTCGGGTGTCTCGACAGCCGTCGCCTGCCCCGTATCCTGTGCCTCCGCGGGTGCGGGGGTGTCCTTGGCGGGCGCGGTTTTCTTGCGGCTGACCCGGCGGCTGCGGGTCTTGCTGGCTGGCGTGGTCTCGGGCGAACCGGCGACGGCCTCGTCGCGCTCGGGCTCTGCCGTGGTGCTCGGGGTGATCGGGTTTTCCAGCCGCGGTATGTCCTTTTGCAGCAGGGCCTCGATCGCGTCGAAGTTCTTTTCATCCTTCGGGTTGCAGATCATCAGCGCCTTGCCGTCCAGCCCTGCGCGCCCCGTGCGCCCGATGCGGTGGACGTAATCCTCGGGATGTCCCGGCACATCGAAGTTGAACACATGGCTGACCGCCGGCACGTCGAGGCCGCGCGCCGCCACGTCCGAGGCCACGAGGAACTTCAGGTCGCCGTTGCGGAACCCGTCCAGCGTGCGTGTGCGCTGGCTCTGTTCGAGATCGCCATGGATCGGGGCGGCATCATAGCCGTATTTCTTCAGTGACTTGGCGACGGCATCCACGTCGATCTTGCGATTGCAGAAGATGATCGCGTTGGTCAGCGCGTCGCCCTCGCGGTCGATCATCGCCCGCAGCAGGTTTCGCTTTTCGCTGTCGGCGCGGTCCCGGCGCGATGGTTTGCACATCACCACGCCCTGCTCGATCGTCTCTGACGCGGTGGCCTGTCGCGCCATCTCGACACGTTCGGGGGCCGACAGGAAGGTATTGGTGATTCGCTCGATCTCGGGGGCCATCGTCGCCGAGAAGAACAGCGTCTGCCGGGTGAAGGGCGTGAGCGAGAAGATCCGCTCGATATCGGGGATGAACCCCATGTCGAGCATGCGGTCGGCCTCGTCGACGACCATGATCTGAACGCCGGTCAACAGCAGCTTGCCGCGTTCGAAATGGTCCAGCAGGCGACCCGGCGTTGCGATCAGAACATCGACACCCTTGTCGATCAGCTTGTCCTGCTCCTTGAAGCTGACGCCGCCGATCAGCAGCGCCTTTGTCAACTTCAGATACTTGGAATAGGTGTCGAAATTCTCCGCCACCTGCGCTGCAAGCTCGCGCGTGGGGCACAGTACAAGGCTGCGCGGCATCCGCGCGCGGGCCCGCCCGCGGGCCAGCATCGACAGCATCGGCAGCGTGAACCCGGCGGTCTTGCCGGTGCCGGTCTGGGCGATCCCCAACACGTCGCGCCCGGCCAGTGCGGCCGGAATTGCAGCCGCCTGGATCGGTGTGGGGGTCTCGTAGCCCGCCTCTTCGACGGCCTTGAGAACCTTGGGATTGAGATTGAGATCTGAAAACTTGGTCATGCGTATCCGTTTTTTACGGACACTATCCGGCCCGTCGTCTGTCGTCGGGTCGGACCCCTCTTGGGCCTGTGGTTCTTCACATGGATGACCCGCGCCAATGTGTTAACCGATGCGCGGCGGGGGGTCAATGCAATGTGGCGTCCGGGCCGTCACGAGGCGCCTGGCTTCAAGCGAGATCGGGAAAGTGCCGGGCGCGTTTGGCGTCGAGGTCGAGGGTGATGGCATGCAAGCGTCCATGCGCCGACAGCCGGGCGCGCAATTCGGGCGTGGCGGTGCACACCTCCGTGTAGAACCGCCGCAGCGCGGCGTCGCCACCCTGTTGTTCGAGCCCTTTCAGGACCGCGTGCATGCTCAGCCCGCGGTCACCCGACAGCGGCGCGGGTTTCAGACCGGCCCGGTAGGACCCGTGCCGCAGCCGAAAGCGGTAGGACATGCGCCAGTGATCCCATGTCGCGGCATGAAAATGACATAGCCACGTGTCAGGCAGGGTCGCGGGCGTGTCATCCTTGACCCCGTGCACGAAGGCGTTGTGGATGCGCAGGCTCAGCCCGTCCAGCCCGGTGCGGACGAAGACCTTGCCGGCGACATGGCTGACAAAGCCGCCATTCAGATGCGGTCCGAATTCAGGATAGATCGCATCGGTCTCGTCGCGGCGGCGCGTTTGCAACCGTGCGCAGGACTTGAACCATTGCGCGCCCGGTGGCGGCGGGTCCGCGGGGTCGGGGGCCAGCGCCTCGATCGGGCGCACGCGGGCGCTGACGGTGTCGGAGGGTAGCGCGGCCAGTTGACCGCGGAGCGATGTGGCGGGCCAGAGAAACTCGTCCACATCGACATGCGCCAGCCAGTCGACCTGCGGGCGGCGATCAAGGCAATGCGTGGCGTTGAGGCTTTGCCGTGGTTGATGCTGCTCCGGCCGTCCCCTGCGGCGGCGGCGTGCCCAATAGGCCGTGTCGCACAGGATCACGCGGCATTTCGGATGCGCGCGCAGGGCACCCTGTGCCGCCGCGTCGGGCGCGTCCAGATATATGTAGACACGATGCGCCCCCAGATCGAGGTGGTGCGCCGCGAAATCGAGGATTTCGCGCGTGGGCGCCTTGATGGTGGCGACAATGCCCCAGGTGGGTGTTCGGCTCATGCGCGCAGGATGCGGCCCGTCCGCCGCGCGCGCAAGATCCCTCAGTCGAACTTGCGCGACGGGGCGAGCACCGTGGCCTCGCCGATCAGGACTTTCTTGCCCTCGACAAGGCACCGGCAGTCGAGCTGTACCCGGCGCTTGCCGTGATCTATGCCCACGACCTCGACCTCGGCATGGACCATGTCGCCGGGGCGCACGGGGCCGAGAAATTTCAACGTCTGGCCCATGTAGACCGTGCCATGCCCCGGAAGTTGCTCGCCGATCACGGCCGAGATCAGCCCCGCGGTCAGCATGCCATGTGCGATGCGTCCCTCGAAGATTGTGTCCTGCGCGTATTCCTCGTCGAGATGGACGGGATTGTGGTCGGTAGAGACCTCGGCGAACATCTCTATGTCGCGGTCGGTCACGACCTTTCGCAGGTGACGGGTCATGCCCATCTCGATATCCTCGATGCAGATCGTCCCGCGCGGCATGTTATCCAACATTTTCACCCTCCATATGGCGTGGCGTTGTAATATTGCGGCGCTTTTTTGGCCTGCATTGGAATTTTGTTACTTTGCGGATGCAGAAAAATCAAGAAATTTTTGTCAGCGCAGGTGACCGATGCTGTAGGTGGGCGCGGATTGCTCCTTGTCGAGATAGGCGCGCAGGGCGTCCTCGTCGGGCTGATGCACGGTCCTGGTCTCGTCGGCGGCCAGCCCGCCGCTGATGAACAGCGAATCGATATCCTCGCCCATGGCGCCCTGGATGTCGGTATGCACCCCGTCGCCGATGGCAAGTATCCGGTGCGTATCCGCATCCCGGCCGATCGCGGCCAGACGTCGCCGTGCGAGATCGTAGATTGGCGGGTGCGGCTTGCCGAAATACAGGCTGTCCCCGCCCATGTCGGTGTAAAGCCGGGCCAGAGCCCCGGCGCACCATTCGCGCGTCTCGCCGCGATCCACGACGATATCGGGATTGGCGCAAAGCAGTTTCAGACCCTTCTGCTTGGCCTGCAGGAATTGCGGGCGCAGGTCGTACGGATCCGCCATCGGGTCGAACGGGCCGACGCAAACGATGCCCTCGGCCTCGTCCAGCGGCACGCATGTGATGGCGACCGGGTCTTCGATCACCTCCATCGGATCAAAAAAGCGGGTGTCGAAGGGCTGGCCGATGAACCAGACCTTTGTTCCCACCACGCCGCGAAACATGGCCGCGCGCGCGCTGTCGCCGGATGTGGCGATGGTGTCCCACGCGTCTTGCGGAACGCCGAATTCGGCCAGTTGTGCCTCTATCCCGTGGCGCGCGCGGGGCGAGTTGGTGACCAGCACCACCGCGCCGCCCTTTGCGCGATACGCCCGCAACGCCGCCACGGCCTCGGGCAGGGCCCGCTCTCCGTCATGGACGCAGCCCCAGAGATCGACGAACAGCGCGTCGTAGCTGTCTGAAATGTCGCCGAGGGCGGTAATGAGGCGGGTCATGGTGTTGTCTC
The DNA here is from genome assembly GCF_050896375.1 of Roseovarius tibetensis. Classification (NCBI taxonomy): domain Bacteria; kingdom Pseudomonadati; phylum Pseudomonadota; class Alphaproteobacteria; order Rhodobacterales; family Roseobacteraceae; genus Roseovarius; species Roseovarius tibetensis. The sequence continues at coordinate 62,298 of NZ_JBPBBB010000020.1, forward strand.
CGTGGTTGTTGTGCGCGGCGATATGGCAGGCGGGGCGCGGTTTGGCCAGCCATGCGATTCGGGTATTTTTGCCAAGAAGAAACCGCGGCGTCAGCCGGATTGCGGGCGCACGATATGGTAATCGCCGCTGAGATAGGTAAGCGGTCTTTCCCCCGCATTGCTGATCGCGATCACGCGGCCGATGCAGATCGCGTGGCTGCCGTGGACCACTTCTTCGGTCAACAGGCAGGCGAACGCGGTTGCACGGGGCAGGACCGGGCCGTGCGCCGCCGCGGTGATGTCCAGCCCGGAAAAGCGGTCGGCGGGGTTGTCGGGCGAGGGGCCGGCAAAGGCGCGGGCGATATCCGCGCAATCCTCGGGCAGGATGTTGACGCAAAAGCCGCGATTGGCGGCGACGGCACGGGCGATCCGGCTGTCCGAGCGCAGGCATACCAGTACCGAAGGCGGATCGGCCGACAATGACGTGAAGGCACTGACCGTGGCGCCGACCCGACCCGCCGGCCCGTCGGTGGTGACGACCGTCACGGTGGAGGCCACCAGCCGCATGGCGGCCTTGAAAGCGTCACGGTCCACGCTTGTCGGCTCTTGGGTCACGCGGGTGTCTCCTGATGGGATGATCGGGCATGTCGGGTGGTGGCAGGTGACGCGAACGGACACCTTGACCAACCGCGACTTAGCGCCCGGGCCGGCGCTTTTCAAACAGCAAATCGTCGGGGGCGTTTCACGCCGCGCAGGGGCCGGGACCCCACGCGGCGCGCGACAGGTGTCAATCGAGGATGATCTCGGGCCCCATGAAGGTGTTGGGCAGCACGGTCGAGATCCACGGGATATAGGTGATCATGATGAGGAACACGAAAAGCACCGCGAGGAACGGCAGCGCCGCGCGCACCACCGCCATCATCGGCATGCCCGCCACACCCGAGGTGACAAAGAGGTTGAGACCCACGGGCGGCGTGATCATCCCGATTTCCATGTTGACCACCATGATGATGCCAAGGTGGATCGGGTCGATCCCCAGCTCCATCGCGATCGGAAAGACCAGCGGGGCGACGATCACAAGAAGGCCCGAAGGTTCCATGAACTGTCCGCCGATCAGCAGGATCACGTTGACCATCACCAGGAACATGACCGGCCCCAGACCCGCCGCAAGCAGGGTGTTGGCGATGCCCTGGGGGATCTGCTCGTCGGTCAGCACGTGTTTCAGCAGCAGCGCGTTGGCGATCACGAAAAGCAGCGTGACCGTCAGCTTGCCGGCCTGCAGCAGCGTGCCGCGGGTGTCGGGATGGACAAAGGCGGTGACCAGCGCATGCGGCTTGCGCCAGAGCGGCGTGTTGGCATCCCCGCCCGAGGTGGCCAGTGGCCCCATGTCGCGGTAGACGAAGGTGGCGATGACGAACGCGTAGACGGCGGCGACCGCCGCGGCCTCGGTCGGGGTGAAGATGCCGCCATAGATCCCGCCGAGGATGATGACGATGAGGAACAGACCCCATCCTGCCTCGCGCCCCGACGCCCAGATCTCGGACCAGCCCTGCCACTCGCCCTTGGGCAGGTTGCGCAGCTTGGCCATCACGTAGATCGTGGTCATCAGCATCAACCCGGCCAGCAGGCCCGGAATGACGCCCGCGAGGAACATCCGTCCGACCGACACGTCCACGGATGCGGCATAGACCACCATCACGATCGACGGTGGAATGAGGATGCCGAGTGTCCCGGCGTTGCAGATGACACCGGCGGCGAATTCCTTGGTATAGCCGACCTGTCGCATGCCGGCGATCACGATCGTGCCGATGGCGACAACCGTTGCGGGCGACGATCCCGACAGCGCCGCGAACAGCATGCAGGCGAACACGCCCGCAATCGCAAGGCCGCCCGGCAGGTGCCCGACGCAGGCGATGGAAAACCGGATGATCCGCTGCGCCACGCCCCCGGTGGTCATGAAGGCCGAGGCGAGAATGAAATACGGGATCGCGAGCAGCGTGTAATGCCCCTCGAACGCCTCGAAGAGCGTGCCGGCGACCGATCCCAGCGAACTGCCCGAATAGATCAGCAGGAACAGCGTGGAACTCAGCCCCAGCGAGATCGCGATCGGCACCCCGATCAGCAACAGGCCGATCACCATCGAAAAGAGAAACACAACATCCATCAGCGGGCCCCCCCGGCATCACGGTCCGGGCCGGCGCCGGCCTCGCCGTCGCTGTCTTCGATTTCGTGGCTCGCGACGATCCGGTCAATGTCACCGCGCCAGATGGCGAGGGCGGCCTGACAAAAGCGCAAGAGCAGCAGCAGCGATGCGACCGGCAGCACGATATAGGGGATCACCTTCGGCAGTTTTTCGTAGCTTTCGCCGTAGTTGATCCAGTCTTCCAGAAAGCGGAACATGTTTACCATGGGGATGTCCTGGGCTTCGTAAAAGCTCATGCTGCGGGCGCTCTCGTTGAAACCGGTGGGCACCCAGCGGCCCGAGGTGGGGGGCAGATCGGCAAACGGCGCCCAGTAGTCGTAGGACCCCTTGACCAGCAGCAGCGCGAACAGGATGCAGACACCGATCGCCACAAGGGCAAGCACGCGCCGCGCGGGTCGCGGCATCAGCTCGACAATGGCGTCCACCCCCAGATGCGCGTTCTTCTTGACCGCATAGGAGGCCCCCAGCAGCACGAGCCATCCGAACATGTACACCGTCATCTCCAGCGCCCAGAGGATGTTGGAGTTGAACAGGTAGCGTGCCACCACATTGGAGAAGGTGGTCAATGTCATCAGCCCGAGCAGGACGGCGATCACCGTCTCCTCGATCTGGTCGATCAGCCCGGTTCTGTGCTGCATCGTCCCGGTTCCTCATGCTGCAGAGAGACGTTGCGCGGGCGGCGTAAACCGTGCCCGCGCAGACAGGGATGCGCGCCCCGGTCACCGGGACGCGCAGTCATCACACCGGGTTACGCCCCCGAGTTCGAGGCCACGGCCGCGTCGAGGTTCTCTTCCCCGACGTCGCTCTCGAACTGTTCCCAGACGGGGTTCATCGCCTCGACCCACATTTCGCGCTGCTCGGGCGTCAGCTGGCGCACCGTGCCGCCGGCATCGATGATCGCCTGCTTGGCCTCCTGGTTGACCTGCGCCGATTCGGCGTTGCGGGTCTGCGTCACCTCGTCGACGATGGTCATGAATTGCTCGCGCACATCCGCGTCAAGCCCGTCGAGCCAGTCGGTGCTGGTCACCAGCATGTAGTCGATGATGCCGTGATTGGTCTCGGTGATGCCGTCCTGCACCTCGAAGAACTTCTTGCCGTAGATGTTGGACCAGGTGTTTTCCTGCCCGTCCACGACGCCCTGCTGCAGCGCGCCGTAGACCTCGGAGAAGGCCATCTTCTGCGGGCTGGCGCCGATCGCCTCCATCTGTGCGACCAGCACGTCCGAGGACTGGACGCGGAACTTCAGACCTTCGGCATCCGACGGCTCCAGCAGCGGCACGTTGGCCGACATCTGCTTCATCCCGTTATGCCAGTAGCCCAGGCCCTGAAGCCCGCGCCGCTGCATCGTGTCGAGCAGTGCCTGACCGGCCTCGGAGGCCTGGAAACGGTCGACCGCGTCGATATCCTCGAACAGGAAAGGCAGGTCGAACAGGCGGTACTTCTTGGTGAACGTCTCGAATTTCGACAGGCTGGGCGCGGCAAGCTGCACGTCGCCCTGCAGCATCGCCTCCATCACCTTGTCGTCATTGTAGAGCGTGGAGTTGGGGTACACCTCCATGCACATCGTGCCGTCCATTTCGGCATTGACGCGCTCGGCCAGCAGCGACGCCGCGATGCCCTTGGGGTGCTTGTCGGTGTTGGTGACGTGGCTGAACTTGACCACGGTCTCGCCATCGTCACAGGCGGCCATGGCGGCGGATGCCCCTACGCTCAGCGCCAGCGCCGATACGGCGGTTGTCAGGAATTTCATTGTGTCGTCCTCCCGGTTTTTCATATCACGCCTCTCCATGCCGAGCTCGGCAATGGTTGGCACGCGTGGAGCCTAAGCGTGACACGCATGGCGGGATTGTTCAAGATGCAGGGCAACGCCGCCCCCGCGCGGCACGACCGCACATGTTCAGATCCGACAGCCGCCGGTGAACACGACCCGAACCACAGTCGAATGAAAAAACTTGAACAGTATGTAAAAATTGGGAATACAATTTCTTTTAAGGAAACAGTTTAGGCCCGCATTCCCCAAGTAGTCCGCTGATTTCGCTGTCCTGAGCTTGGTATTTCGTATATAAATCATGGTGTTGATAGC
>NZ_JBPBBB010000021.1:0-64957 GCF_050896375.1 Roseovarius tibetensis
GGCGGCTCCATGGTCGTGCCGCCGCAAAGATTCAGAAAAATCCTCTCTTGTCACTGTCACATGAGTTCGGAGCCCTGGGGCCGGGGCAGGGGCGTGATAATGACGCGACCCCTGCCTCGCGTCGCGACGTGGCGGCGGTGTCGGACGCCGGCGCAGGCGGATCAAGATTTGCGTGCGGCAACGTCCCAATGCAGGGCAGTTGCGACGGCGCAAGGGTGCCCCCGCTGTCTAGGAAACATTCGGGAACGCGGCGCATCGCGGATGTCGTCAATCGACGCGGCGCACCAAAAGCTGATTGCCGGGGCCGGATTTCGTTTCGAACACCTTGAGTTCCTTGATCAGGTCGCTCAGCTTTTTCTTGCCGTAGCTGCGCGTGTCGAAATCTGGCTTGTCGGCCTGGATCTGCTGGCCGATGCGGCCCAGCGGATACCATTCGTCATCGCTGTCGATCTTTTCCATCGCGTCAAAGATCAGCCGCCGGGCATCGGCGATGCGTTCGCTGTCAAGTTTGGGTTTCGGTGCGCTGCGCGGCGTTTCGCCGCCGTCGTCATAGATATTCTCGATGGCAACGAACCGGTTGCAGGCATTTTTCAGCGCGTCCGGCGCCTTGGCCTCGCCGATGCCGATCACCGTCAGGCCCTGCTCGCGGATGCGGCTTGCCAGCCGGGTGAAGTCGCTGTCCGACGACACCAGAACGAAGCCGTGGAAGTGACCCGCATGCAGGATGTCCATCGCGTCGATCACCAGCCCGATGTCGCTGGCGTTCTTGCCCTTGGTATTGGCGGTTTGCTGATGCTGCACAAGCCCGAGGTTCTGCGCCGTGCGGGTCCAGCCGGCAAGTTGCGGGCTGGACCAGTCGCCGTAGACCCTGCGCAATCCCGGCTCGCCGTAGCTTGTGACCTCTCGCAGGATAGAATCCGCGTATTTTGCGGGCACGTTGTCTGCGTCGATCAGGACGGCAAGCAGTTGGGTATCGCTGACGGGCATGGCGGGTCTCCTTTTCGCCCTCATGCCCGATCAACGGCAAAAACGAAAGCGGTTTGCGCCCTCTTTTCGCCTGTAAATCAGCCCGGCGCAGGCAACATGGCGCAGCCCCGTTTCCTGCACCTGTCTCAGCCGGCCTCGCCGATCTTGTCCTGGGTCTGGGTGTCGAAATCCTCGGGCGAATGCCGTTCGTGCAGCTGCATGTGCGGCGCACCAAAGCTGCGATTGACCATGCGACCACGCTGGACGGGTGCGCGCGCGTCGATCTTTTCGGCCCAAGCCATGACATTCGCGTAGCTCTGCACGTCAAGGAAGGTCGCCGCATCGTAAAGCCGCCCGAGGCATAGCTGCCCGTACCACGGCCAGATCGCCATGTCGGCGATGGTGTAGTCGTCGCCGGCGATATAGGGGCGCTCGGCCAGTTGCCGGTCGAGCACGTCGAGCTGACGCTTGGATTCCATCGCGAACCGGTTGATGGGATATTCCAGTTTTTCAGGCGCATAGGCATAGAAATGCCCGAACCCGCCGCCGAGGAACGGCGCGCTGCCCATCTGCCACATCAGCCAGTTGAGCGTCTCGGTGCGCGCGGGCCCCGAGGACGGCAGGAACGCATCGAATTTTTCGGCCAGATGTATCAGGATCGACCCGCTTTCGAACACTCGCAGGGGTGCGGCACCGGTATGATCCACCATCGCGGGGATCTTGGAATTGGGGTTCACCTCGACGAACCCGCTGCCGAACTGATCGCCCTCGCCGATATCGATCAGCCACGCATCGTATTCGGCGTCATGCCCGGCGGCGAGCAATTCCTCGAACATCACCGTGACCTTGACCCCGTTGGGTGTGGCCAGCGAGTAGAGCTGGAAGGGATGCGTGCCGACAGGCAGATCCTTGTCATGGGTGGCGCCGGCAACGGGGCGGTTGATCGAGGCGAACTTGCCGCCGGACGCGGCCTCCCACGTCCAGACCTCGGGCGGGGTGTAGCTGTTGTCGCTCATGGCGTGACATCCTCTTGTCCGTGCTTTTGGCGCAGGGTAACCGACCATCCACCGGATACAAGCAGCGCTGTCGCACGGAACCTGTGCGACAGCGCAACTGCGTCAGCCCAGTTGATAGCCCGGCGTCGAGGCCGAGATCGCCTGTTCCTCGTCGTTCATGTCCTCGCCGATGCCTTCGAACAGGGGCGTGGTCATGTAACGTTCGCCGGTATCGGGCAGCATGCACAGGATCACCGATCCGGGCGCGGCGGTCTCGGCGATCTGCAGCGAGACGGCAAAGGTCGATCCGCCCGAAACGCCTGTGAAGATGCCCTCCTTCGATGCCAGATCGCGGGCGCATTTGATGCCGTCGGCCCCGGCGACGGGGATCAGATCGTCGTAATACTTCTTGTCGACGGCCTCTTGCAGAACAAGCGGGATGAAATCCGGCGTCCAGCCCTGAATGGGGTGGGGCTGAAAGGCCGGGTGGCTGACGGCGGGGTTGCCCTCGGGTGTGCGCTCTTGTGCGTGGCCGCTGCCCAGAAGGGCGGCGTTGTCGGGCTCCGACAGGACGATCCTGGTGTCGGGGCGCGCCTCGCGCAGCACCCGGCCAAGGGCCGTCACCGTGCCGCCGGTACCATAGCCGGTGACGACGTAATCCAGCCGGTCGCCTTCGAAATCGCCCAGGATCTCCTGCGCGGTGGTGGCCTCGTGGATCGCGGCGTTGTCCTGGGTCTCGAACTGATGGGCCAGGAACCAGCCGTTCTTCTCGGCCAGCTCTTCGGCCTTCTTGTACATGCCGAAGCCCTTTTCGCCCTTGGGTGTCAGCACGACCTTGGCGCCCAGCATCCGCATCAGGCGGCGGCGTTCGATGGAAAAGCTTTCGGCCATGGTGATCACCAGCGGATAGCCCTTCTGCGCGCAGACCATGGCAAGGCCGATGCCGGTATTGCCGCTGGTGGCCTCGACCACCGTCTGTCCGGGCTTGAGCCGCCCGTCGCGTTCGGCCGCCTCGATTATGTTGACGGCGAGGCGGTCCTTGACCGAGGCTGCCGGGTTGAACGCTTCGGCCTTGACATAGATCGTCACATGATCGGGACCCAGATTGTTGATCCGGATCACCGGCGTGTCGCCGATCGTGTCGAGAATGCTGTCATAGCGTTTGCCGCGTCCAGTGGTGCGGCGAATGGTGCTGTCGGTCATGATGACTTCCTCCTACGGTGTGACGTGAACTTATGACCCGCGCAGGCAGGGGAAAAGGGTTGTTCCGGATATCGACGGTATCCGAGGCGAATTCAGGAAGAAATTTCAATTTTAGCCTGAATGTAAGAAGGATGGACCGCGCGGCGGATTGGCTGTTCAAGGGCATGCCATCACCGACAGGCACGAGGCATCCGGTGCATGACGATCGCGATATGCGGACGGCATGACCCGTCAGATCCAGCCGCCCCGCGACATGAGACCGAGGGCTTCCAGTTGCCGCCATCCGGTCAAGCGGGTGGCGCCTGCGCACCACAGGTCGGGGTTGGCGCAAAGGGCGTCATAGTAGTCGTCGTAAAGCCTGCTGTTGGCGAAATGCTCTTGCCGGGCCTTTTCCTCGGCGGACCGGGCGACGACGGTGTCGAGAAATTTCGTGTGCAACAGTACCCCCGAGGTCAGCTCGCCGCCATTCGTGGCGTAGACATGGTTCAGGCGCCGGGGCAAAAGCGAATGCGTCGAACTGACATAGGCATGACGCCAGTGCCATTTGACCAGCGGCACCTTGCCCATGGTGGGCGCGCGACGCGGATCGCCGGCGAAGAACATCCGTGCGCGCGGCCCGCCCTGTATCCACAGGTTTTGCAGATCCCGCTTGCGCCGAATGGTGTGATTTCCGGCATCGAACCAGCACAGCCGCGTGAACGGGTCCTCGCCCGGCGCATAGGGGTGCGCCGACAGCGGCCCCTCGGGATACATGTCAAGCATCAGCGCACCGAAGGAGGCGTGGCCCTGCCGATCCAGCCAGTCGCACAGCGCGGGCAGGGGCCGGGTCTCGTGATAGGGGTAGATCAGACATTCATCGGCATCGAGCGTCAGGCACCAGTGGCCGTGCCCGTGCCGCATCTGCAACCCTGTCAGCCAGTCGACCCCGAAACGCGACAGCCGGTAACTGTGCGCCGTCGTCCAGAGCGACACGTCGGGTTGTGCCGCCAGATAATCGCGCGTGCTGTCATCGCTGGCATTGTCGACGATCAGGAAATGCCGCACCCCGAGACGACGGTGATGGCCCAGGAACCACGGCAGGCGCACCGCCTCGTTGCGTATGGTGGCGAAACACAGGACGTCGTCGGCTTCGATGTCATGCGTCCGGTCGATCACCGGGCGCAACTGGCCCCTTTTGCGCAGGCTGCGCCAAAGCAGGCGGCGGCGTTTCCACCGCAGCCGGTACGCCAGCGCCGCATCGCCCAGCCACTCGAAAGCCTTGACCATCAGCGCAGCGTCGATCCTATCTGTCGTAATGTCCAGCCTGATGCCAACGCCACGCATCGCCGATCATCAGGTCCAGCGTTGAACGGGCCGGGCGCCAGCCCAGGTCCGCCTCGGCGCGGGTCGATCCGGAGACGAGCCGCGTGCAATCGCCGGGGCGCCGCGCCCCTTCGCGTATCGGGACCGTACGGCCTGTGACCTGCGCTGACTGGTCGATCACCTCGCGCACCGAGAACCCGCGACCGGTGCCAAGGTTGAACACCCGGCTGCCGCGCCCGTCGAGCAGCCATTTCAGGCCCAGCACATGCGCGTCGACCAGATCGGTGACATGCACGTAATCGCGGATGCAGGTGCCGTCGGGCGTGTCGTAATCGGAGCCGAAGATCGTCAGCGCCTCGCGCCTGCCGCATGTCGCCTCCAGAATCAGCGGGATAAGGTGTGTTTCGGGGCGGTGATATTCGCCGATCTCGGCCTCGGGATCGGCGCCGGCGACGTTGAAATAGCGAAAGATCACGTGGCGCAGCCCGTGCGCGGCCTCGAAATCGCGCAGCATGTCCTCGATCGCGCGTTTCGAGGCGCCGTAGGCATTGATCGGGGTCTGCGCGCAGTCTTCGTCAAGCATGATGCCGTCGTGATCGCCATAGGTCGCACAGGTCGAGGAAAAAACGATGTCGCGGCAGCCCGCCGCGACCGCCGCCCGCATCAGGCTGAGGGACCCGGCGACGTTGTTGTGCCAGTAGAGCCCCGGATCGCGCATGCTCTCATTGACTTGGCTGAGCGCCGCGAAATGCAGGATGGCGCGCGGGCGATAGGCCGCGAACACCGCGTCGAGCCGGGCGCGATCAGTCAATTCGCCCTGTTCGAACGGGCCGAACCTGACCGCGTCGGACCAGCCGGTACTCAGGTTGTCATAAGTTACGGGCGTGTAGCCCGCCGCGCCGAGCGCCTTGCAGGCATGGCTGCCGATATAGCCGGCCCCGCCCGTGACCAGAACATGGGTCAAGTCAAGCCCCGCCTGCGGTTACTGTGCCGCCTTGGACGCGTTCATGACATCCGACAGGTAGGACCACAGCTCGTCCCGCAGATCGTCGCGGGCCAGCGCGAAGGCGACCGTCGCCTGCAGAAACCCGGCCTTCGAGCCGCAATCGAATCGTTGCCCCTGAAAGCGGAACCCGTACACCTCTTCGCCATCCTTGCGGGCGTCGTCGATCGCATCGGTCAGCTGGATCTCGCCACCCGCGCCCGAGTGTTTCTTGTTGAGCTTCTTGAGGACGGTCGGTGTCAGGATATAGCGACCGATCACCGCCAGGTTGGATGGCGCGGTGCCCGGCTCCGGCTTTTCGACCATGCCCTTGGTGGACACGACCCGGCCCATGTCCTCCTTGATGTCGAGGATGCCGTAAGAGTTGGTTCTCTCGTCGGGGACGTCCATCGCCGCGACCATGTTGTGACCGGTTTCCTCAAACGCCTCGACCATCTGCTGCAGGCACGGTTTGTCGGCGGCGATCACGTCGTCGGGCAGGATCACCGCGAAGGGCTCCTTGGCGATGAACCGGCGCGCACACCACACCGCATGGCCAAGGCCCATCGGCTTGGCCTGGCGCAGATAGGCGATCTCGCCGGAATCCATGTTCGTGGATTTGAGGATGTCCAGCAGGTCATCCTTGCCCTTGCGGCGCAGTTCCTGTTCGAGTTGCGGGGCAGTGTCGAAATAATCCTCCAGCGCGCTCTTGCCGCGGGCGGTGACAAAGATGAATTCCTTGATGCCCGCCGCACGCGCCTCGTCGATGGCATATTGCACCAGCGGCCGGTCGACCAGAGTCATGATCTCCTTGGGCACCGACTTGGTCGCCGGAAGAAACCGCGTCCCCAGCCCGGCCACCGGAAATATTGCTTTTGTTACCTTACGACGCATGATCCGCTCCAATTTCAGCAATTGTTTCCGTACTAGAATAATTAAATAACAGATTCATCACCTATCACCTGAAAATCGGCATTTATCTTGGCGCAATCCCGCTCATTTGCAGACATGTGGTCATCTTGGCGGCAAGGATACACTGTAAACGTGCCTTGGGCACGTCGTGTTCCGGTTTAACGTGGTGTGATGGCTGCAATTTCGGCCCCCGTGCTGACGTTCTGACGCGCACTCTTGGCGTGATTTGCGATACGTGCGGCTTTTAGCCGGGCGCCATGCCGGTCGTGCCACGGGACAAGGCCGGCAAGGCTTGTTTCCAGGTGCAGTGACCCGGCCCGGTGTCAGGGCCGGATCATGCGCTGTCAGTTGACAATTCGCGCGTCTGTGGCGGCGCGAATCTCGTCCTCGGTCACGCCTTCCGCCGTCTCGACGATCCTGAGACCGCCCTCGACCACGTCGAGCACCCCGAGATTGGTGATGATCCGGTTGACCACGCCTGTACCGGTCAGCGGCAGGGTGCATTCCTTCAGCAGCTTGCTGTCGCCATGCTTGTTGGTGTGATCCATCACCACCACCACGCGCCGCACGCCGGCCACGAGATCCATGGCCCCGCCCATGCCCTTGATCAGCTTGCCGGGGATCATCCAGTTCGCGAGGTCGCCGTTCTCGGCCACCTCCATCGCGCCAAGGATCGCCATCGCGATCTTGCCACCCCGGATCATCCCGAATGACGTGGCGCTGTCAAAATAGCTGGTATGCGGCAATTCGGTGATTGTCTGCTTGCCGGCATTGATGAGATCGGGATCGACCTCGTTCTCGGTGGGGAAGGGGCCCATGCCCAGCATCCCGTTTTCCGATTGCAGCGTCACCTCGACGCCCTCGGGAATGTAGTTGGGCACGAGGGTCGGGATGCCGATCCCGAGATTGACGTAAGTGCCGTCCTCAAGTTCCTGTGCCGCGCGCGCGGCCATCTGGTTGCGATCCCAAGGCATGGTCTCAGCCCTCCCTCAAAGTGCGTTTCTCGATGCGCTTCTCGTGGTCGCCCTGGATGAGACGGTGCACGTAGATGCCGGGCAGATGGATGTGATCGGGCTCCAGCTCGCCGGGCTCCACGATCTCCTCGACCTCCATGACGCAGGTCTTGCCGCACATCGCCGCGGGCGGATTGAAGTTGCGGGCGGTCTTGCGAAAGATGCAGTTGCCGGTGGTGTCGGCCTTCCACGCCTTGACGATCGCGAGGTCGGCGAAGATCCCGCGCTCCAGGATGTAGGGTTCGCCGTCGAACTCCTTGACTTCCTTGCCCTCGCCGATCTGCGTGCCATAGCCGGTTTTCGTGTAGAACCCGGCGATGCCCGCGCCACCGGCGCGCATCCGCTCGGCGAGCGTGCCTTGCGGGTTGAATTCAAGCTCCAGCTCGCCCGAGAGATACTGCTGCATGAACGTGTCGTTCTCGCCGACATAGGACGACATCATCTTCTTGACCTGCCGGGTCTGCAACAGGATGCCGATGCCGAAATCGTCGACGCCCGCATTGTTCGAGGCAAAGGTCAGATCCTTGGTGCCCGCCTCCTTGATCGCCTGCAACAGCAGCTCGGGGATGCCGCACAGACCGAAGCCCCCGGCGGCGATCGTCATCCCGTCGAATAGCAGACCGTCCAGCGCGTCGGCGGCCGAGCCATAGACCTTTTTCATCGCGCAACTCCTTCTGACGTTTGTCTGGGCGGTGTATTGGGCGGATCATCGCGTCGAGTCAACGCGCTGTCCCGAGCCATGTGTAAAAAACCGGGGCGCGACACGGGCTTTCACGGTATCACGCCGTTGTCTTCGACAGAAGGCCGGCAGAGATCCGTCAACGGTCGTCGCCTGCGCCCTCAGCCGGCCTTCTTCTTGGCCGCGGGCTTTTTGGCTGCCGGTTTCTTTGCAGTCTTGCGCGGCGTGCCCTTTTTCGCGGCTTTTTCGGCGATCAGCTCGACGGCCTTCTCGGGGGACACATCCTCGGGTTTGACGTCCTTGGGCAGGGTGGCGTTGATCTTGCCCCATTTGACATAGGGGCCAAAGCGCCCGTCCATGATGTGGATCGGCCCGCCTTCCTCGGGATGTTCGCCCAGATCGTGCAGGGGTTTGGCGGCCGAACGCCCACGCCCGCCGGGATTGGCGCGTTTCTCGGCCAGCAGTTCCACCGCGCGGTTCATGCCGATCTCGAACACGTCGGCGGGATCCTTGAGATTGGCATAGACGGGTTTCTTGTCCTCGGGGCCCTGGTGCATGACGTAGGGCCCAAAGCGGCCGAAGTTCGATTTGACCATGCCGCCCTCGGGGTGCTCGCCCACCTCGCGCGGCAGGCTCAGAAGGGTCAGCGCCTTTTCCAGATCCATCTCGTCGGCTTTCCAGCCCTTGGGCAGGCTGGCGCGATCGGGTTTTTTCTTCTCCTCGGTGGGTTCGCCGCGCTGGACGTAAGGCCCGAAGCGTCCCGAGCGCAGCGTGATCTCGTTGCCCTCCGCGTCCTCGCCCAGCACCCGGTCGGCGTTCTCGGCGGCATCGCCGCCGATGGGCCTCGTGTAGCGGCATTCGGGGTAGTTGCCGCAGCCGACGAAACCACCGGACTTGGAGGTCTTCAGATGCAGCCGCCCGGTGCCGCAAAGCGGACAGGCGCGCGGGTCCGCGCCATCCTCGCGCGGCGGGTAAAGCTGATCGGCAAGTGCCTCGTCAAGCACGTCGAGAACCTCGGAAATCCGCAATTCCGAGGTTTCGGCGATCGCCGCCGAGAAATCGCGCCAGAAGCGGTCGAGAACCTCCTTGTAATCCTTTTCCCCGGCGCTGACGCGGTCGAGATCCTCTTCGAGATTGGCGGTGAATTCGTAGCCCACGTATTTGCGGAAGAAATTGATCAGGAAGATCGTGACGATGCGGCCCTTGTCCTCGGGGATCAGGCGGTTCTGTTCCTTGCGGACGTATTCGCGATCCTGAATCGTGCCCAGCACGCTGGCATAGGTCGAAGGGCGGCCGATGCCCAGCTCCTCCATCCGTTTGACCAGCGTCGCCTCTGTAAAGCGTGGCGGCGGCTGGGTAAAATGCTGCAGGCCAAGGACGGATTCATTGTCCGCCAGCACGGCCGCGGTATCGTCCTTGCCCTCTTGCGCCTTGGCGAAATCGGGCCGCATCGAGGATTTGGCGAAATCGGCCGCGTCGCCCTGGCTGATCTGCGGCAGGCGCTTGTCGTCCTCGTCGCCGGCTACATCATCGCGGCCCTCCTCGTAGACCTTCAGGAAGCCGTCGAACAGCATCACCTGCCCGGTCGCGCGAAGCCCCACCTGGCCGTCGGCGCTTCCGATCTCGACGGTCGTGCGCTCAAGCTGGGCGGCCGCCATCTGACAGGCCAGCGTGCGTTTCCAGATGAGATCGTACAGCTTGCGCTGATCGGCATCGGTGGCCTTGATCTGCCCCGCATCGCGGGTCATTTCGGTCGGACGGATGCATTCATGCGCCTCCTGCGCGTTCTTGGCCTTGTTCTTGTACATGCGCGGCGATTTGGGGATGTAATCCGCGCCATAGCGCTCTGTGATCGCGTCGCGGGCGGCCATCACGGCCTCGGACGCCATGTCGATACCGTCGGTCCGCATGTAGGTGATGTACCCGGCCTCGTAGAGGCGTTGCGCGGCAGACATGCACTGCTTGGCGCCCATGCCGAACTTGCGGCTCGCCTCTTGTTGCAGGGTCGAGGTCATGAACGGCGCCGACGGGTTGCGCGTCGCCGGTTTCGCCTCGACCGAGGTCACTGACAAGGCGCGCGATGTCACTGCCTGCACGGCCATCTCGGCCTGCGTGGCATTTTCCAGGTCGTATTTTTCCAGTTTCTTGCCGGCGAGCGTCACCAGCCGCGCCTCAAACTCCTGCCCGCGCGGGGTGGCCAGCAGAGCCTTGACCGACCAGTATTCGCGGGGGTTGAACGCCTCGATCTCCATCTCGCGCTCGACGATCAGGCGCAGGCAGACCGATTGCACGCGGCCCGCGGACTTTGCGCCGGGCAGCTTGCGCCAGAGCACCGGGCTTAGATTGAAGCCCACGAGGTAATCCAGAGCGCGTCGTGCGAGATAGGCCTCGACCAGTGGCGCGTCGACCTGACGCGGGTTGTTCATCGCCTCGGTGACGGCGGACTTGGTGATCGCGTTGAACACGACGCGGCTGACCGGCGTGTCCTTCTTTATGGCCTTGCGCTTGCGCAGCGTCTCTTCAAGGTGCCAACTGATCGCCTCGCCCTCGCGGTCGGGGTCCGTGGCGAGGATGAGCGCGTTGTCGTCCTTCAGCGCGTCGGCGATCGCCTTGACGTGCTTGCGGCTGTCCGTGCCGACCTCCCATGTCATCTCGAACCCGTTCTCGGGATCGACCGATCCGTCCTTCGGGGGCAGGTCGCGCACATGGCCGTAGCTGGCCAGCACCGTGTAATCGTCGCCGAGATACTTGTTGATCGTCTTGGCTTTGGCCGGCGATTCGACAACGACGACGGGCATGGGCAATCCTTCCGGCTGATAACGCGCTTCGAGGCGGCAGCATGTGGCGTGCCGGGGGGGATTGTCAATGTGGTCGCTGCGGCGCAGCGACGCGGCACTCAACTGGAGCGTGAAAGAAGTCCGCCCGGCGCCCGCGTGATCCGACCGTCAAGCTCGAGATCGACGAGCACGGGGGCGACCGCGCCCGCCGGCGCGCCGAGATCCCGGATCAGCTGATCCTCGGCCAGCGGCGAGGGGCCGAGGCGTTGCAGGATTCGGGTGTGCAGCGCCGCGGTTTCGCGCAGCGATCGCGATGGTGGTGGCGCATGCTGCGGCGTCGGATCCAGTGGCAGTTCGACCTGATCGCGGGGCGCGTCGGGGCGGGGCATCGCCTCGATCACGTCGGAGGCGTTCCGCACGAGTGTCGCCCCGTCGCGCAGCAGCATGTTGCATCCGCTGGCGCGGGCATCGATGGGGTGGCCGGGCACTGCCAGAACCTCGCGCCCTTGGTCGAGCGCGCTGCGCGCGGTGATCAACGAGCCGGATTTCGCGGCGGCCTCGACCACCACCACGGCCTGTGCCAGACCGCTGATCAGGCGGTTGCGGCCCGGAAAGTGGCGGGCCTGCGGCACGAGTCCCGTGGGATGCTCGGATATGCGCAGGCCGGTTCGGATGATGTCGCCGGCCAGCCGGGTGTTTTCGGCGGGGTAGATCACGTCGACGCCGCCGGCCATGACCGCGATGGTCCCGCGTTCGGCACTGGCCAGATGCGCGGCGGTATCGACACCGCGCGCCAGGCCAGAGACGATCGTGTACCCCTTTTCGGACAGTTCCGCCGCCAGCGACCGGGCCATCCGCGTGCCGAGCGACGAGGCGTTGCGCGCGCCGACGAGCGCGATCATCGGCCGATCGAATACGCTGGCATCCCCTATGACCCACAGCAGCGGCGGTGCGTCGGCGAGATCACGCAGCGCATCCGGATAGCCGGGATCGGCAAGGGTCATCATGCGCGCGCCGGCGGCCTGACCGGCGCGAAGTTCCGCCTCGGCCACACCGGGCGGGCAGGGGGTGTAATCGGTCACGCCCGCGGCCCGTGCAACCTCTGGCAGCGCGTCGAGAGCGGCCGCGGCGCTGCCATGCTCAGCCATCAGGCGATGAAATGTCGTCGGTCCGACCCGGCGAGAGCGCAAGAGGCGAAGCCACGTCACCCGGTCATCTTCCGTGGTGGGTGGGAGTGGGGGGTGAGTGGAAGGATGTGTATCCCCGGGCATCCGTGACCTCGCCAATTGCCCCGTCTGGATAGCGCGCCATTGGTTAATACACGGTAAACCAGGACGCGGTTTTCGAAGGTGGGGCGAATTCTCTGCCGCGCCCCCCGTTCGGTGCGTAGGGTTGGGCCTGAAGGTCGAGTATTTTTGGAAAGATGAAACCCGTGTCAGAGCCAGGGTTTGGGCTACGTCAGGATGTGGCCGATCCGCCCACCGTCAGCCCGCCGATCAGAACCGTTGGTTGGCCCACGCCCACCGGCACCCATTGGCCGTCCTTGCCGCAATTGCCCATGCCGGGATCGAGCGCCATGTCGTTGCCGAGGCCCCGGATCTGCTGCAGGGCCGTGGCGCCGTCGCCGATCAGCGTCGCCCCCTTGACAGGCGCGCCGACCTTGCCGTCCTTGACGCGGTAAGCCTCGGTGCAGGAGAAGACGAACTTGCCGTTGGTGATGTCGACCTGGCCGCCGCCGAAGCCCACGGCATAGATGCCGTCGGTCATCTCGGCCACCAGATCATCCGGCGTCGCGTCGCCGCCCAGCATGTAGGTGTTGGTCATGCGCGGCATGGGCGCGTGGGCGTAGCTTTCGCGGCGGCCGTTGCCGGTGGCTTCGACCCCCATCAGGCGGGCGTTCTGGCGGTCCTGCATGTAGCCTATCAAGATGCCGTCCTCGATCAGCACGTTGCGGCCCGACGCTGTGCCCTCGTCGTCGATGGTGAGGCTGCCGCGGCGATCGGGGATCGTGCCGTCATCGAGCACCGTGACGCCCTTCGATGCGATCCGCTGGCCCATCAGCCCGGCGAAGGCGGAGGACCCCTTGCGGTTGAAGTCGCCTTCCAGCCCGTGGCCGATCGCCTCGTGCAGCAGGATGCCGGGCCAGCCGGGGCCGAGCACCACGTCCATCACGCCGGCCGGGGCGGGTTCGGCCCGCAGATTGACCAGCGCGATGCGCAGCGCCTCGCTGGTCTTGGCCTGCCAGTCTTCGGGGGTCAGCAGACCGTCAAGCCCGATGCGCCCGCCGCCGCCGGCGCCGCCCTGTTCGCGGCGGCCGTCCTGCTCGACGATCACCGACACGTTGACGCGGGTCATGGGGCGGATATCGCCGACCTCTGTCCCGTCGGGGCGCAGGATCACGACCTCCTGGTGGGACGCGGCGATCGTGGCGGTGACCTGCACAACGCGTGGGTCGAGATCGCGGGCAAAGGCGTCGATCTCGCGCAGGGTGTCGAGCTTGACGGGAAAGGACGCGCCCGCGATCGGGTCGGCATCGGTGTAGAGATGCCGGTTGGTGCGCGCCGGGGCCGCGGCCAGCGTGCCGCCGCCGGACCCCACGGCGAGGCGCGCCGTCTCGACCGCGCGGCCCAAGGCCGCGTCGCTGACATCCGAGGAGTGCGCGTAGCCCGTCACCTCGCCCTGCACGGCGCGCAGTCCGAACCCTTCGGACGCGTCATAGGACGCGGTCTTGACCCGGCCATCGTCGAAGGTCAGCGCCTCTGCGCGGCGGCGTTCGAGGAAGAGCTCGCCGTCATCGGCACCGCGTGTCGCCTCTTGCAGATGCGCAAGCGCACGGTCGCGATCCAGCAGACTGTCGAAGGGGCGAAAGGGGGTGTCGCTCATGGGGCTTCATCCTATATCATGTCGAGGGCGGCGCGTGCGGCTTTGCCTCGCGGTCGGGAAAAGCGTCCGATTGCCGCAATGCTCTTTCTTGTCGTTCCCGGCAGGATATGGTTTTAGACTGAAACAATGCAATGGAAGCCTGACCACAGCGCGGCGCGGCTTTCAAGACGGACAGACCGCATCAACAAGCAGGATGTATCATGCGACCAATCTTCAGCCTACTGGCGGGCCTGAGCGCCCTGACCGCCCTGCCCGCGATGGCGCAGCAGAACCTCGAAATCGTCGGCAAGCCCGAACAGGGCGGGATGGGGTTCCAGACCGCCGCGACCGAGCTGGCGCGCGATCTGCAATGGCTGGACGGCACGATCAACGTGATCATCATCGCCATCGTGCTGTTCGTCACGGCGCTTCTGGGGGTCGTGCTGGTCAAGTACAATCGGCGCGCCAACGACACCCCGGCGCGGTTTACCCACAATTCGCCCGTCGAGATCGCGTGGACCATCGGCCCGATCGTGATCCTTGTCTTCATCGGGGCCTTTTCGCTGCCGATCCTGTTCAAGCAACAGGAAATCCCCGAGGGCGACGTGAACATCAAGGTGACCGGTTACCAGTGGTACTGGGGCTACGAGTACACCGACCACGATTTCGGTTTCGAAAGCTTCATGATCGGGGCCCCGGCAACGGGCGGTGACAATCGCCTGACACCCGAGGTCGAAAAGCAGCTTGTCGAGGCCGGCTACAGCCGCGACGAGTTCTTGCTGGCGACCGACACCTCGGTCGTGGTCCCGGTCGACAAGACCGTTGTGATGACCGTGACCGGCGCTGACGTGATCCATAGCTGGACGATCCCTGCCTTCGGCGTGAAGCAGGACGCCGTGCCGGGTCGCCTGGCGCAACTGTGGTTCACGCCGGAGCGCGAAGGTGTCTATTTCGGACAATGCTCCGAGCTGTGCGGGCAGGCGCATGCCTACATGCCGATCACCGTCAAGGTGGTGAGCCAGGACGAGTACGAAAAATGGCTGGACGGCGCGATCGAGGACTATGCCGGGACACCGCGCGACGTCGATGTCGCCCTGGCCGAGTGACGACCGCGTGACGACCCCCGGGCACGTGCCCGGGGCAGCCTGACAGGAGATCCCGATGAGCGATGCCAGCCTTCAGACAGCGCGCCCCGCAGCCGCTGGGCCCGTGGACGATGCCGGGTTCCGCGATTTCTTCGCCTTGCTGAAGCCGCGGGTCATGACGCTGGTCGTGTTCACCGCGTTCGTGGGATTGCTGTCGGCCCCGGTTGCGGTGCACCCCGTGGTCGGGCTGGCGGCGATCCTGTTCATCGCAGTGGGCGGTGGCGCGGCAGGCGCGCTTAACATGTGGTGGGAATCGGATATCGACGCGCTTATGAAGCGGACGGCGAAACGGCCGATTCCGGCAGGCCGCGTGACCCGCGACGAGGCGTTCGCGTTCGGCATCGCGCTGGCGGGCATATCGGTGGTGATGCTGTGGTTGGCGACAAACGCGCTGGCTGCCGCGATCCTCGCCTTCACGATCTTCTTCTACGTGGTAATCTACACCATCGGGCTGAAGCGTTGGACGCCGCAGAACATCGTGATCGGCGGTGCGGCCGGGGCGTTTCCACCGATGATCGGCTGGGCCGCCGCGACCGGCACGGTAAGTATTGAATCCGTGCTGATGTTCGCGCTGATCTTTCTGTGGACGCCGCCGCATTTCTGGGCGCTGGCGCTGTTCATGCGGGGCGATTACGACGGCGCGGGCGTGCCGATGCTGACAGTGACGCGTGGGCGGCGCTCTACACGGCGGCATATCCTGGCATATACCGTCGTGTTGGCCGTGATGGCGATCGCGGCGGCGTTTACCGGGATCGGAGGTCCGATCTACCTTGCTGTCGCTGTCGTGTTCAACGCGCTCTTCCTGCGCGACGCCGTCGCAATCTGGCGGCGCGACGAAGCCATGGCAGAGGCGGACAATTTCAAGGTCGAAAGGCAGGCGTTCAAGCTGTCGCTCTGGTACCTTTTCGCACATTTCGCCGCGATTCTCGCCGAGGCGACGCTTGGCGGGTTCGGATTGGGGGGCTGGGCATGAGCTTTCGTGTGATACACGAGCTGCACAAGCGCCGGTTCGGGCGCAATCTAGGGCTGGGGCTGGTGCTTGTCGGGCTGGTCGCCCTCGTCTTCGGGCTGACAGTGGTGAAGGTCACGACCGACGATTTCAAGATGCTGACGAATGAAGAGGAGAGTCGCTGATGGCACTGGATGCCAACACAAAAACCGTGACCCGACTTGTCGGTGTCGTTGTTCTGATGGGCGGGTTGGCCTGGGCCTCGGTGCCATTCTACGACTGGTTCTGCCGGGTCACCGGCTTTGGCGGCGTGACCGGTCAGTCTGACATTGCCAGTGACGAGGTGCTCGACGAGACCATCACCGTGCGCTTCGACGCCAGCAAGGCGCGCGACATGCCGTGGGAGTTCAAGCCCGTCGAGCGCGAGATGGACCTGCGCATCGGCGAGACCGGGTTGGCCTTCTACGAGGCCTACAACCCCACCGACCGTCCCGTCGCGGGGCGGGCGAATTATAACGTGACGCCCTACGACGCTGGCGGGTTCTTCACCAAGATCGACTGCTTCTGTTTTCAGGAGCAAGTGCTTCAGCCGGGCGAGCGCGTGCAGATGCCGGTGACGTTCTATGTGGACCCGGAGATCGTCGACGACCGCGAGGGGCAGTACATCCACACCATCACCCTGTCCTATACCTTCCACGAGATCGATTTGCCCGAGGATGTCGCGCAGGCCGCGCTTGAACCGGGCGTGGAATCGGGTAAACCCGTGAATTGAAGCAGTCGACGAGGACAAGACCGCCATGGCACATGCAAAGAACCACGATTACCACATTCTGTCACCTTCCATCTGGCCGTTCCTGGGGGCCTTGGCGGGGTTCATCATGCTGTTCGGGGCCGTGCTCTGGATGCACGACAGCGGTCCGTGGATGTTCCTCGCCGGGCTGATCGGGGTGCTCTACGTGATGTTCGGCTGGTGGGCCGACGTCGTGACCGAAGGCGAGACCGGGGACCACACGCCGGTGGTGCGGATCGGTCTGCGCTATGGCTTCATCATGTTCATCATGTCCGAGGTGATGTTCTTTGCCGCATGGTTCTGGAGCTTCTTCAAGCATGCCATGTACCCCATGGGCGAGAATTCCCCGATGGTGGACGGGCAGTGGCCGCCTGCCGGGATCGAGACGTTCGATCCGTGGCACCTTCCGTTGATCAACACGCTGATCCTGCTGTGTTCCGGTTGTGCGGCAACATGGGCGCATCACGCATTGGTCCATGAGAACAACCGCAAGGACATGAAATATGGGCTGATGCTGGCAATCGCGCTCGGCGCGATCTTCACGGTGTTCCAGGTGTACGAATACACGCACGCGGCCTTCGGCTTCTCCGGCAATATCTATGGCGCGAATTTCTTCATGGCGACCGGATTTCACGGGGCGCATGTGGTGATCGGCACAATCTTCCTGTTCGTTTGCCTGATCCGGGTTCAGAAGGGTCATTTCACGCCCCAGCAGCATGTCGGTTTCGAGGCCGCGGCGTGGTATTGGCACTTCGTCGACGTGGTGTGGTTGTTCCTGTTCGCGTCCATTTACATATGGGGCTCGTGACAATCCTGCGACGGATCATCGACGCGCCTGGCGCGGGTATTTGAACCAGGACGGAATGTGCGGGGGATGGGTGCCCCCGCGCATTTTGCGTTTGAGAGTGAGAGATGCGAAAAAACCTGGGCGTGCCTCTTGTCTTCGGCCTCGTTGGTGTCGCCGTGCTTGTGTCACTGGGCAAATGGCAGCTGGACCGGCTGGCCTGGAAAGAGGGCGTGCTGGCGGATATCGAGGCGCGCATCAGCGCCGACCCCGTGCCCCTGCCCGAAGAGAAAGAGGTGGACCCCAAAGCGGACCGGTACCTGCCGGTGACGGTCTCGGGACGGATCGCACCGCAAAGCTTGCGCGTTCTGGTCAGCCAGAAGCGGATCGGCGCGGGCTATCGTCTTATCTCGGCGCTCGATACCGGCGCGCGACGGGTGATTGTGGATCGCGGGTTCATCCTGGTGGGCGAGGATATTCCCGACCCGCCCGCCACGCGGGTCACGGTCACCGGAAATCTGCACTGGCCCGATGACCGGCTGGAGTCGACGCCCGAGAACGACGTGGCGGACAACATGTGGTTCGCCCGTGATGTGGCGATGATGGCCGAGGTGCTGGACACCGAACCGCTGCTGGTGATCGCGCGTGAGGTGTCACCACCCGAACCGGATGTGGAACCCCTGCCGGTGGACACCAGCGGCATTCCGAACGATCACCTTGAATACGCGATCACATGGTTTTCGCTGGCCGCGATATGGGCCGCGATGACAGGATTTCTCATCTGGCGGCAGCGTCGCGCCGCGAAAGAGGCAGAGGCATGAAATACATCTCGACACGCGGTCAGGCGCCCGCGCTGAGTTTCGAAGAGGCAATGCTCACCGGGCTGGCCCGCGATGGCGGGCTTTACCTGCCCGAGCGCATCCCGCGGATGGAGCCTTCGGAAATCCGCGCACTGGAGGGTGTCCCTTACGAGGAGGCCGCGTTCCGTGTGATGCGTCCCTTCATCGGTGATGCCTTCACGGACACCCAGTTTGGCGACATCATCGGTCGCGCCTATGCGGGGTTCGGCCATGCCGCGCGCGCGCCCTTGACGCAGCTCGACAGCGGTCATTTCCTGCTGGAACTGTTCCACGGCCCGACCCTGGCGTTCAAGGATTTCGCCATGCAGCTTATCGGGCAGATGTTCGAGGCCTCGCTGAAACGTTCCGGCAAACGGGTCAGCATCGTCGGCGCGACCTCTGGCGATACCGGATCGGCCGCGATAGAGGCGTTTCGCGGTCTTGATGCGGTGGATGTTTTCATCCTCTACCCGCATGGCCGGGTCAGCGAGGTGCAGCGCCGGCAGATGACCACGCCGGTCGAGGCCAACGTGCATGCGCTTGCCATCGACGGGGATTTCGACGCAGCACAAGCGCGCGTCAAGGACATGTTCAACGACTTCGACTTTCGCGACGGCGTGCGGCTGGCGGGTGTGAATTCCATCAACTGGGCGCGGGTGCTGGCGCAGGTGGTCTATTACTTCACCTCCGCCGTCAGCCTTGGCGCGCCGGATCGGAAGGTGTCGTTCACGGTGCCGACCGGCAATTTCGGAGATATCTTCGCCGGCTACATCGCGCGTGCCATGGGCCTGCCCATCGACCGGCTGGTGGTGGCCACCAACCAGAACGACATCCTGCATCGCTGCCTTGCCACCGGCGACTACCGCCCCGACGGTGTGATCCCCTCGATCAGCCCGTCGATGGATATCCAGGTCAGCTCGAACTTCGAGCGCGCCCTGTTCTATGCCTACGCGCAGGACGGGCGCGCCGTCGCCCAAGTCATGGACGAGCTGAAGGAAGGTGGCACCTCGATCAGCCAGGGCGCGCTGGAAACCCTGCGCGAAGCGTTCCAGAGTGGGCGCTGCGACGAGGATGCGACCCGCGCCACTATCCGGGCGACGTGGGATCGCGCGGGCGAATTGTTGTGCCCGCATTCGGCCATCGGCGTGCATGTGGCGAATGCGCAGCGCCGCCCCGGCGTGCCGATGATCACGCTGGCCACGGCGCATCCGGCGAAATTCCCCGACGCGGTCGAAGAGGCGAGCGGCCTGCGTCCCCCCTTGCCCGAGCGCATGGCGGACCTGTATGACCGCGACGAGCGCGTCACGCGCATCGCCAACGACCTTGGCGCCATCGAAACCTTGATCAAGGAACGGATCCCGCATTGAGTTTCCAACTGACCACCCTGCCGAACGGCTTTCGCGTTGCCACCGAATACATGCCGGGGCTTGAATCGGCGGCCATCGGGGTCTGGGTGCTTGCCGGCGCGCGCCACGAGCGGGCCGAACAGAACGGCATCGCGCATTTCCTCGAACACATGGCCTTCAAGGGCACCAAGCGCCGCAGCGCCTTGCAGATCGCCGAGGCGATCGAGGATGTGGGCGGCTACATCAACGCGTATACCAGCCGCGAAACCACCGCCTATTACGCCCGTGTCCTCAAGAACGACGTGCCGCTGGCGCTGGACGTGGTGGCAGATATCCTGCGCAACCCGGTGTTCGACGCGCGCGAAATCGAGACCGAGCGCGGCGTCATCCTGCAGGAGATCGGGCAGGCCGCCGACACGCCCGACGACATCATCTTCGACTGGCTTCAGGAAGAGGCCTACCCCGATCACCCGCTGGGGCGCACCATCCTTGGCGCCGAGGCGCGGGTGCAGGGCTTTTCCCGTCCCGACCTCGAAGGCTTCGTCGATCAGTATTACCGCCCCGGCCAGATGGTGTTGTCGGCCGCTGGTGCCGTCGATCATGACGCGCTCGTGCGCATGGCCGAGGACATGTTCGGCGACATGATCCCCTCGGGCACGATCGAGCCTGCAACGGCGCGGTTCCGCGGCGGCGAGACGCGGCATGTCAAGGATCTGGAACAGGCGCATTTCGCGCTGGCCTTTGAATCGCCCGAATACGGCAGCCCGGATATCTACACCTCGCAGATCTACGCGCTGGCGCTTGGCGGGTCGATGTCCTCGCGCCTGTTTCAAGAGATCCGCGAACGGCGCGGGCTGTGCTACACCATCTTCGCGCAGGCCGGGGCGTATGCCGATACCGGCATGATGACGATCTATGCCGGCACGTCCGAGGATCAGATGGGCGATCTGGCGGGAATCACCATCGACGAGATGAAACGCGCCGCCGACGACATGTCCGAGACCGAGGTCGAGCGCGCGCGCGCGCAGATGAAGGCCGGGATGCTGATGGGGCTGGAAAGCCCCAGCAACCGGGCCGAGCGTCTGGCGCGGATGCTTCAGATCTGGGGCCGGGTGCCCGATCTGGCCGAGGTGGTCGCGCGGATCGATGCCGTGAGCCTTGCCGATGTTCGGCGACTGGCCGAAACGACCGTGACGCGCGCGCCATCGGCGCTGGCACTGTACGGGCCGGTGGATCGGTCGCCGACCCTGCAAAGCCTTGACGCGCGGCGCGCCGCCTGATGTTTCTGCGTCCCGGCCGGAAGCTCAGGATCGAGACCGAGCGTCTTACCCTGCGTCCGCCGGTTATGGGCGATTTTCTGGACTGGACCGGGCTGCGGTCCGACAGTGTCGATTTCCTCGCCCGGTGGGAGCCGGCCTGGGCCAGCGATCACCTGTCGCGCAAGGGATTTTCCAACCGCGTCTACTGGGCGCAACGCTCGATCTCGAGCGGCAGCGCGCTGCCGCTGTTCCTGATCCGTCGCGAGGACGAGGCGCTGATCGGGGCCATCACGCTGGATCATATCCGGCGCGGCCCGGCGCAGTCGGGCACCCTGGGTTACTGGATCGGCCAGCCTCATGCGCGGCAGGGCTACATGCGCGAGGCCATCGCGGGCGTTGTGCATTATGCCTATGACCGGCTGGACCTCAGCCGGATAGAGGCCGCGTGCCTGCCGGAAAACCACGCCTCGCGCGGGGTGCTGGAAAAATGCGGCTTCAAGTATGAAGGCGTCGCGCAAAGCTATTTGCAGATCAACGGACGCTGGCGGACCCATGTTCTCTATGCTGCGCTGCGTCCCGACCGGCGCGGCCGCACGGATGCCGGGTAGGGGCCGCCGCCGCTGCCCGGCCTTGGGGTGCGGCGAAACGGCGCGGTGACGCGCAAGATGCGCCTGCGGCCTCGATCGAAGGCATGTAGCCCCCGCGCAAGCTGCGCGTCTGAACGCCGACTGCACGTGAAATCAAGGGGTTGGGCCGCATGTGCCGGCAGCACCCGCACGCGCCGGGCGGGTTTGCCCGTCCGGCAGAAGGCGCGCCGCCGGACCGGATGGTCGCGCATGAAATCGTGCTATCCTCCATCAACCTGATGGAGGTCTGCCGATGATTCGACTTGTCCTGTTCATCCTGATGCTTGCCGCGCCCGCCCTTGGGCAGGATCGGCGGCCCAGCCATTGCATTGCACTGGCCGAGGCGGCGCCGGGGCTAGACTATCTTCACAAGGCCGGGTTTCGCGATCCGCTGCCCGAATACGCGGTGCGTATCCGGTATGTCGGGCATGCCGCGTTTCTCATTCAGGCGGGCGATCTGTCGGCGGTGACGGATTTCACCGGGTTTCTCGGCAATGTCGATTTCATCCCTGATGTGGTCACCATGAACCATGCCCATTCCACCCATTGGACCGCCAACCCCGATCCGGCCATCCCGCATGTGCTGCGGGGCTGGGGCGCGGAGTTCGGGCAGGGGATCGACCATCACGTCGATCTGGGCGACATGCTGGTGCGCAACGTGTCGACGGACATTCGCGCCGGCGACCGGGTCGAGCCGGAAGGCAATTCCATCTTCGTGTTCGAGGCCGAGGGCCTGTGCATCGCCCATCTGGGACATCTGCATCACGAGCCGTCGGACGATCAGTATGCGGCCCTTGGCCGGATGGACGTGGTGATGGCCCCGGTCGATGGCGGCTATACCATGTCGCTTGGCAACATGATGAACGTGCTTCGGCGGGTGCGCGCCAGCATCGTGATCCCGATGCACTGGTTCACCGACCGCACGCTGGAGCGGTTCCTTGCCGGCATGCAGGGCGATTTCGTGATAGATCGGCCCGGCACCAGCGAGATCGAGGTGTCGCTGCGCACCCTGCCTGACCGGCCCACGATCAAGGTGCTGCGCCCCTCTCGCCTGCGCGCGACCGAGTAGGGGCTGGCGGCCCCGCCGGTGGCGGGTGATGCCACCGCGAGCCGCATGTCGCGCCGGCCCTGCCGCACAGGTGACCGTGACGCCGTCATCCGCCGGAGAGCAGGTCGGCATACGTCTCGCGCAGCGTGTTCTTCTGCACCTTGCCCATCGTGTTGCGTGGCAAGGCATCAAGCACGACAAGCTTGCGCGGGTGCTTGAACCGCGCAAGGCGTGTGGCGGCGGTCGCGCCGATGGCGTCGAGATCGGGCGTCGTTCCGGCATGAGGCACGATGAAGCCCACCACCGCCTCGCCGAGATCGGCATGCGGCAGACCCACCACTGCGCTTTCAAGCACGCCGGGCTGATCGTCGAGCATCGATTCGATCTCTTTGGGGTAGACGTTGTACCCGCCGGTGATGATCAGATCCTTGGCGCGGCCGACGATCTGGACGTAGCCCTGATCGTCGATCAGTCCCAGGTCGCCGGTGATGAAGAAACCGGTGTCGCGCAGTTCCTCGGCGGTCTTTTCCGGCATGTTCCAATAGCCCTTGAACACGTTGGGCCCGCGTACCTCGATCATGCCGGTGTCGCCTTGCGGCAACTCGGCCCCGGTGTCCGGGTCGGTGATCGTCACCTCGATCCCCGGCAGGGGAAACCCCACCGTGCCGGCGCGGCGCGCGCCGTCATAGGGATTGGACGTGGTCATGTTGGTCTCGGTCATGCCGTAGCGTTCAAGGATGCGGTGTCCCGTGCGCTCTTCGAAGGCCTTGTGCGTCTCGGCCAGCAGCGGCGCAGAGCCGGACACGAAAAGGCGCATATGCGCGACCAGATCGCGGGTGAATCGTGGATCGTCCAGAAGCCGCGTGTAGAATGTCGGCACGCCCATCATCGCGGTCGCGTCCGGCAGCGCCGCGATCATCCGGTCGGTGTCGAACTTCGGCAGGAAGATCATCGCCCCGCCCGCCAGAAGCATCGTGTTGGTGGCCACGAACAGCCCGTGGGTGTGAAAGATCGGCAGCGCGTGCAACAGCACATCGTCGCCCGTGAAGCGCCAGTAATCGACCAGCACCTCGGCATTCGACAGCAGGTTCTCCTGCGTCAGCATCGCCCCTTTTGACCGTCCCGTTGTGCCCGAGGTGTAAAGAAACGCGGCCAGATCATCCGCGTCGCGCGGCGTGGTCTCGAACGTGTCGGGCTGGTCGCGCGCGGCCTCCGGCAAGCTGCCGGTGCCATCCGGGCCAAGCGTCATCAGGGTCGCGCCCGCGCCTTCGGCCACGGGGCGCAGGGCCTCGGCGCTGGCCGGATCGCATAGCAGGCATCTCGCCCCGCTATCGGTCACGAAATATGACAGCTCGTCTGCGGTATAGCCGGTGTTGAGCGGCAAGAAGACGATACCCGCCTGAACACAGGCGGCATAGACGGCAAGCGCCTCGGGCGATTTTGCGATCTGTGCCGCCAGCCTGTCACCGGGACGCAGCCCCGCCGCCCGAAAGGCGTGCGCATAGCGCGCAGCCAGTTTCAGAAAGCTGTCATACCCCAGAGATGTGCCATCCGCGAGGTGCAGAAACGGCCCCGTCCGGCCCGCATGGCGACCGAAAAGCGTGTCGTAAAGTGGATTTGCCATGGTTGATGTCCCTTCATGCGTGATCCGTGCGGCGCTGTGCGCGCGTTTGGGATGCCTTGTGCGGCATCCGGCGCGCGGCGTAAAGGCCATGCCCCCGCCCGTGCCGCGCCACCGGCAATTCGGGCTGTGGCCATGGCGCCCGCGGTGGTGTACCGCGCGGTCATGTCCGATTATGCCCCGCCCGCCGATCCGCTGGATGTCCTGCATGATGATCACGAGATCCTCGTCGTGTGCAAACCCGCCGGTCTGCTCAGCGTGCCGGGCAAGGGCGCGGATCTGGCCGACTGCCTGCTTGCGCGTGTGCAGGACGCCTTTCCGACCGCGCTTTTGGTGCACCGGTTGGATCGGGACACGTCGGGCGTGATGATCTTCGCATTGACCCCGCATGCGCAGCGCCATCTCGGCCTGCAATTCGAAAAGCGGCAGGCCCGCAAGAGTTATGTCGCGCGGGTCGCCGGGATGGTGACGCCAAAGACCGGAACGGTCGATCTGCCGCTGACGGTGGACTGGCCGAACCGCCCTCTGCAGAAGGTCTGCCACGAGACCGGACGCCCGGCGCTGACCGATTGGCGCGTGCTGCGCCAGGGTGACGACGAAAGCCGCGTACGGCTGATGCCGAAAACCGGGCGCAGCCATCAGCTTCGGGTGCACATGCTGGTGCAGGGCCATCCGATCCTGGGCGATCCGCTTTATGCGACGGGGGCGGCGCGCGATCACCCGCGCCTGATGCTGCACTCCGAAGAGCTTCGCGTCCGTCACCCGGATGGTGGCGCGGGGGTCAGGTTCCGGGCCAAGGCACCGTTCTGAAACCTGCCGGGGTATGCTAGCGCAGCACGCGATCGGTCAGGTTCTGCCGCGCGGCCACGATGGGCCGCAGCGCGTCCGCCAGCGCAGGCTCGCGTGTCATGATCTCTTGCAACTCGTCCAGCCGGTTGGCGGCGATCAGGCTGAGCGCATCCATGCGCGCGCTGCCGTCGGCGTGACGCGGCAGCCGAGCGACGGGCTGGATCAGGTCGGGCTTGGGATCGGGGGCCATCTTGCGCAGCGCGTCTGCGTCGTGCGACGTCTCGACGAAGGCGTACAGCCCAACACCCTGCGCCGGCAGCGCGTAGGTGCACAGCACCACGTCGTCCACGGCGTCATCGCGCAACAGTACCGCGCGCAGGTTCGGGCCGTCGCGTTCGACCCGATCTTCCGTGCCCTCGCCATCGGACCAGTTCATCAGTCGGCGGGTCACCAGGTTGTAGAGCCGCTTGCCCGTTGCCATCCAGATACGCGCGGGCAGGGCCTTGCGCGCCAGCATGCGGTGCTCGGCCGGGGTCAGCAGTTCTGGCGCAAAGGCGCGTTTCTGTTTCAGCAGGTGCCGCAGATCCTCGCGTGCCATGATCCGGTAAAGCCGCCCGCGTCGGCGGTGGGTCGAGGCAAGCTGAAAGTCGATCACCGCCGCGCGGCCGTCGGGCGTCATCAGCCAGTTTTGCGGCTTGGCGATGTCGTTATGCGTGACGCCCGCGCGGCGCATCTCGCGCAGCAGGCGCCGGGCGTCGGCGTACCAGTTCCGATCGGCGGGCCGGGCCAAGTGCAGGGGCGTGCCCTTGGTCCATGTGCGCAAAAGCCCGGTGCGATCCGACCGGATCAGCAGCGGACAGCCCTCGATGCCGCGCACCGCGCGCAGGCCGCGGCTTTCCTTGCGTGCCAGCCACCACGCGACGGGCCGTGCATAGCGCGGCACCGTGTCCAGCTTGCGCAGCACCACCGGCAGGTCGGGATGGCCCTCCAGCCGCCCCGAGATCGTCTCGGAGAAGATGTCGCGCTTGTGCACCGTTTCGGGAAGGAACCGCGCATCTGACAGGCCCGTGACATCCATCACAACTGCACCCACCCCTCGGGGATCAGGTCCGGGTTCGCCAGCTTGGCCTTGCCGAACCAGTGCCGGGGGGCCACCACGCGCTTGGCCGGATCGGGGTTGAGCCATGCCCCCCACCACGAGAAGGTGGAATTCGCGATGACGTGATGTGCGCAGCGCGACATCAGGTGCATGTCGAACGGGCCGCGTGTTTCGTCGTTGATATCCACAACGACCTGCTCTGCCCCAAGGGCGAGATTGTCGCGTGCCCATTCGGGATCGTTGGAAAACACGAAGCAGGTGAGGGGGCCGTCGAGGTCATTCGCGATACGGTCCACGGCATTGCGGTAATGCTGCGGTGTACAGGCCGCGAAACTGCCGGAGTCGAGGTAATCGCCGCGCCGGACATGCACCGACACCGCATGCGGGGTGGCGTCGATCCGCGCCGCCATGTCGGCATTGGCGGGGTCGAGCGCGCTGGTGAATGTCAGATCGTCGCGCAAGCGCTCGCGGATGCTTTTGAAGTACCTTTCGGACTGCCAGTACCCGTGCAGGTAGGTATTGGTAGGCAGGTCGAAGAAATCGGGGTTGAATGCCAGCGTCCGCTCCCGGTGAAACGCGGGATCGCGTCCGAACAGCCGCCACGCCCCGTACCGCAGGATGCCGTCGGATTTGGCGGGCGGCAGATCCGGCGCATGGACGTACCGCGCCTTTGCGAAATGACCAAGGCAATCCGCACGGGTGCCGCCGACATAGCGGGCATCAATATGCAGATCCACGCCGCGAAGATCCGCCAGCGCACGGCCGGCGGCATACTGGAATAGCTGGTTGCCCGCCCCGCCGAACAGCCGGGACACGATGCGCGCCCGTGTCATGTCAGACCACCGTTTCGTGGCGCGGTGCTTTGGGCCGAACAGCGCCGGACCCGCGCCCGGTAGAGGCCCCGTGCCACTTCGCGGTAAAGACGCTGTCCCAGCGTTTTCTTGCCGCTCTGGATGGTCGAGCCGTCAAGCTGATCAGAAATGGTTGCGATGCCCGCCGGATAGATCGCGGCCGGGCGCAGGCCGGTCTGCCAATGGCTTTGGACGAAGGTGTCGACCGGACGGTCGAAGACCTCCGACAGGGCCAGAAGATGCGCGGCCGCGGTGCGGGTCACAAGCTGGGCCGAGGCGCGCAACGACGAGACGACGGGCACGCGCAACGTGCTGTCGCCGTCGTGATCGATCACCGGGCCGGTGCGTTCGGGCGGGCGGTTCTGCAGCTGGATGTAATGAAATGTTGGGGCATGCCGCACCGCCAGCCGCACGGCCCCGGCATAGGGGCCGGGGTCGATGGCCACGTCGTCTTCGAAGATCAGCCCGTAGTCGAGATCGCGGCGCACGATTTCGGCCCAGATCTGGCGGTGGCTGAGAAAGCACCCGATCTCACCGGTCTTCAGGCCAAACGGGTAGGCGGGCGTGAAAAGCGTATCATTGGCGCAGGCGTCGAGATCGGCCGATGTCATGGCGCGACCATCGACGGCGGGCCAGATCTCGCCCTCTGTCCCGCAGCGGGCCAGCAGCGCATGCGCATTCTCGCGCCGCGCCGTGGCCCGCAAAAGGTGCAGCACGAAGGCGTGACCCGCCATGCGTTCAGGCGTCCGGTGTCCAGCCCGAGACGGCCTTGACCTCGAGGAAATCCTCGATGCCCCATTTTCCGCCTTCACGGCCGTAGCCCGACTGCTTCATGCCGCCAAACGGTGCGCCGGCGCCGCGCGACTGGCCGTTCATCTCGACCATGCCCGACCGCAGACCGCGCGCCAGCCGGTTGGCCCGCGCCGGATCGCCCGTCTGCACGTAGTTGGTCAGGCCGTAGGGCGTGTCGTTGGCGATCGCGAGGCCCTCGTCCTCGGTCTCGAACGGGATGATCGACAGGACCGGCCCGAAGATCTCTTCGCGCGCGATGGTCATGTCGTTGGTCACGTCGGCAAAGACGGTGGGGCGCACGTAGTAGCCCTTGTTGAAGCCTTCGGGCCGTCCGGTGCCGCCGGCGACAAGGCGCGCCCCCTCGTCGATTCCGGTCTGGATCAGGTCCTGGATCTTGTCGAACTGCGTCGCGTTGACCACGGGGCCGATATGGCGGCCATCCTCATGCGCCGGACCCACCTTGATCGAGGCGGCGATCTCGGCGGCCTCGTCGACGGCGCTGTCGTATTTCTCGCGCTGGACCAGCATTCGGGTCGGGGCGTTGCACGACTGGCCGCTATTGTTCATGCAGGCCATGACACCGCGTTTCACGGCCTTCTCGTCGGCATCCGCGAAGATCAGGTTGGCGCCCTTGCCGCCCAGCTCGAGGCTGACCCGCTTGAGCGTGTCGGCCGCGGATTTCGCGATCAGCGTGCCTGCGCGCGCCGAACCGGTGAAGCTGACCATGTCGATATCCGTGTGCGCCGAGATCTGGCTGCCCACGCCCGGCCCGTCGCCGTTGACGAGGTTGAACACGCCCTTGGGCAGCCCGGCCTCGTGCAGGATCTCGGCGAAGACCATGGCGTTGAGCGGCGACTCCTCGCTGGGTTTCAGCACCATGGTGCAGCCCGCGACCAGCGCCGCGATCACCTTCAGCGTGATCTGGTTCATCGGCCAGTTCCATGGCGTGATCATGCCGACCACACCCACCGGCTCGTGGATGATCCGGTCGTTCGGGGCGTGATCGCCCAGGGGTTCGTCGAACTGGAAGTCTCGTGCGGCCGCCAGGAAATTGGTGATGTGAAAGATTCCGGCCCCCACCTGGGACTGTCGTGACAGGTCGATGGGCGCGCCCATCTCGGTGCTGATCGCCTGTGCAAGATCCTCGCCACGGGTCTTGTAGACCTCCAGGATCTTCTCGACATACGCGATCCGCTCGTCCACGGGGGTCGCCATCCAGCCCGGAAAGGCGGCGCGCGCGGCGGCCACGGCGGCGTCGGTATCGGCCTGACCGCCCAGAGAAATGGTCGCGCACGGCTCTTCCGTGGACGGGTTGATGACCTGATGCGTACGGCCGTCACGGGGCGCGTTCCATGCGCCGTCGATGTAGAACTCGGTTTTTTCGATCATGTGCAGGGCCTCCTTGGCTTTCGCTCATATGTGGCAGCGGCGTGCCGGGGCTGCAAGGCTGGAAATGGCGGACATGCGCCGCCGCCGTTCGGAATGCTCACGCGAAACGCGGCATGGCAACAACATGTGATCCGCCCGGTGCCGCCCGCGATCTTGCATTGCGCGCGGACATGGGGCTAATCATACCCATGCAGATTTATCTTCCCATCGCCGAAGTGTCGGTCAACGCCTTCCTGCTGCTGGGGCTGGGGGGGCTGGTGGGTGTGCTGTCGGGCATGTTCGGCGTCGGCGGCGGGTTCCTGATGACGCCGCTTTTGTTCTTCATCGGCATTCCACCCGCCGTCGCCGTCGCCACCGAGGCCAACCAGATCGTCGCCTCGTCCTTTTCCGGGGTACTGGCGCATCTGCGGCGCAAGACGGTGGACCTGCGGATGGGGACGGTGCTGCTGATCGGGGGGCTGGTGGGCGCGGCCCTTGGTGTTGTGGTATTCAATTACCTCAAGGCGCAGGGCCAGGTCGATCTGCTGGTCAAACTGTGCTATGTCGTGTTTCTCGGCGTTGTCGGCGGCATGATGTTCAATGAAAGCCTGCGCGCCATCCGCAACACCCGGCGCGGAATACCGTCGCGCCGCCGCAAGCATGGCTGGGTGCATGGCCTGCCTTTCAAGATGCGGTTCCGGACCTCTGGACTTTACATCTCGGTGATTCCGCCGCTGCTGGTCGGGGTCAGCGTGGGCATCCTTGCGGCGATCATGGGCGTGGGTGGTGGCTTCATCATGGTGCCGGCGATGATCTACTTGCTGGGCATGCCGACCAAGGTGGTGGTCGGCACGTCGCTGTTCCAGATCATCTTCGTGACCGCCTTTACCACGATGCTGCACGCCACGACCAACTACACCGTCGATATCGCATTGGCCGTTCTGCTGCTGGTGGGCGGCGTGATCGGCGCGCAGTTCGGCACCACCATCGGCACGCGGATGAAGGCCGAGCAGTTGCGCATCCTGCTGGCCATCATGGTGCTGGCGGTCTGCGGCAAGCTGGCGCTCGACCTGCTGTTGCAACCGTCAGAGCTTTATTCCATCGGTACAGAAGGGGGGCACTGATGCGGTGGCGTCTTGCCCTGCTTCTGATGCTGGCCGCGGTTCCGCTCAAGGCCCAGGACGAAGCGGTGGTGCTGGGCCTGTCGCGCGACCAGGTGGCGATCACCGCGACGTTCGAGGGCTCTGACATCCTGATCTTCGGCGCGGTCAAGCGCGAGACGGCGATCCCGGAAACGCCGCTCGACGTGGTGATTACCGTGTCGGGGCCATCGCTGCCGGTGACGGTGCGGCGCAAGTCGCGCGAATTCGGCATCTGGGTCAATACGGCGATGGTCGATCTCGATGCCGCCCCAAGCTTTTACGCCGTGGCCACGACCGGCCCGCTGGATCAGGTGCTGTCGGACACCGAGGATCTGCGCCATCGCGTATCGATCCCGCGCGCGATCCGGTCCGTCGGGGCGGCGACGATGGCCGCGGATGCCGAGCGGTTCATCGAGGCCCTGATCCGCATCAAGCGCGAGCAGGACGCCTACCAGATGCGCGAGGGTGCGGTGGCCATCGATCAACAGACGCTGTTCCGCACCGCGATCAGCATGCCCGCGAACCTTACCGAAGGGGCCTACCAGACGCGCATCTTTCTGACCCGCGAGGGTCGGGTGGTGTCGCAATACGAGACCGTGATCGATGTGCGCAAGGTCGGGCTTGAACGTTGGCTGTACACGATGTCGCGCGAACAGCCGATGTTGTACGGGCTGATGTCGCTGGCCATCGCGATTGCCGCCGGCTGGGGTGCGTCCGCTATCTTCCAAGTGCTGCGGCGGGGCTGACGCCCCGCCGTGTCAGGCGGTCTCGTGTTGCGGTTGCCGCGCCGGCGCGGGGTCGGCCGCCCGCTGTTCGATATCCTTGCGAAGCGCCGCGTTCTTCGGGTCATAGGGGCTGTCGCAGGTCACGGTGGCGTCCCAGAGCCGGTCGAACATCCTGACCTGCAAGCGCGTGCCCTCGACCGCCTGATCGGGGGTGACGTAGCCCATGCCGATGGATTGCCCGAAGGCCACCGAATACCCGCCCGAGGTCAGACGCCCCACGCGGGTGCCGTCGGCGGTATAAAGCGCCTCGCGCCCCCACGGATCGGCATCGTCGGGCCCGTTGATCAGCAGCGTGCAGCATTTCATGCGAATGCCCGTTCCCTGCATCGCATCCTTGCCGCGGAAGTCCTTGCCCATATCGATGAACCGCGGCAGATCCGCCTCGAGCGGGGTGCCGTCGCGGCCCAGTTCGTGGCCGAAGGCGCGATAGCTCTTTTCCTGCCGCAGCCAGTTCTGCGCGCGTGCACCGACCAGCTTCATCCCGTGCGGCGCGCCTGCGGTTTCCAGCAGATCGAAGAGGTAGTTCTGCATCTCGATGGGGTGGTGCAGCTCCCATCCCAGCTCTCCGGTATAGGCGACGCGGATGGCGTTCACCGGGCACATGCCCAGCTCGATCCGCCGTGCCGACAGCCACGGGAACCGCTTGTTCGACAGCGCTGTTGCGGGGTCGGCATCGCGGATCACGGCGCTCAGGACGTCGCGCGATTTCGGCCCGGCGATGGCAAAGACCCCCCACTGGGTGGTCACGTCCTGGATCTCGATATAGCCCAGCTCGGGCGCCTTGTCCTCGGCGGCCTTGCGCAGGTAATCGCCGTCATACTCGGTCCAGCCGCCTGACGAGATCAGGTAGTACTCGTGCTCGGCCACGCGCTGGATCGTGTATTCGGTGCGCGTCGTGCCATGATCGGTGAGCGCGTAGGTCAGGTTGATGCGGCCCACCTTCGGCAACGTGTTGCATGTGAACCAGTCGAGAAACGCCGTGGCCCCCGGTCCCTTGACCATGTGCTTGGTAAAGGCGGTGGCGTCGATCAGGCCGACGCCGTTGCGGATCGCGTTCGCCTCGTCCACGGCGTATTGCCACCAGCCGCCGCGGCGGAAGCTGCGGGCGTCGTGGTCGAAGGTTTCGGGCGCATCCAGGGGTCCGTAATAATTGGGCCGCTCCCAGCCGTTGACCCAGCCGAACTGCGCGCCGCGCGCCTTCTGGCGGTCATAGGCGGGCGAGGTGCGCAGGGGCCGCGCCGCCGGGCGCTCCTCGTCGGGGTGGTGGAGGATGTAGACGTGATCATACGCCTCCTCGTTCTTGCGCGCGGCGAACTCGGTGGTCATCCAGTTCGACGAGAACCGCTTGGGATCGAGCGACGCCATGTCGATCTCGGCCTCGCCATCGACCATCATCTGCGCGAGGTAGTACCCGGTGCCGCCCGCCGCGGTGATGCCGAAGGAGAACCCCTCGGCCAGCCACATGTTGCGCAAGCCGGGGGCGGGACCGACCAGCGGGTTGCCGTCGGGCGTGTAGCAGATCGGGCCGTTATAGTCGTCCTTCAGTCCCGATTCCTCGCAGGACGGGATGCGGTGGATCATCGCCATGTACTGATCCTCGATCCGCTCCAGGTCGAGCGGGAAGAGATCGGCGCGGAAGCTGTCGGGCACGCCGTATTCGAAACAGGCGGGCGCGGCCTTCTCGTAGACGCCGAGGATCCAGCCGCCGCGCTCTTCGCGCACATAGCTTTGCTTGTCGGCATCGCGGATCACCGGATGCTCCTTGCCGCCCTTGGCGCGGTAGTCCACCAGCGCCGGGTCCTTGTCCATGACGATGAACTGATGCTCGACCGGCACGGCGGGGATCTTGATCCCCAGCTTGGCCGCGGTGGTCTGCGCGTGATTGCCGGACGCCGTCACCACGTGCTCGGCGGTGATGACGATCTGCTCGTCACTGGCGACGAGGTTGCCGCCCTTTTCCACCATCTTGGTGCAGGTCACCTCCCACGCGGTGCCTGTCCAGTGGAAGGCGTCGGCCTGCCACTTGCGCTCGATCGCGACACCGCGCTGGCGTGCACCCTTGGCCATGGCTTGCGTGACGTCGGCGGGGTTAATGTAGCCGTCGGTGTGGTGGTAGATCGCGCCCTTGAGATCCTCGGTGTTGATCAGCGGCCAGCTTTCCTTGATCTCGTCGGGGGTCATCCACGTGTAGTCCACGCCGCAGGTCTCGGCGGTGGAGGCGTAGAGCATGTATTCGTCCATGCGCTCTTGCGTCTGGGCCAGACGCAGGTTGCCTACCACCGCAAAGCCGGCATTGAGGCCGGTTTCGGCCTCCAGCGTCTTGTAGAAATCGACCGAGTATTTATGGATATGGCTGGTGGCGTAGGACATGTTGAACAGCGGCAGCAGCCCGGCGGCGTGCCACGTCGAGCCGGAGGTCAGCTCATCACGTTCCAGCAGCATCACGTCCGTCCAACCGGCGCGGGCCAGGTGATAGGCGATGGAGGTGCCGATCGCACCGCCGCCGATGACGAGGGCTTTGACTTCGGTTTTCATGGCGCGCGACTCCCTTGGGACACATCTTTGGCGCATGTTGACCAATCGTGTGAAATTCGTCGCAGCCCATCCGACATAACGCTGCCCGAAAGCGACGCACCCCCGAGCACGATCCGCGATAAAGGACCGGTGGATTTCCGTCGCCAGTCTTGATAGCACCCGCGCCGAAACAGTCGCGACGGGAACACACGCCATGAGTGCCACGGCCCAGAAGACCGCCCCCCTGCCCGAAGACATCCGGGCGATGAAGGGCGGCACACCGATCGTCAGCCTCACGGCCTACACCACGCCAATGGCCCAGATGATGGACGCGCATTGCGATTTCGTTCTCGTCGGCGACAGCGTCGGCATGGTGCTGCACGGTCTGCCCTCGACGCTGGGCGTGACGATGGACATGATGGTGATGCACGGGCGCGCCGTGGCGCGTGGCCTGAGACGGTCGATGCTCGTCGTGGACATGCCCTTTGGCAGCTACGAGGAAAGCCCCGCGCAGGCGTTTCGCAACGCCGCCCACCTGATGGCGGAAACGGGTGCCGCCGCGGTCAAGCTGGAAGGCGGGCGGCACATGGCCGAAACGATCGCGTTTCTGGTGGCGCGCGGCGTGCCGGTGATGGCGCATGTCGGGCTGACGCCGCAATCGATCAACACGCTGGGCGGCTACAAGGTACAAGGACGCGGGCACGCGGCCGACGCGATCATGGAGGATGCGCGCGCGGTGGACCAGGCCGGGGCCTTCGCGGTCGTGCTGGAAAAGATCACCGCCCCGCTGGCGGACCGGATCACCGCCCAGATCACCGCACCCACCATCGGCATCGGTGCATCTGCGGGGTGCGACGGGCAGATCCTCGTGGTCGATGACATGCTGGGGCTGTTCACCGCGTTCAAGCCGAAATTCGTCAAGCGTTACGCGCAGCTTGGACAAGATGGCGAGGCCGCGATCAACGCCTATGCCGACGAGGTGCGCGCGCGCAGCTTTCCCGGGGCGGAGCACGTCTTTTCCGACAAGGCCCCTGACGCATGACCGCCCCGATCCTGCGCGCGCTGGACGATCTACGCGACCTGACCGGCCCCTTCATCCGCGCCGGCGAGACCATCGGCGTGGTGCCCACCATGGGGGCGCTGCATGACGGCCACCTGTCGCTGGTCGCCGCCGCGAAGGCGCGCTGCGACCGGGTGATTGTGACGATCTTCGTCAACCCCAAGCAGTTCAACAATCCCGAGGATCTGCAGAACTATCCCCGCACCGAGGTCGAGGATGCCCGCAAGCTTGCGCGCTTTGACGTTGACGCGCTGTGGGTGCCGGATGCCGAACGGATGTACCCGGCGCATTTCGCCACGACCGTTTCGGTCGCGGGGCTGACCGATGTCATGGAAGGCGCCCACCGGCCCGGCCATTTCGACGGGGTGGCGACCGTGGTGACCAAGCTGTTCACCCAGACGGCCGCCACCGATGCGTTCTTTGGTGAAAAGGATTATCAGCAGCTTCTGGTGGTGCGCCGGATGGCGCGTGATCTGGATCTGCCGATTACCGTGCATGGCTGTCCGACGATCCGTGACATAGACGGTCTGGCGCTGTCGTCGCGCAACATTCTGCTGTCGGACCGCGCCCGCACTCGCGCACCCGCCCTGTTCGAGGAGATGGGCCGCGTCGCGGAGGGGCTGCGGCACGGCGGCGATTTCGCGGATCTCGCGGCACACGCGCGCACGCGTCTCGAAAAGGCGGGATTCACGTATGTGGACTATCTCGATCTGCGCGCGCAAGAGGATCTCGGGCGCATCGCGACGCCCGATCGCCCCGCGCGGCTGTTCGCGGCGGCGCGTCTGGCCGGGGTCAGGCTGATCGACAATATCGCGGTGAACGACCAGATCGCGCTCTGAGCGTACGCGGGCGGGAAATCGATCCTTGGAATGTCGGATGCTAAAGCGTAAATGAGGCGCATGGCCAAGAACAAGCATCACGACGGATCCGGACCCTCGCAACGCCAGTTGCGGGTCGGCGAACTCATCCGGCGCACCCTGTCGGATGTGCTGATGCGCGGCGATATCCACGATCCGGACCTCACCCGCATGTCCGTCACCGTGGGCGAGGTGCGTACATCGCCCGATCTCAAGATCGCGACGGCGTTCGTCATGCCGCTGGGCGGCGAGGGGCAGGAGGATCTGATCGGCATCCTTGCGCGCAACAAGTCGGAACTGCGCCGCATGATCGGGCGCAAGGCCGGGCTGAAATTCACCCCGGATCTGCGGTTTCGACTGGACGAGACCTTTGACCGGATCGAGGAAACCCGCCGCCTGTTTGAACAGGAAGAAGTGCGCCGGGATGTGGAAGACTAGTCTTGCGGCGATTGCGGTCGGCGTGATCCCGATCGCGGGCGCCGCAGACGCGCCGTGCCGCGAGACGCAGGTCGAGGGCCACGGCTACACGATCTGCCGCGTGGACCCGGCCCGCGACGATTTGCGGCTGTTTTTCAAGAATCCCGAGACGGGCGATACCCTTGCAAGCTTTGCCGGTGTCGATGACGTTCTGGCCCGCGACGGCAAACGGCTGGCCTTCGGGATGAATGCGGGCATGTATCACGCGGATCGCAGCCCCGTCGGCCTTTACATCGAGGACGGGCGCGAACACGCGCCGCTGGTCACGCGCGAAGGGCCGGGCAATTTCGGCCTGCTGCCCAATGGCGTTTTCTGTGTGCGGCCGGACCGCGCCGATGTGATCGAGACGCTCCGCTTCGCCGAGAATCGCCCCGGCTGCCGCGATGCCAGCCAGTCCGGCCCGATGCTGGTGATCGACGGTGCGCTGCATCCCCGGTTCCTGAAGGACAGTGACAGCCGCTATGTGCGCAATGGCGTCGGCACCTCTGCCGATGGCGATCGCGCGTGGTTCGTGATCTCCGACGCGCCGGTGAACTTTCACCGCTTCGGGCGGGTCTTCCGCGATCACCTGGGCGTGGACCAGGCGCTCTATTTCGACGGCAACATCTCGCGGTTGCATGCCCCGGACCTGGGCCGCAGCGATCAGGGGTTTCCGCTGGGACCCATGGTGGGGGTTGTGGTTGACGCCGGTGCGGCGCTGGACTAGCCCTCCGGTCTGATCTCCGGCAACAAGAAGACATCGAACATGGCACGCAGACGCAAGGGGCGCGACATTTCCGGGTGGCTGATCGTGGACAAGCCCGTGGGCATGACCTCGACCGCCGTCGTCAACAAGGTCAAATGGGCCTTGCAGGCCCGCAAGGCCGGGCATGCCGGCACGCTCGACCCGGACGCGACCGGGGTACTTGCCGTGGCGCTGGGCGAGGCGACCAAGACGGTCCCGTATATCACCGATGCGCTGAAGGCGTACCAGTTCACGGTGCGGCTGGGCCAGTCCACGAATACCGATGATGCCGAGGGCGAGGTCATCGCCACCAGCGACGTCCGCCCGACCGACGCGGCAATCAAGGATGCGCTCGGGGCCTTTGTCGGCGACATCATGCAAGTGCCGCCGCAATACTCGGCCGTCAAGATCGACGGCCAGCGCGCCTACAAGTTGGCGCGCGAGGGCGAAACCTTCGAGGTCGCGGCAAGACCCCTCTGGGTCGAGGAACTGCTGCTGGTGGATCGCCCCGATCCCGACACGGCGGTGCTGGAGATGGTCTGTGGCAAGGGCGGTTACGTGCGCGCCATCGCCCGTGATCTGGGTGACGCCCTGGGCTGTCACGGCCATGTCACGGCGTTGCGGCGCACGTGGTCGGGGCCGTTCGACGCCGAGGATGGGCTGAGCCTCGACACGATAGAGTCTCTGGCCCACACCCCCGATCTCGACGCGCATCTGCGCCCGCTGGAGGACGGTCTGGTCGATCTGCCCATGGTCACCGTCCCGCCCGAGGGGGTGGCCCGCCTGCGCAACGGCAATCCCGGCATGGTGATCGCGACGGATGTCGAATACGGGGACGAATGCTGGGCGGCGATGGGCGGGCGCGCGGTGGCCGTGGGCCGCTACAAGGCCGGCACATTGCATCCCAGCCGGGTCTTCAACCTGCCCGGCGCATGACAGGCGGGCGCGGCATCGACGCCTTCATCGACAGGCTGGCGGCAACCGAGGCCCCGCTCGGATGCGTGAACCCCTACACCGTCTGCGTGCAAGGCGTCGATGCCGGCCCCGAGGCGCCGCAGATCCGCCGCCGGCAGCTTGCCGCCTATCTGCGCCGCCGCTGCGAAACCGCCCGGCTGATGCTGGTGGCCGAGGCGCCGGGATACCAGGGCGCGCGCTTTTCCGGCATCGCGATGACCTGCGAACGCACGCTGCTGGGGCACAAGCCCGGCGTGCCGGCCGAGGCCGTGCTTGGGCCAGATGACAAGGGTACCCGCACCAGCCATCCGGAAACCGGGCGCAACGGGCCGGAAAAAGCCCTTGGCTTTTCCGAGCCGACAGCGTCGATCGTCTGGCGCGAGCTTGTGGCGCTTGGGCTGACGGACCATGTCGTGCTGTGGAACGTGTTCCCGTTCCACCCGTACCGCGCGGGCGTCCCCCTGACCAACCGGACACCGTCGCATACGGATGTCGCGGCCCATCTCGACATCCTGACCGATCTGCACTCTCGGTTCCCTGCGGCCCGCGTGATCTGCATCGGCAATACCGCGCGCGATCACCTGCGCCCGCTTGCCCCGGATCTGCCTACATTGCGGCACCCCGCCAATGGCGGCGCGTCGAAGTTCCGCGCGGGGCTGCGCGACCTGGTGTCTGCGATCAACTGATCAGCCGCTTCAGCCAGCCCTTCTTTTCCGCTTCGGGTTCGGGATCGTCCTCCGAGGGGCCATCGATCACCTCCTGCAGCCGGGTGAAGAACTGGTCCGCCATCCGTTTCGCAAAGCCGTCCACGACGCGACTGCCAAGCTGCGCCAGCTTGCCGCCCACGCGGGCCTCGACATCGTAGCTCAGCGTTGTGCCGGTGCCCGTCTCCTTCAGCCGCACATCGGCCGATCCCTTGGCGTAGCCCGCGGCGCCACCCTTGCCCTCGCCGCTCAGCGTCAGGCTTTCGGGCTCGATCATCTCGGTCAGGGTCACCGTGCCCTTGAACGTGGCCTTCACCGGGCCGACCTTTTGCGTGACAGTGGCCTCGAACCCGTCCTGGGGCGTGCCGGTCACCTCCTGCGCGCCGGGTACACATTCCTTCAGCACCTCGGGGCTGAGCAGTGCGGCCCAGACGGTCGCGCGGTCGGCCTTGATCTCGCGGGTGTCGCTCATCTGCATCGGTCTGGTTCCTCTCCCTGTCGCTGCTGACGACAGTATCCCAGACACGGCATCCCGCCAAGGCCGCCACATGTCGGAACGTCGTGCCTTGGCAGCCGGCCCGGCCCGCGTCATAGTCGGGCGACAGGACAACGGGGCAGGGCGATGCTGGCAGGGTTGCGCGTGATCGAATTCGAGGGGCTTGGTCCGGCACCTTTCGCCGGCATGATGCTGGCCGAACTGGGGGCCGAGGTGGTGGTTGTCCACCGACCTGGCCCCGGCAACCTGGTGACGGGCAACGCCAGCCTGCTGGACCGCGGGAAACGCTCGATCGTGCTCGACCTGAAGGACGCGGACGACCTCGCCGTGGCGCGTGCGCTGGCAAGCCGCGCCGACGCGCTGATCGAGGGGTTTCGCCCCGGCGTCATGGAGCGGCTCGAGCTGGGGCCGCAAGAGTTGCGCGCAGCCAATCCGCGTCTCGTCTACGGGCGGATGACCGGCTGGGGGCAGGACGGCCCGCGCAGCGATCAGGCGGGGCACGACCTCACCTACCTCGCCACCTCGGGGGCGCTTTGGTATGCGGGCGCGTCGGGCACGCCGCCGACGCCCCCGCCCACGCTTCTGGGCGATGTGGGGGGCGGTGCGCTATATCTCGTGGCCGGAATGCTCGCGGGCATGTTGCAGGCCGCGCGCACGGGGCTGGGCACGGTTGTCGATGCCGCCATTGTCGATGGCTCGGCGCACATGATGGCGCTCCTGATGTCGATGCAGCCCTCCGGCAATCTCGACATGGCGCGCGGGCAAAGCCTTCTGGACGGGCCGCACTGGTCGCGGGTCTATGGCTGCGCCTGTGGCGGTTGGCTTTCGGTGCAATGTCTCGAGCCGCAATTCTACGCCGACTTCCTGGAACGCCTTGATCTGTCGGACGATCCGCGCTTTGCCGCGCAATATGACCGCGCGCACTGGCCCGCGCAGACCGAGGCCCTTGGCGCGATCCTGGCGGCCCGGCCGCTGGCATATTGGGCGGCGGTCTTCGAAGGGTCCGACGCCTGCGTGGCCCCTGTCCTGCGTCCCGACGACGCGGCGCGGGACGCTCACATGGCGGCGCGCGGCATCTGGCAAGGGCAGGGGGACGGCCTCGCGCCCGCGCCGGCGCCGCGCTTCGATGGCCGGATCAGCCCGGTTGCCTCGCCGCCCGAACGCGGGCAGGATGGCACCGCGATCCGCGCCGAGCTTGGCCTCTAGCGATGCGCCCGCGCGCCGATCCTTATCCATAACGGAGCTTCTTCTTGGCAAAAATACCCATGAAAATGCCGTGGCCCGCACGGCGCACGGCATCATGACCGCGCGTGACCGGCTGCACTA
The DNA here is from genome assembly GCF_050896375.1 of Roseovarius tibetensis. Classification (NCBI taxonomy): domain Bacteria; kingdom Pseudomonadati; phylum Pseudomonadota; class Alphaproteobacteria; order Rhodobacterales; family Roseobacteraceae; genus Roseovarius; species Roseovarius tibetensis. The sequence continues at coordinate 40,037 of NZ_JBPBBB010000021.1, forward strand.
CGCGCCCGACAACGCCTCGCTCGTCATCCGCCTCGCGCTGGAGGATCTGGGCGCGCCATACGAGGCGGTTCTGGTGGATCGCCGGGTCCGCGCGCAGAAATCGCCCGCCTATCTCGCGCTCAACCCCGGTGGACTTATCCCGGTGCTGGAAACAGTGCACGGCCCGATCTTCGAGACCGGCGCGATCCTTCTTTGGCTGGCCGACCGCCACGGACGGGGCGCGCCCGGTCCCGATGATCCCATGCGCGGCGATTTCCTGAAATGGCTGTTCGTCCTGTCCAACACCCTGCACCCGACCCTGCGGATGACTTTCTATCCCGACCAGTATGTCGGCGATGATGCGGCCGCGCAGGGGCGGCTGCGGTCGGTGATGCAGGCGCGCTTCGCCGACCAGCTCGACATGCTCGAAACCCGCGCTGCGCCGTTCTTTGCAGACGATCATGCCTCGCTGCTCGATCCCTACATCGCCTGCCTGATGCGGTGGCGCGCGCTTTACCCGCAAGGCGCGACGGGGGATTTCCGCGCCGATCGCTGGCCACGGCTGTTCGAGATGCTGATCCGCCTCGAAGACAGCCCCGCCGCCCGCGCAGGGATCACCGCCGAGGGGCTGGGGCCGCACCCCTTTACCGCGCCGCGCCCCGCCGACCCGCCCGAAGGGGCCGCGCTTTGACCCCCTGACGTGGCGGTGAGACGCAGCCGATGCGTCGCTTTCGGACAAGCGCCCTTTTCTGCTACAAGGCACAACACCCGTGACAAGGGAGCGCGCGCTACATGTTTCTATCCGTCTTCGATATGTTCAAGGTCGGCATCGGCCCGTCCTCGTCGCACACGATGGGGCCGATGGTCGCCGCCGCGCGGTTCCTCGACAGGATGCGCGCCGAGCCGTTCCATTATGCCGGCCTCAAGGGTGCGCTGCATGGCAGCCTCGCCTTCACCGGCGTGGGGCATGCCAGCGACCGCGCGACGATCCTCGGGCTGGCCGGGTTCCGCCCCGAAACCTATGACGCCGAAGAGGCCGAGACGGTGCTGGCACAGATCCGAGACACGCACACCATCGCGCCGCCCGACCTGCCGGTCATGACGTTCCACCCCAAGGACGACCTGATCTTCGATTTCGGCCTCAACCTGCCGGGCCACGCCAATGGCATGATCCTGATGGCCACGGACGCGCAGGGCGACGTGATCCTGCGTGAAACCTATTATTCCATCGGCGGCGGCTTCGTGATGACCGAGGACGAGCTTGCAGCAGGGCGCAACACGCAAGAGGGCGATCCGGTGCCCTATCCGTTCAAGTCCGCGGCCGAGATGCTGAAGATGGCCGAACGTTCGGGCAGGACCATCGCCGAGATGAAACGCGCCAACGAGGTGTCGCGCGGCGGTCGTGATACCTTGCGCACTGGCGTGGCGCGGATCTGGCAGGTGATGAATGACTGCATCGAGCGCGGGCTGACCTCGGGCGGCACGCTGCCCGGCGGGCTGAACGTCAAGCGCCGCGCCAGCGGCATCCGCGATGCGCTGATCGCCGAGCGGGGCACGAACCTGCAGGCGCCGCACAAGATCAACGACTGGATGAGCGCCTATGCCATGGCCGTCAACGAAGAGAATGCGGCAGGCGGGCAGGTGGTCACCGCCCCAACCAACGGGGCCGCCGGCGTCGTGCCCGCGGTGATCAAGTATTGGCTGGAGCATGTTCCGGGCGCCCAGGAGGCCCGGATCGAGGAATTCCTGCTGACCGCCGCTGCCATCGGCGGGCTGGTCAAGTTCAACGCCTCGATTTCCGGGGCCGAGGCGGGCTGCCAGGCCGAGGTCGGCAGCGCCTCGGCGATGGGGGCGGCGGGGCTGTGCGCGGTGCTGGGTGGCACCCCCGCCCAGATCGAGAACGCCGCCGAGATCGCGCTGGAACACCACCTTGGCATGTCCTGCGACCCGGTGCGCGGCCTCGTGCAGGTGCCGTGTATCGAGCGTAACGGGCTGGGCGCGATCAAGGCGGTCAGCGCCGCAAGCCTCGCGTTGCGCGGCGATGGCACGCATCTGGTGCCGCTCGATGCCTGCATCGAGACGATGCGCCAGACCGGCGCGGACATGAGCGAGAAGTACAAGGAAACCTCGTTGGGTGGTCTGGCGGTGAACGTGCCCAATTGCTGAGGGGCCGCCGCCCGCATGCCCCCGTGGGGAATGTTCCGACAGCTTGAGAAAAGGATAACGGCGTTAACCACATGAAGTTGCGCTGGACAGGCTGTCTGCGGCGGTATCTTGCCGAGACTCTCAAAACATGTATCGTTTCATGAATGTGTTGTTTGACCGGCTCGAAGACTTGTCTATACTTAGAATTGTTTGAAACACCACATAGCCAAGGGAGACCTCAGCCAATGTCCAACAAGTTCGAAACCGCGCGCCGCGCGTTTCTCACCAAGATCGCCGCCTTCGGCGCGGCAGTGCCGTTTGCCGGTCTCGGCATCACTGCGGCCGGCCCGGCCTTCGCACAGGAGCAGGCCGCGGACGGTCACGCGCTGGATTATGTCAACGATTTCAATGACGCGACCGATCACGCGCGGTACCGCGACGGATCGCAGTGCTCCAACTGCGTGTTCTGGCAGGGTGGCGACGACGAATGGGGCGGATGCCAGCATCCGCAGTTCCGCGATGTCCTCGTGAACTCGAACGGCTGGTGCAGCGCCTACGCCCCCGGCGGTTGATTCCCGACGATCGCATTTTCGCATGAGTTTTCTTACGGGCGGTGGATCTTTCCACCGCCCGTCGCAATTCCTGCGCCCTCGTCCGCGCGGACCTGGTGACACCCCTGATCCGTGCAACGCCACGTGCCCTGCGGGATCTATTGCGATCTCCGCCACCGCCGCGCACCGCGCCGCGTTCTCGACCTGCATGATCCGCGAATGGTGACCCCGGCAGGAGATAAACCAGCCCAGTAAAAACAGACACTTAGCGTGTCCAACCATGCAACCCTGCCCCATTGAAAACATTGGGGAATTTTGGGAATCGTCCAACCTTAAGTCCTACAAAAGAAAACGCCGAGGCAGCTGCAACTGCACTCGGCGCCAATATGTCGCAAAACAAAACGTCCTGCCAGGCGGAGGATACCATAACGGCGACGGTCGAAGCAAGTTGGATGACGCTAAGGCCAATCGATCCCGGAGCGTCAGATCCGCAATGACGGTGAGTCGGATTTGGCGTTTAGCTACGGCACAAGGCTTTGCTGGAGAGCCTGCGCAAGGTGCTTCTAGTCGCATTGGGGTGGTCCAATGAGCTGGCGTATCGCGAACGAATGCGCAGAGCGCCGCTTTGGCAGTGCAGCGCGCAAGCAGATCATCATGTTCCTTGCAGACAAGGCGAGTGACGACGGGTCGGGTATCTGGTGCTCGAAAGGCACCATCCAGCGCCACACAGAACTGGGCGAGACGACTGTTAAACGGATTATTTCCGAGTTTCTGCGAGAGGGGATTCTGGTCGAAACCGGACGCCGTCCCTGCCGCAACGGCTACACCGTCGTTTACCGCATCGTGACCAATACAATCCGCATGCTCGAACCGATCGCAGAGCCCGACATCGACACGGGGTCCACAGAGGACCCCGTCCAGCCTGAACCCGGTAGGGGGTCCACAGTGGACGGGGTAGGGGGTCCACAGTGGACCCCAAACCACCCTAAAACCATCCATAAACCACCCACGCGCGCGAGCGCGCGCGAGGCGGCGGCGGCGGAGGTTGAGGATCTGGAATCTGTAAAAATCCTCGCAGCCTATCCCGAGGACAGGATCCGAGACAGGCGGACCAGTCTGCGTTTGATCGCGGCAGCTGTGAAGGCCGGTGTGAAGCCCGATGACCTACTCCAGGCGGTCAAAGCCTATGCGAAGGAAAGCGAGGGCTACACGCGTAGCAAGGTTTGTTTCTCCGACAACTGGTTCAAGATGCGCCGGTGGGAAAAGGGGCTTGCCGAGATGCAGGCCGACCGCGAGAAGGCGCGAGAGGCCGAAGCCAAAAGCCGCGCCAGCCTTGCCGAGTGGATCCACGAGCGCCATCCCCTGTGCCGCCACATCACAAACCGGCAGATCGAGGACTTGATCGCGTCAAGGATGGTGACGCCTGAGCAGGTACGTGCTGCGGGGCTGCAGACATGAAAGCTGTGGCGCAATCTAAGATAAGGCTGCCATTAGCTCAGCAACAGCGGTGTTTTCTGAGTTATGTCCATGTCGGAGCTGTCAGCTATGTCCTTCAAGTCATATTTTGTCTTTATGAACCGCGGATCATATTGACATTTTATGGCTTGTGGATCATATGGCTTCGCAGGAGGACACTCATGAAGCATCTCGTCCGCACGTCGAAAAATTTTGGCCACGCCATCCGTCAGGCTCGGAAAGCCAAGAACCTGACCCAGAAGGAGCTCGCCTCGATGAGCGGTGTCTGGCAAGAGACGATCTCCAAGGTTGAGAACGGCAGCGGCGGCACGAAGCTGGAAACGGTGTTCGATCTCATCGCGGCCCTGGACCTCGAGATCACGGTGACCGAGCGTAGCAAAGGCGCACCAGACGGGCTTGAGGACATTTTCTGACATGGGCCGCAAGCGCAGCTACATACCGCTGAACGTTTTCCTGAACGCGCGGCTCGTGGGTCAATTGGTGCGTGACCCTTCTGGCGGCGTCAGTTTCAGCTATGCACGAGATTGGCTGGACTGGCAGCACCGGATGCCGGTGTCTTTGTCGTTGCCGCTGCAGGAGAACCGCTACAGCGGCGCACCTGTGATGGCCGTCTTTGACAACCTGCTGCCTGACAGTGACCTGATCCGCCGAAGGGTTGCTGAACGTGTTGGGGCCGAGGGCGTGGATGCCTTCAGCCTGCTGTCACAGATTGGTCGCGATTGCATTGGTGCACTTCAGTTTTTGCCCGACGGGCAAGAACCACACCCCATGTCGGAATTGACGGGGGAGCCTGTTAACGAGGCTCAAATCGGGGCAATCTTGAGTGACCTGGATCTTGCGCCACTCGGTATCCGTCGCGAGAATGATTTCCGGATTTCTGTGGCTGGTGCACAGGAAAAAACCGCTCTTCTGCGCCATGATGGCCAGTGGATTGAGCCAACCGGCACGACGCCCACCACCCACATCATCAAGCCGCAAATTGGCAGGCTACCCAACGGCATGGACCTGTCGGACAGCGTCGAAAATGAATACCTTTGTCTCAAGCTGATGGAGGCGTTCGGGCTTCGGACTGCGAATGTCGAGATGGCGCAGTTCGGTGACAAGAAAGCCTTGGTTGTTGAGCGTTTTGATCGGCGTTGGACCTCTGATGGTCGCCTGATCCGCCTGCCGCAGGAAGACTGCTGCCAAGCACTATCTGTGGTGCCCACGCAAAAGTACCAGAACGAGGGTGGCCCTGGCATCTCGGACATCATGGATCTTTTGTTGGGAAGTGATGACCCCAACAAAGACCGGTACGACTTTTTCAAAGCCAACGTGCTGTTTTGGCTTCTCGGAGCGACGGACGGGCATGGCAAGAACTTCAGCGTCAGTCTTTTGCCCGGCGGGCGTTTTCGCATGTCACCGCTCTACGACGTGTTGACGGTGCAGCCGACCGTCGACTCCCGGCAAATCGAGCGGAAATACTTCAAACTCGCCATGAACTTCGGCCATTCGAACCACTACAAGGTGGGTAATATCGTTGGTCGACATATCGTTGAGACTGGAGTTCAATCTGGTTTGTCTCGCGCGGTCGTTAAGGGTTTGTTCGACGAGCTCCAGGAGACAGCCCAGTCGATCGTTGAGGCCACGTTCAACCAACTGCCAGGTGGCTTCCCCGGGGCGTTACTCGCTTCGATCGACGGGGCGCTGAAGGCACGGTTGCATCTGTTGAAATGAAGCTGGTCGAGCCTGTCCGGTGCGCAGATGTGTCTAATCCGGTTCGGGCATGGTCGCTGGTCCCTGACATAAGTCCAGATCCGGCCCTTCTTCACCCCCTTTCCGCAAGCCGTACCGGAGGGTTAGGATAGGAGCGCCGCTAAGTTTGTGATACATCCAGAAATATGACGGGCGTTTCGAATCGGTGTTCTGGTGTTCTTGGACATCGCCGATCTGACTTGTGAAAAAATCCAAAAAGTAGACGGATGTAGTTATGCGACATATAACTGAGGATGCCGGGTGACTCGCAAAAAGGGCAAGCAGCTGAACTGGGGCGTCGAGCGCCGTTATGAGTTCATCGAGTTTCGCCTATTTTGGCAGGGGCGAATAAACAGAGGGGACTTGATGGACGCGTTTGGAGTTTCAACACAGCAAGCATCCCTCGATCTCAACGCCTATATTGAGCAGGCCAAGCGCAATCTATTCTATGATAAGAGCCTTCGGACCTACCTGCGCGGCAAGCACTTCAAGCCAAAATACCTGAAACCTAATGCCGAGGAATATTTCGCGCAGCTGCGGGCGGTTGATCAGGGGCTGGTGAGTGCGGACCAGAGCTGGATCAGCGTCTTCCCAAACTTTGGTGCCACGCCCACGCCTGCGCGCGGCGTTTCGCCCGAAACTTTGCGGGACGTCCTTGCAGCAATCCGTGAGCCTGCAGCGCTTCAGGTGACCTACCAGTCCATGTCGCGCCCTGAGCCAAGCGCACGCTGGATCGAACCACATGCGTTGGCATTCGACGGGTTCCGCTGGCATGCGCGGGCGTTCTGCCAGAACGACCAAGTGTTCAAAGACTTTTTGCTGTCGCGGATTGTCGAGGCCGGTGCGTACGGTCTCGTCACAACTGACCCCAAAAATGATGCGGCTTGGCACAGTGAGATGATCTTGGAAATCGGTCCGCATCCGGCCTTGTCGCCGGCGCAGCGGCGCGCCATCGAAATGGACTACGGCATGGAGAATGGGCGGGCGCACATTCCGGTGCGAAAGGCGCTTCTATTCTATGCCCTCAAGCGGTTGGGACTTGATACCGACCCGGAAGCAAGGCGACCGCAGGACCAGCAGATCGTACTGCTGAATTCGGATGAGATCGCCCAAGCACCAGGGAGGACGAGGGCGTGACGCAGCTGCAACCATACAAAATGTCTTTCGGCACGGGGGGCTTGATGCTGAACGAAAGCGTCGAGGTTGCGCGCCTTCATGTGCCTCAGGAGCCTTGGGAGGACACGATCCGCCGGGCACTGGAACAAGGTACGACAACGCTGCCGAAAGCAGCGTCGAACCGTCGAACCCTGCGGGAAATCTCCAACCGCCTTCTCACCTTGACTGATGCCGAGCGCGCTTTCCTTATAGACCAGGCCGATCGCGCTGACCGACAAGCCCTGCTATGGCTGGCAACGTGCCGAGCTTACCGCTTCATCCGAGAGTTTGCGGTGGAGGTGATCCGAGAGCGATACTGGTCCTACCAATACGATCTGCCGCTGGAGAGCTTTGACATCTTGCTGGATGCCAAAGCCGAATGGGACGACGGCCTCGCATCCTTGACTGCGTCGACCCGCTTGAAGCTCCGTCAGGTCCTGTTTCGGATTATGCGGGAGGCCAGCATCATCTCCCAGGATGGCCAAATACAAGCGGCGCTGCTTTCTAGCCAGCTAAAATCCATGATCGAAGATCGCGAGCCGGGAGACCTTGCCGTTTTCCCAGGTTTGCCCGTCGATGGAGCGTGACGTGAAGAGCGTATTTAACCGAAAGGAACTGGCAGAGCATCTGTTCCGCGTGGTGACCAGTGATCGGTTTCTTGAGAAACAGGGGCTGGGCAACGAGGTGCCATTTTTCATCTGTCCGTTTCCAGCGGAATTTGCTGTCGGGGTCGAGGAAGATCGTCGGGATCTCGTGACCCGGGCCGAACATGCTGGCGTGAAGGTGCTTGATCTCAGCCTCTACGATCTGACCATCGAGATCCTGCGTGAACGCGACATCCTCGATCAGATCCTTGAGGTCGAACAGGAGACCGATAAGTCCGAGTTCAAGGAGCTGCTTCAAGGGGTGCTCGACCCCCAGGCGCACCTGATCCCCAAGATTGGCGGGGCACTCGAGACCACCCCGCACGACGTTATCTTTCTGTCCGGCGTGGGCGAGGTCTACCCCTATATCCGATCGCACAACGTGCTGAACAACCTGCAGAGCACAGCCAAGGACGCCCCGACCGTTCTGTTTTTCCCCGGGAGCTACACGCATGAGCTCGCGACCGGTGCGTCGCTCGATCTCTTCGGTCGCCTGCACGACGACAAGTACTACCGCGCCTTCAACATTCTGAATTACGAGGTCTGATACAATGACCGAGCTACTCCAAGACATTTTCGAAAAGCCGGTTGATCGCCCCATCGATGGGGTCATCAAGGCCGACGACGAGGCCAGCCTGGGCGTGGAGCTGGACGAGTATGTCATCACGGATGAGATCGCCCGGCGGCTCGAAGACTTCCTCGAGGCGTACAACAATTACGACACATCGAATGGTGTCTGGATCTCGGGCTTCTTCGGCTCGGGAAAATCACACCTGCTTAAGATGCTGGCGCTTGTGCTGGAAAACCGTGAGCTGGATGGGCGTCGCGCTGCTGAAATCTTCGGTGATAAGCTGAAAAACCAGCCGATGTTGAGCGGGGCTTTGCAGAAGGCCGTCTCGATCCCGTCCAAGTCCATTCTGTTCAACATCGACCAGAAGGCCGATGTTATTTCCAAGACCGATGTAGACGCGCTGCTGGCGGTGTTCCAGAAGGTCTTCGATGAGTCCTGCGGGTTCTATGGTAAGCAACCTCATATCGCGCAGTTTGAGCGGGACCTTCACGGGCGCGGTTTGCTGGATGCGTTCAAAGACGCGTTTGAAAAGGCCGCGGGCAAATCCTGGGAACGTGGTCGAGAACAGGCCTTGCTGGAAGCGCCCAACATTGCCACCGCTTTCGCGCAAGTCACCGGGGGAAATCCGGCCGATGCCAAGGACATCCTCACCCAGTACCGCAAGGATACGCGTGTCTCGATCGAGGATTTCGCAGGCACAGTAAAAGCCTGGATCGACCAGCAGGAGCAGGGGTTTCGGCTGAATTTCTTTGTCGACGAGGTTGGGCAGTACATCGCGGATAACGTCAAGCTGATGACGAACCTGCAGACGATCGCGGAAAGCCTCAACACGAAATGCAAAGGTCAGGCCTGGATCATCGTGACAGCTCAGCAGGAGATGTCATCAGTAATCGGGGACATGACCCATCAGCAGGAGAACGACTTCTCGAAAATCCAAGCGCGGTTCAGCAACCGGGTCCCGTTGAACTCTGCGGATGTGGCCGAGGTCATTCAAAAGCGCCTTCTGTCCAAAACCGACAAAGGGACGGTCACCTTAGGCAACCTGCATGATCGTGAGGAAAACAACCTCAAAACGCTGTTCGACTTTGCTGATGGGTCGATCAAGCTCAAGAATTACCGCGACCGGGATCACTTCATCTCCAGCTACCCGTTCCCGCCTTATCAATACACGCTGTTCCAGATGGCCATCACGGGACTGTCGCAGCACAACGCCTTCGAGGGGCGGCACAGCTCGGTGGGGGAGCGGTCGATGTTGGGGGTTTTCCAGCAGGTCGCAAAGGAACTGAAAGATCAGCCTATCGGCGGGCTGGCGACCTTCGATTTAATGTTCGAGGGCATCCGGTCGGCGCTGAAATCCTCCGTTCAGCAAAGCATTCAGATCGCCGAGCGGAACCTCGAGGATCCGTTTGCGGTGCGCGTTCTGAAGGTTCTGTTCCTCCTGAAGTACGTAAAAGAGTTCAAGCCATCTGTGCGAAACATCAGTGTGCTTCTCCTCTCCGAATTCGACGCGGATCAGGTGAAGCAAAAGCGCCGGATCGAGGAGGCCTTAGGCGTTCTGGAGCGCAACACGCTGATCCAGCGCAATGGGGATGTTTACGAGTTCCTGACGAACGAGGAAAAGGACGTCGAAGCCGAGATCAAGGCGCTCGACGTTGACCCTTCGGAGGTTTCGAGGGAGCTTGAGGCCCTCGCGTTCGACACGGTCCTGCGCCATCGCAAGATCAAGCATGCTACGACAGGGCATGACTACCCGTTCACCCGCAAGCTCGATGATCACGCCCTCGGGCGGGAATACGAGCTGTCAATCAACCTGATTTCTCCGTTCAGCGATGACGTGGACCACGCTGAGGCGGTGCGCATGAAAAGCATGTCCCACGAAGAGCTGGTCGTTTTAATGAAAGCGGACGCGACCTTTGTGCGCGACCTCATTCTCTACAAGCAGACTGACAAATTCATCCGGCAGGCACGCAGCGGCTCGCCACAGCCGGGGCGTGATCGGATCGTGGCGGAAAAAGGCGAGCAGAACGCACGTCGAGCCAAAGGCCTGGAAATGCGCCTGCGTAAACTCATGGGCGCCGCGCGGATGTTCGTGCGCGGGGATGAGCTGGATATCGGCGGTGAGGATGCGCAGGACCGGATCATCAAGGCGTTCCAAAGCCTTGTCGACAAGGTTTATACCAACCTGCCGATGCTGCGCAGTGTCAGCTATACCGAGGCTGACATCAACAAGGCTGTCCAAGCGGAAAGCGGGCTGTTCGGCGAGGATGGCGGCGGCGTAAACGAGGCCGAACAGGACGTCCTCAGCTTCATCAACGCGCAGGCGCGCAACGGCGTGAAGGTCTCGGCGAAATACCTGACCGAGCGCTTCACCATGAAACCCTATGGCTGGCCAATAACGGCGGTGCTCTGTCTCGCCGGCAGCCTTGTCGCAAAGGGCAAGATTGAAGCGCGGGTCGACAGCACGGTGACCGAAGGGCTCGACCTGGCCAAGGCGCTCTCCAACAGCCATGCGTTGCCCAATATACTGCTGACTCCGCAGGCCGAGTTCAGTGCGGCCCAGATCCGCAAGGCCAAGGAACTCTATCAGGAGCTCTTCTCGAAGCCGGCCGGTGGCACGGATGCGCGCAGCATCGGCGCCGAGTGGGCGGCCAGTGTCGATGAGCTGGAGGCCGAGGTCGATGATCTCACCCGCCAGAAACACGACTACCCCTTCATGACGGCGCTTGAGCCGTTCCGAGACCGGCTCAAGGCCATGAAGGGCAAACCCGCGGTGTGGTACATCACCGAGCCGGCAAAGGCCGAGGATGAACTTCTGGACGCCAAGGAGGACGTCTACGACAAGATCAAGTCCTTCATGGCAGGCGCACAAAAGGGCATCTACGACGATGCACGCGACACGCTCACGCGGCAGGGCGCGAACCTCGACTACGTTGACGCCGAGGCGGCACAGGCCCTGCGCAGGACGCTGGACGATCCAGAGTGCTACAAGGGCACCGCGATCCAGTTGCTCAAGACCGATCTCTATGAGCTGAAGAACAAGGTTGATCTCAAGGTCCTCGAGGAACGCAAGGCAGTCGAGGCAGCGGTGGACGAGGTCGCGGCCAAGGTCACCCAGATGGCGGAATTCCAGGCGCTGCCCGAGGAGCGCCAACAACAGGTCACCGCGCGGATCAATACCCGCAAGACCGGGCTGGACCGGATCGAGCTCATCCCCGTGCTGCGCGACAGGTCCAACGACATCCGCAACAACCTCTTGGCGGAGGTCATCGGCGAGATTGACCGGATGAACCGCCCCGCGCCTGGCCCCACGCCGAGCGGCGTCAACGAGGCCCCCGGCCCGGCCCCGCAGCCGCCCAGCTACGTCAATGCCTCACAGGTCAAGGTGACGTTCGCCAAGCCGTACCTGGCCGACGACGCGGACGTGGACGCCTACGTCGAAGAACTCAAGAAGACCCTGCTGGCCGAGATCCACGCGGGCAAGAAAGTGATCGTTTGAATGGATACTGGCGCTCTCAAGACATTCGCGCAGGCCGCGCGCAATCTGCTCATCGATCAGGTCACCTCGAAACTTGACCTCGTGCTGGCCGAGGGTGCGCCTGCGCGGCGGGAGCATCCACAGGCCGTCAAAGACCTCGAAAACGCCATACGCAAAACCGACCGCAAACAGGTCATCGAACAGGTCGCCTATACCTGGTTCAACCGCTTCACCGCCCTGCGCTTCATGGATGCCAATGGCTATACGCAGGTGCGCGTCGTCTCCCCCGCCGACAATGCCACCCGGCCCGAGATCCTGACCGAGGCGCTGGCCGGCAACCTTCCCGACGGCGCGCCCACTGAAATCGCCGCGCTGCTGGAAAACCGCACGCCGTCGAACGACCCGCAGGCCGAGGCCTACCGCCTGCTGCTCGTCCACGCCTGCAACGGCTGGCACAAGCACATGCCGTTCCTGTTCGAGAAGATCGACGACTACACCGAACTGCTCATGCCCGAGGATCTTCTATCGCAGACCTCCATCCTCGCCGAACTCCGCAAGGTCATGACCGAGGACGCCTGTCAGGATGTCGAGATCATCGGCTGGCTCTACCAGTTCTACATCTCGGAGAAGAAGGACCAGGTCTTCGCGGGGCTGAAGAAGAACCAGAAGATCACGGCCGAGAACATCCCCGCCGCGACGCAGCTCTTCACCCCGCACTGGATCGTCCGCTATCTTGTGGAGAATTCGCTGGGGCGGCTCTGGCTGCTGAACCGGCCGGGCAGCCGCCTGGCCGAGAGGATGGACTATTACATCGCGCCGGAAGAGCCCGAGACGGACTTCCTGCGCATCACCCGCCCCGAAGACATCCGCATCTGCGATCCCGCCGCCGGGTCGGGGCACATGCTGACCTATGCCTTTGACCTGCTCTACGCCATCTACGAGGAAGAGGGATATGACGCGACCGAGATCCCGGCGCTGATCCTGCAGCACAACCTGGCGGGGGTGGAGATTGACGACCGCGCGGGGGCGCTCGCGGCCTTTGCGCTGGCGATGAAGGCGGCGGCGAAGCTGGGGCGGCGGCGGTTCCTGCGGATGGAGACGAAGCCTGACATCTGCGTGCTGCAGAACGTGAGCTTTACGCCCGAGGATGTCCGGGATGTGGCCGCCGTGGTGGGCAAGGATCTGTTCACCGATGAGCTGCGCGAGACGCTGGGGCAGTTCGAGCAGGTCAAGAACTTCGGCTCGCTGATCGTGCCGAAGCTGCGCGACCCGGCAGAGACGCTGCGGGTGGTCGAGGCGCGGGATTTCGGCGGCGACCTGTTGCTGAAAGAGGTGCAGGAGCGTGTGGTGGCCGTGCTGCGCATGGCCGAAGCGCTGTCTCCGAAATATCACGTGGTGGTGGCCAACCCGCCGTATATGGGCGGAAAAGGGATGAACCCGGCTCTTCAGAGCTTTGCGAAAGCATATTACCCGGACAGCAAATCCGATCTTTTCGCCATGTTCATGGAGCGCGCACTTCGAATGAGTGTCACGCGCGGCTCGATGGCGATGATCAACATGCAGTCTTGGATGTTTCTATCTTCTTTCGAGAAACTCAGGTCGAATCTACTCTCAAACGCCTGTTTGCAGTCGATGGCCCATCTTGGCCCTCGCGCATTCGACACTATCGGAGGCGAAGTCGTTTCCACAACTGCCTTTGTTTTTGGCAACTACTATTCCGCGGACCAACACGGGACATACCTTCGATTGGTTGACGGCAGCAACGAAACAGAGAAAGCGCAACTGGCACGAGACGCAAAGGAACATCAATCCAAAGATGTTCGATATTCTGCAAGTGTTTCCGAGATTACCAAGTTGCCTGGCCAGCCAATCGCGTATTGGCTAACAAATAGCTTTCGGGCGGTGTTCGACTCAGATTGGGTTGTTGAGGAACTCGCCGAGAAGGTCACAAAAGGCATTTTTACCGGGGACAATAATCGATTTCTCCGTTTCTGGTTCGAAGTTGCTAACGACGCGAATGGATGGAAAAAATACGACAAAGCAGGCGAGTCTCGTAGATGGTTCGGCTCCGCAATGCATGTCGTTGATTGGCGCCACAATGGTGCTGTCCTAAAAAACTTCGACGGGGCTGGCCTGGGTGCGATGAAGTTCTATGAAAAGCCGCACTTCGTTTGGAGCGGCCTTTCCACTGGAACACCGAGTTATCGGTTTGCCGACGACTACGTATGGTTCGATGATGTTTCGCCAAGTGTGATCGGGGCGCAGCAAAGTGAAGCTTTGCTCGCCTACCTGAACTCCCGCGTCGCAACCAAGGTTCTGATGACCCTAAACCCCACGCTTCACTATCAGATCGGCGATGTAAAACGTATTCCTGTCCCAGACTTGAAAGCTGATTACCTACAAACCGCAGTTGCTTGCGTTGCGCTTGCCCGTGCCGACTGGGATGCCTACGAAACCTCCTGGGATTTCACCACGCTCCCGCTGCTCTCGCCGGATCATCGCGGCGAGACTCTGGAGGACAGCTACGCCACCCTCCGCGCCCATTGGCAGGGCACGACGGACAAGATGCAGCGGTTAGAGGAAGAGAACAATCGCATCTTCATCGACGCCTATAGTCTGCAAGACGAGTTGACCCCCGAGGTGCCGCTGAACGAGATCACCCTCACCTGCAACCCCGCCTATCGCTATGGAATCAAAAACGACGTGGAGGCCAACGAGACCCGCCTGCGCGCCGACACCATGGCCGAGTTCCTCAGCTATGCCGTGGGCTGCATGTTCGGTCGCTACAGCCTCGACGCGCCGGGCCTGATACTCGCCAACCAGGGCGAGCGGCAGGAGGACTACCTGGCCCGCGTTCCCGAACCGAGCTTCATGCCCGACGGTGACAACGTCATCCCCGTGCTCGACGCCGACTGGTTTGCCGACGACATCACCGACCGCTTCCGACTGTTCCTGCGCGTGACCTTTGGCGAGGCGCATTTCCGCGAGAACCTGCGCAATATCGAGGACGCGCTCGGCAAGGACATCCGCAAGTATTTCACCAAGGATTTCTATGCCGATCACGTGAAGCGGTACAAGAAACGCCCGATTTACTGGATGTTCTCCAGCCCCAAGGGCACGTTCAACGCGCTGATCTACATGCACCGCTATCGGCCCGACACCGTGTCGGTCCTGCTCAACGACTACCTGCGTGAGTTCATCACCAAGCTGGAGGGCGAACGCGCCCGGCTCGACAAGCTGGCCGATGACCCGACCGCGACGCAAGGCCAGCGCACAAAGGCGCTGAAGGACGCGGGCGTGGTCTCCAAGCAGATCGACGAGCTGCACGCCTGGGAGCGCGACGTGATCTTCCCGCTGGCACAGCAGAAGATCGAGATCGACCTCGATGACGGGGTGAAGGCGAACTACCCGAAATTCGGAGCGGCGCTGAAGAAGATCCCGGGGCTTTCATGAGCGACCGGATCGCCAACGGACTGAAGCGCCTGTTCGAGGAGCACCGCATCGTCTTCTGGTACGATGCCGCGCGTGACATGCGGGGCGAGTTCGAGGCGCTGAATCTGCCAGGCGTCGAGAAGGTCGAGATCGCCAACAACGAGTTCGGCCTGAAGTACCGGATGTTGCGGCAAGAGCCGAAGCAGCGGTTCCTGGCGTTCCACGAGGGCCCGGAGCCGGAGATGAAGGACAACTGGCTGCTGGACCTGCAGCTGGCCCATGCGGTGTTCAAGGCGGACCAGGCGGCCATCTGGCTGGCCGAGCTGGGGCTCCCCGCCCAGTTCGAGGACGTCGTGCGCGACCACATGGAGTTCTACCGCTCGAGGCACCGGATCGAGCATCTCAAGCGGCTGATCACGCCGTCGGACACGAAGACGGATGTGCTGCGCCGCATGCTGGCCGTCTGCGCCGGCGCCGATGGCGCGCTGGACACCGTGATCGAGGAGTTGCTGGGCGAACTCGCCGAGGGCCGCGACGACGCGATGCGCCTGATGGAGCGGGCCGGGCTCACCGGATTCTTCTGGAAGCAGGTCGAGAACGCCTATGGCTATGCGCCGGAAGAGCCCGATTTCGAGGATTTCGCGATCACCCTGTTCCAGTCGGCCTACCACCGTGCGCTGGAGGAGGATGGCGCGCTGAACGCCGAGGCACTGCTGGTCTTCCGCCGCTGGAAGAACAACCGCCATTGGGGCGAGGCATTCGAGACGCTGAGCAAGCGGTATCAGGACATCCTGAAGATCCCCGAGGATCTCGCGGACCGCGAACTGCGCGCCCTTCATGGGGTGGATCATTTCGAAGAGATCGACCGCCACTTGATCCGATCGCTCGTTGCGGCCATGGCCGCCCAGACGGTAAGCGCCGCCAACGTGCTCAAGACCGTCCGCGCACGCCGGCAAAGCCACTGGTACGGAACCTACGCGGATATCTACCAGGCGATCGGCTATGCCACCGAGTTCCAGCAGGCGCTGGCGGAGGCGAACCTTGGCATGACCAGCCCCGAGGAGGGGGTGAAGCGGTATGTGGCGAGCTGGTACAAGCTCGATCAGCTCTACAGGAAATTCATCTACCACATGCAGAAGAGCGGGCAGGCATCGCTCTTGAGCGCGCTGTTCGAAAGCGTTGAGAACCGGTACACGACCAGCTTCCTGCTGACAGTGAATGATGCATGGCAGGATCAGGTGGCGCGCCTGTCTGAGTGGGCCGTGCCAGGATTGCCGCGGCAGGTCGATTTCTACCGCGACCAGGTGGCCGGGTTCCGACGGCGCGATCAGAAGGTCGTTGTGATCATCTCGGACGCCCTGCGCTACGAGGTGGCCGAGGAGTGCCTGCGCGAGATCCGCAAGCTGAACCGGTTCGACGCGGAGTTGAAACCGATGATCGGGGCCCTGCCGAGTTACACGCAGTTGGGCATGGCAGCGCTTCTCCCGAACAAGGACCTGACCCTGTCCGACGATGCCAGTGTGTCCTCCTTCGGCGAGCCGACCCAGGGGACAGTGAACCGTGAAAAGATCCTCGGCCGTGGTCGCGACGGGGATCGCGTGAAAGCCATGAAGGCCGACGCCTTCATGGCGCTGAAGGCGGATGACGGAAAGCAGATCTTCCGCGACCACGAGGTGCTCTACCTTTACCACAACCGCATCGATGCGATGGGGGACAAGCTCGCCACCGAGGAGCGGCTGCCCGAGGCGGCAGAGAACGCGATCGCGGATCTGACCAAGCTTGTCCGAAAACTCACCACCGCGAATTTCTCGAACATCCTGATCACGGCCGACCATGGGTTCTTGTATCAGCACAGGCAGCTCGACGATGCTGAGTTTTCCGTCGCTGATCCGACTGGCGATGAAATCATGGTCAAGAACCGGAGGTTCGTGATCGGTCGCGGCCTAAAAGAGACAGCGGGCATGAAACGCTTCCAGGCTGGTGATTTAGGCCTGTCCGGGGACCTCGACATCCTGATCCCGAATTCGATCAACCGAATGCGCGTCAAGGGCGCCGGGAGCCGGTTTGTCCATGGCGGGGCAAGCCTTCAGGAAATCCTCGTGCCGATCCTGCGCGTCGGTAAACAGCGGGAGGCCGATATCGGCAAGGTGGAGGTCCAGATCATTGTGCCTGGCCGTAGCCTGATCTCTTCGGGGCAGACCGCTGTCACATTCTATCAAGTTCAGGCAGTCTCGGACAAACTGCACCCACGCGAGATTTCGGCTGGGATTTATGCCGCGGACGGCACCCTGATCTCGGATGAACACGACCTGACTTTCGACTTCGCGTCCGACAATCCGCGGGAACGCGAACAACCGTTCAAGCTCCTGCTGTCTCGCGAGGCCGACAACTTCAACAACCAGGACGTTTTCCTGAAGCTGCGTGAGCGTGTCGGCAAAACCCGGCATTTCGAGGATTACGCCAGCCACCGGTTCCAGCTGCGACGTGGGATTACAACGGACTTTGATTTCTGAGAGGCGCGATGAGCACGCTAGATGACAAGATCAACACGGAATTCGCGGGCTATGTTGTCCGCAAGGACCTTGTGAAGGCCGTAAAGGGCAACGCGATCGTCCCGACGTATGTGCTCGAATACCTTCTGGGCCAGTATTGCGCGACCGATGACGAGGCGTCGATCTCTACTGGGATTGAAACCGTCAAGGACATCCTGCGAAAGCACTACGTCCATCGCAACGAGGCGGGCCTGATCCAGTCCACGATCAAGGAGAAAGGGCGCTATAAGGTCATCGACCAGGTCAGTGTCAGCCTGAACGAGAAAACTGATAGTTACGAGGCAACCTTTGACAATCTCGGCATCAAGAAGGTCGCAGTGGACAGCGGCACGGTCAAGGCGCACCCCAAACTCCTGGTGACCGGGGTCTGGTGTATCGCGGATGTTCAGTATGAGTTCTCGGATGACGCCCGGACGGCGCCCTGGATCCTGGAGGCGATCAAGCCGATCCAGATCGCCAAGGTGGACTATGAAGGCTACAAAGAGGCCCGGGACCGGTTCACAACGGATGAGTGGATCGACCTGCTCATGCAGTCGATCGGCCTTGACCCCGAGGCGTTCGGTCGACGCAGCAAGCTGCTACAGCTGATGCGCCTGATCCCTTTCGTCGAGCGGAACTACAACATCATCGAGCTGGGTCCTAAGGGGACGGGTAAGTCCCACATCTATTCGGAATTTTCGCCCCATGGTCAGTTGATCTCGGGGGGCGAGGTCACGGTTCCGAAGCTCTTCGTGAACAACTCGAATGGCCGCATCGGCCTCGTAGGATACTGGGATGTCGTCGCCTTCGACGAGTTCGCCGGCCGCGAGAAGAAGGCCAACAAGGCCCTGGTCGACATCATGAAGAACTACATGGCCAACAAGACCTTCTCCCGAGGCGTCAGCCCGATGGGGGCCGAGGCCAGTTTCGCCTTCGTAGGCAACACCGATCACAACGTGCCATTCATGCTGAAGAACAGTGATCTGTTCGAGGCGCTGCCTGCCCAGTTCCACGACTCGGCCTTCATCGACCGATTGCATGCCTACCTGCCTGGGTGGGAGGTGGACGTGATCCGTGGCGAGATGTTCACGTCGGATTTCGGGTTCATCGTGGACTACCTCGCGGAAATCCTGCGTAATCTGCGCCAAGAGGATTTCTCAAACCGTGCGCGCGCGCATTTCGAGTTCGGCAAGGGGATCTCTGAGCGCGACGAGACTGCCGTCAGCAAGACGGTCTCTGGACTACTGAAGCTGATCTTCCCGAATGGCGGGGAAACCTCTGATGAGGTCGAGGAACTCCTTCGGCTCGCGATGGAGAGCCGCAAGCGTGTGAAGGATCAGCTGTTTCGGATCGATCCGACTTATCCTGCTGTGGAGTTCTACTACAAGGGGCCCGATGGTCAGAAACGCCACGTGATGACCGTGGAGGAAGACGAGTTTCCGCAATTCTACAGCCTCAAACCGGCTCAGGATCCGAAAGCGCAGGCACAGCCGAACGAGAGGGAAGAGGCAGTCGTGGTTGACCGCGAGGATGGAACCGTAAGGGAGGCAGTTGGCGACACGGTGTCGGCGGCCGGTCCAAAGCTCGAAGAAGGTCACCAAGTCTATACCGAAAACCGCAAGGGCGTCAGCTATGACAAGCTGTTCGGTCCCTACATTGATGGCGCGACCCGGATCGTCGTGACCGATCCTTACATCCGGATTTTCTATCAGGTTCGCAATATGATGGAGTTCGTTGAGATGGTCATCCGTCGCAAGGCGCCGGAAGATCAGATTGCGGTTCACTTGGTGACCGGTCCTGATGACGGCAATCTTATCAGGCAGCGGGAACTGCTCGAGAGCATTACGGAAGCCTGTACCGGGACGGGCGTCGATTTCACTTGGGCATTCGACGGCAGCGGTACGGCCCACTCGCGGGATATTGTAACGGATACGGGCTGGAAGATCGTGCTTGATCGCGGGCTCGATATTTTCCAGCCACCGGTGAAGCGTGAAGGGTTCAACCTTGGAGATCGGCTTCAAGAGCATCGCATGGTCAAGAACTTCTACGTGACGTATGTTCCCCAAAATACAGATGACGGTGCAGCGTGAGTTTCCGCTTCTGGCGCCGCATCCGCCTTGCCCCGGGCGTGACCCTTAACCTGTCGAAGTCGATGGCTTCGCTGTCTATTGGGCCGCAGGGCGCGAAATACACCATCAGCCCGCGCGGCAATCGGGCGACGGCAGGGCTTACCGGGACGGGGTTGTTCTATACCGTTCATGATCGCAAGCGGGCGGGCCGCGGCGGCGCGGCCCCTGCACCAGAGGTGGCGGCGCAGGACCGGTTGACCCTCGGGTTCTTCCAGCGGCTTTTCACCCCGGCGGACGAGAAACGCTTCGTCGATGGCCTTCGCGAGGTCAACGAGGGGGATCAGGACACGGCACTCACCGCGTTGGAAGAGGCGCGTGATCTGCCTGATGCGGCTTGGATGGCTGGGCTGATCCGGCTGCGCTGTGAGGAGTTCGACGCTGCCAAGGCCCATTTTGACCATGCTCTGGATCGCCTCTCAGATCTGGGCGTGCTGTTCGAGAAATACGAGATCGCTGCGCAAGCCAGCCTGCCGATCACCGAGGATATCTTCGCCCACATCCTCCCGCGCGAACGGGGCACACGGCTGGCCCTGCTGGAAATCGCGCAGATCGAGGGCCGCCATGATGACGCCATGGCGCATGTCGAGCGGTTGATGGAGCTCGACCCGACCGATCCGGTGGTGCTTTTGTCCTTCGTGGAACTGGCGCTCGACACGCCCGGCGATCGCTCCCTCATGGACCGGGTGGTGCGCGCCACGGTGCATGTGGAGAACAAGACCCCGGTCGATACTGCGATCCTGCTTTATCGCGGCCGTGCGCTCTCCGCACTGGGCCTGCCGGATGCCGCGATAGATGTGTTTACCCTGGCCAACCGCCGCCGCAAGGACCGGCCCGATGGGCTCTTGCATCAGATCCGCTACGACCGGGCGGTGCTGTACGATGAGACTGGCCAGCGCGCCCGGGCGCGCCAGCAGTTCGAGCGCATCTACGCGGCTGATCCGGGGTTCGAGGATGTGGCCGAACGGCTTGGCGTCGGGGGATGATGATCTTGGGCCTGAAGTCCTGTGATTTTGTCCGCTCTGCAGTGAGCCGCTTACACAAGACGTGCGCATCTGCTGCTCCAGTGTCCGTAGCGATCAAGAACCGCGCGCAGGTGCAGGGTGGTGCCTGAGCCCCAAGCCATCTGAAACCAAGAGGCTTCGAGCATGCCAAAGAGCTCTTGCCACACTTCATGATATGCTAAAATGTGGGTTTTTACATTTACACATACCCTCCATTGTGAGACGCTTCACGTATGATTATCTCGTTCCTCAATCAGAAAGGCGGCGTCGGCAAAACCACGCTGGCCGTGAATGTCGCGGCGCAGTTGGCCCGACGGGGCCGAAAGGTGCTTTTGATCGACGCCGACAAGCAAGCCTCGGCCAGCACCTGGGCCGGCCTGCGTGACGAGGCGCCGTTTCAGGTGGTGAATATGGCGCGGGCGAATATGGCGCGTGACGCCTTGAAACTCGCGGCGGACTACACGCACACCATCATCGATGGGCCACCCCACGCCCAAGAGGTGGCTCGCTCCTGCATTATCGCCTCGGACTTTGCTGTCTTGCCGATCGAGCCCTCAGGGCTCTCGGCATGGGCCTCGGATCTGACGGTAAAGCAGGTCCGTGAGGCGCAGGACTTCAAGCCCGCCCTCAAATGTGGGTTCGTGGTTTCCCGCAAAATCGGGAAAACGGTGATCGGCCGCGAAATCCGTACCATGGCCGCAGAGGCAGGCATCCCAATCCTCGACGCGGAGATCGAGCAGCGCGTCGCGTTTGCCGAGAGTTTGACCATGGGCCAGACCATTTTCGAATGGGCGCCGGGGAGCCGCGCGGCTGACGAAATCGAAACACTCACAACCGAGATTGACGCTTATGCCCAAGAAGACGTTTTCAACGGCGCCGAAGCCCAAGCCGCCAACGGATGACCAGATCAGCGCCTACGAGCAAGGCGGCGCGGGACATGATCGTCCGGTGGATGGGGACGCTGGGGCACGGCCGACCGAGCCGATGAAACGGCTGAGCCTTGATCTGCCAGCGTCGATGCATACCCGCTTCAAGACGGCCTGCAGCGCGACGGGCCGCAAGATGGGCGCCGAGATCCAGGATTTTATAGAGCAGCGCATCAAGCAGCTCGAGGAAGAGGCCGGCATCTTCCGCAAATGAGGCTTTGAGCTTACCCACATTTGAACAGAACATCTTTTCAGGGCACCTCGCGGTGCCTTTTTTATTGAACCCGCGCTGATGCGCGCGGGCAGCTGAGGCGGCAGACTTCGCAGGGGATCGACGGGCCTATGGCCCGCTCACCCCGGCTCAGGCATCTTTGTGTTTGTTTGGTCCGCCCAACAGCCCTGACCGGGTCGGTCAACCACACGCCATCCCCAAAAGCAGCCGCCAATTTCCCCTGTCTCGCGGGCGAGCCATTCCTCGCGGCGCAAATTGGCGCCGGTTTTTGGGGCAGACATTTTCTTCGCAAATGTGGCTGGTTGACAGCCCCGTTCAGGGCCGTGGGTCGGGCTTCGCCCTCTCCCACTCTGTTCCGCCGAATACATGCGTATTCGGTCAGATCAGGTGGCCGAGGCGCAGCCCATCGGCGGAAGGGAAGGGCCCTTTCGCGTCACCTTGAAGGGAGGCCACACATGGCACCGAAGTTTGACGTTTACACCCATGTCACCGACACGATCATCGCTGAAATCGAGGCTGGCACGCCGCCATGGCGCAAGCCGTGGACCGGCAGCACGTCCGGCATTGCCTTTCCCACCCGGCACAACGGCGAGGAATATCGCGGCATCAACGTGCTGATGCTTTGGGTAATGGCGGCAAAGCAGGGCTACCTGTCGAGCCGCTGGATGACCTACAAGCAGGCGCAGGAACTTGGCGCGCAGGTTCGCAAGGGCGAGAAATCCGCCACGGTCGTCAAATACGGCACGTTCAAGCGCGAGAACGAGGCCGGCATGGAGGAGGACATCCCCTATGCCCGCGCCTACCGCGTGTTCAACGCCGATCAGATCGAGGGTTTGTCAGAGGAATACTATATCCAGCCCGAACCGGCCCGCGACCTTGGCACCGAGGCCGACCCGGAACTGGAGGGGTTTTTCGCCCGCACCGGCGCTGAGATCGTGACCACCGACGAGCCGCGCGCCTACTACAGTCTGGCAAAGGATCACATCCATATGCCGCCCGTGGCGACGTTCCACGACGCGAAGGGGTATTTTGCGACCCTTGCCCATGAATCAATCCATTGGACTGGCAGCGAGAAACGCCTTGACCGGATCAAGAAATTCGCCAACCGCGAGGCCTATGCCTTCGAGGAGCTGGTGGCCGAGATCGGCGCCTGTTTCCTTGGCGCGCAGCTTGGCATCGAGCCGGAGTTCGATCAGAGCGCGGCCTATGTGGAAAGCTGGCTTCAGGCCATGAAAGATGACAAGCGCGCGATCTTCCGCGCTGCGTCCGAGGCTCAGAAGGCGGCCGATTTCCTGATGGACACCGCCGACCGCCGCGATGAGGCCGCCGCATGACGGCCCCGGCAGTCCTGCCCCCGATGACGTGCCGCAAATGCGGCACGTCAAACCCGGTGATCTTCCTGGCCCCCGTGGTGGCGGCCGGTGCTGGCACTTGCATCTGCCTTGACTGCGCCGAAGCGCGCCGATGGCTGGACCCGGACGGCAACCTCAAACCCGGGATCACGCTTTGATCAGCTGCAGCCCCCGCCAACCGTGGCGGGGGTTTTGCCTTGGGCATCCGGAAGGCTGAAAAATTGTCCGGTTTGAGGCCGGAGCGAGCCCGACCTCAAACCGGACCGGCGCTGTCCGCGCGGGAGCCGCCGCTATCTGGCGCGGCGGGCCAGAACGAACGGCCATTGAAAGGGTAGGTCAGTGGGTGCGCAGCTGCGGACTGTGCCGTGTTTCGAAAGGCCTATAAAAATTGTCAGATGACGGCAGTCAGCCCAAAGCGGAAGCATTTCTTTGAGCAATAACCGGGCGACGGCAGCGAATGCTGCACTTGCTCGGTATCTACATCCAGATGGCGAAAGCTGCCGTTCGCAGGCCAGAATGCCGTCAAGCATGCTAAAACGAGGCGTGATCCGGTCCACTCCCCGCACTTCATACCAGTAGTCTTGGCTGATTTCAGTGAAACAACATGCGTTATCGCCAATAATACACTGCGACGTATATACCTCCCATATTTTCGTAAACTCGAACCTTTCGAGTTTTCCGGATGTATAAGCTCGATACCTACTTCAATACCAATACCGAGGTGGATCCCTCAATGCCTTTTAGCGCCGTTTGTTCGAACTGAGTGTCCTCACAGGAGTGCTTTGCCGCATCGCAGGTCGATTTGCTGAGTAAGGCCTGCCCCGCCGGAGCGGCGGCCGAAATTCGGGCAACCAGATTGACGTCATGGCCAAAGGCACTGATGTCCTGAATGTCGTTGCTGACTGCGGCAATCGTGCCGAGAAACGCTTCTCCGGTGTGGACACCAATCCCGATGGGAAGATCGATGCCGTCACGCCCCAATTTCTTCACTTCACCAAGCAGGCGCTGCGCCGCGTTAATTCCCTTTTGGGCATGATTCCAGCCAGCAATTCCTGGAGGCCAAACAGCGATCACGCCATCGCCAATGAATTCCAAAACTGATCCGTCAGTTTTGGCCATGGCTTCAAGCGCAAGGTTCCGCAGCCTTGACACCAGATCCCTGAACTCCCTCGATGGCATCTGCGATGACAGACCTGTAGAGTTGCGAATGTCCACAAACATCATGGTCATCGGAGTTTCGGTTCCCCCGGGATAGGCCTTGAGAAACTCGTCGCAGGCGCTGCAGAACCGCGGATTACGTTTGGACGGTCTTATACTTAAAAAAGAACTCAGGAACCAGCCACCGACGCCTTTGAATGGCGCTGTGCAGAGCTTGCACCGCGGGTCACGCGGAAGAAATCCGAATTTCCTTTTTTTGGAAATCAAAAGCGGGTGCCCTTCGATCAGCACAAGTTTCCAAACCTCTTCGTTACCATCCTGCTTTTCGTAATCATACTTCATAGAATTCCTCGCCTTATTGATCTGCGATGAGGAAACGTTCGGGCGTGGGAGAAATGTTCATCGATTCCTCTTCCGAGCAGGGCATCAC
>NZ_JBPBBB010000022.1:0-61888 GCF_050896375.1 Roseovarius tibetensis
GCGTTCGCTCGCCGGGCAATGCCGTGATCCTCGCGCTGGCGACGCACACAAGCCTCAAGGGTGCGACGATCTGCTTGGGACAGAAAACCGGGACGTATCATGGCCCCACATGAATCGCATGGCCTGCCAGCGTCAACTCAAAATCCGGGTTCCCGAGGACTCGCGGTATAACGCCTTTGCTGCCTCGGTCATTGTCAGCCATTCGCCATCTTTTTCAGCGGATCGGTAGACGTGGATGCCACGGACGCGCCGAACGGATGCGACGCGGTGCGCGGTCCAGGTTTTGCCTTGCCCGGTTGGCAAGCCCATCCGATTGAGCGACGCGGCGATATGCTCGTCAGACCAACGGCCCGCCATGCTGCGCATCACAGCCAACGCATCATCATTTGTCGCACACCCATGTTCCCCGGCTCGGGGCTTGCGCACGCGTAGCTCCGAGTGCTGGCCGCCCCGCCAGTGGGTCGTGAGGACGACGTCACGAACTGCATCGTCGACATCAACGATGATGTCGGCAATCAATGTGCGCAGCAACTGCTGACGCGCACGCATCTTCACATCAGGAGTATCCAGGCTGCCGACAGATTTTCGGCCATGTTGGCAAAAGCGGATGGGTCAACTTCGATGGTGGATGCGGTATCAGCCGGTTGGCGTGCTTCCAGATCCTGCACACGGCGCAACGCGATTTCCCAGTTCTTCTCCAGCTGGGCGGTGATCAGACGGTTGTAGCGCGACAAACTGGATAAGAAGACGCATTGCCGCACCAGAATTGTTCCCCAAAATAGTGCTGTTGCATCATTAGAAACGTTCCCGAGAGAGTTTCACTCAAGGGGACAGACATGAGGCGGATCAGCATGGGAACGATAGACGAACTTCTGGAGGCTTTGGCGGTGCGATACCGTGCCGCGACCCGGGCCGAAAAAGGTCGGATTCTGACGGAGTTCGCGGAGATCTCCGGATATCACCGCAAGCATGCAGAACGGCTGCTGCGACGTGACCATGTCGTGGACCGGTCGCGGTCCAGACCGGAACGCCGCATTTATGACGACGCGGTGCGCGAGGCGCTGGTCGTGCTCTGGGAAGCGGGTGACCGGATCTGCGGAAAGCGGCTGAAGCCACTCATCCCGTTGCTGATCCCGGCGATGGAGCGACATGGCCATCTTGCGCTGGACGAAACGGTGCGCCTGCGTCTGCTCGAGATCAGCGCAGCGACGAGTGACCGGATGCTCGCCCCGGCCCGGGCAGGCGCGTCAGGCGGAAGGCGACGGCGCAATGCCCACTCCTCGGCGGTGCGGCGCAGCGTGCCGGTCCGCACATTTGCGGATTGGAACGACCCCGCGCCCGGATACATGGAAGCGGATCTCGTGGCGCATAGCGGCCCGTCGGCAAGCGGGAGTTTCGTGCAGACGCTGACGTTGACCGATGTGGCGACAGGATGGACGGAATGTGCGCCTCTTCTGTTTCGCGAACAGGGCCTGCTGAGCGAAGTGATGACCGCGCTGCGCCCGGCGCTGCCATTTCCGTTGCTAGGCCTCGACACGGACAATGACAGCGTCTTCATGAACGAGACGATCAGGGACTGGTGCGAAGCTGCGCAGGTCGCGTTCACTCGCTCGCCCCCCTATCGCAAGAATGATCAGGCCCATGTCGAACAAAAGAACGGGGCGGTGGTGCGGCGGATGGTGGGCTATCGCAGATACGCCGGCATTGCCGCGGCCACCGAACTGGCACACCTCTATCGCGATATGCGGCTCTACGTGAACTTCTTCCAGCCCTCTTTCAAGCTGATGGAAAAGGCCCGCGACGGGGCCCGGGTGACGAAGCGCTATCACTCGCCGCTGACACCGTTCCAGCGAGTGCAGGCCCATCCCGCCGTCGCGCAGGAAGCCAAGGATGTGGATCGCCAGTATGTCTTGGTCCGCGCAGGCGGCCTGCGTGCGCGCAAAGGCCGATCCAATCATCTCGCTCAGGCTCACCGATGCGTTGCGCAGGAACCGGGTGAAGCGGATCTCGCCCGCTCGATCACCGCCGAGCCGACGCACCCGA
Organism: Roseovarius tibetensis; assembly: GCF_050896375.1. Lineage (NCBI taxonomy): Bacteria > Pseudomonadati > Pseudomonadota > Alphaproteobacteria > Rhodobacterales > Roseobacteraceae > Roseovarius > Roseovarius tibetensis. Next base: position 2,044 of record NZ_JBPBBB010000022.1, read on the forward strand.
GCGCCGCGTGCCCCATGCGAAACAAGCCGACCCAGTAAATCGGCTCCCCTGTTTCGAGGCGCCGATCCCCGAACCGACCCAAACTCAATCCATGATCTCCTCCATCTTTCTGAAAGAAAATAAGACCAAGTCACTCAGCGTAAGCGAGATGTGTGAATGTCATAGCCTTCAGGGAGGGGAGGAACGCGAGAGCGGCCCTTGGCCGCTTCCCGCTGTGATTTGACGTAATCAGCGATAACGGAGAGAGGCGCACCGCCGCAGCTGGCGGCGAAATAGGAGGGCGACCACAGGGCGCCCTTGTGGTAACGCCCGGTGATTTCGGGTCGGTGCTCGCGCAAGAGGCGGCTGGACACGCCCTTGAGGCTGTTGACCAGCCGGGACAGGGGGACCTTTGGCGGATAATGCACCAGCAGATGAACGTGATCGTCCTCGCCATCGCACTCTGTCAGTTCCGCCTCGAAGTCTCGGCAGACCTTGGCGAAGATGCCTTGCAGGTCATGAATCGCTGGTTCGGACAGCACGTCACGACGGTATTTCGTGACAAAGACCAAATGGACATGAAGCATGTGAACGACATGTCTTCCTGTTCTATAATCCATGCTTGTCTGCGTCAGACCAACTGATAAAATCTTTACATGATTTCTCGCGGCCATGTCTACAAGCTGAAACCCACGCCTGCGCAGTCGAATTTGTTCGCGCAGTTCGCAGGGGTGTGTCGTTTGATCTACAATCTGGCCCTTGAGCAACGGCGCGACCATTACCGCGCTTATCGTCGAGCCACCGGCCACGGCATCAGCTATCCGGCGCAAGCCCGTGAACTGACACAGTTGCGCCGGGACCATGACTGGATCGCGGCGGTCCATGTCACGCCTCAGCAGCAGGCCCTGCGCGATCTCGACCGGGCATATCAAAACTGGTTCAAGGGCCTCGCCCGCTACCCGTCTCCACGAAAGCGCGGGCGCAACGATACGTTTCGCTTTCAGGGCCGGGAGATCGAGACTCGCCGACTGAACGGTAAATGGTCTGAGGTCCGCCTGCCGAAGATAGGATGGGTGAAGTTCCGCGACACCCGCCCGCTGCGCGGTAAGATCAACAACGTCACGATCAGCCTTGCATCGAACGGCTGGCATGTCGCGTTCAGCCTTGCGATTGAGCACGAAGCCTTGGCGAATATCGCGCCTGCCGTCGGGATCGATCGGGGCGTGGCCAACACGCTCTCGCTGTCTACTGGGGAACATATGTCGATTCCGGCATCCCTTGCCGATCTGGATCGCAAGCAGCGCAGGGCGCAGCGCGTCCTGTCCCGGCGCAAGCGTGGGTCGAGACGCTACGCCAAGGCCAGACGGCGTGTGGCTGCCCTGTCGGCCCGCCGCGCCCGTATTCGGCGCGACTGGCATCATCGTGCCAGTCTCGATCTGTCGCGGCGCTTTGGCACGGTCGTGATCGAAGACCTGAACACCCGGAACATGACCGGTTCCGCCCGTGGGACGCTGGAAGAGCCGGGGCGTAATGTCCGGCAGAAATCCGGGTTGAACAGGGCGATCCTGGGTCAAGGCTGGCATATCTTTGAAACACTGCTGGTCTACAAGCTGGAAGAACGGGGTGGAGCGCTTTTGAAAGTGCCCGCCCACTACACCTCGCGCACATGCTCCGTGTGTGGCGCAGTGGACAGCCGGAGTCGCAAGAACCAAGCGAGCTTCGTCTGCACCACCTGCGGCCATCGAGACCACGCGGACAGCAATGCGGCCAAGGTAATCCTGCGTCGGAACACGGCGTCTATGCTCGTGGAGGAAGAGCATCGGCTCTCCGTTGAAACGAGAACTATCGGTGAGGCTGAGCGCCATACCGGAAATCTCCGGCCTTCAGGCCGGGGAAGATGTTAAGGGCGTACCGAGAAGCTCCGCTGCAGCGTCAGGAACACCCGGTTGGAGGTTGCCTCTCCGACGCTGTCCTCGTCGCGGATCCGGTATTCATATCCGGTCGAGAGCTGCCAGTCGCGGGTCAGGTCCCGGCGATAGGTGGCGCGCAGATCGGCGCGGATTGTGTCGTTCACCTGCGGGCCGCCGCCGGCGCGGGCCAGCTCGGCGAAATTGGCCGAGACCCCGATGCCGGAGAGGGAATTGATCTCGTAATCGTAACCGACCGAGGCGCGCGTGGTGCGCAGCTCGTTCGAGCGGTCGCTGGTCGTGACCTGCCGCTCGATCGAGGCGGTCAGCGTGCTGCGCAGTATCTCATGGGTGAAATCAAGGCTACCCACCGGGCGGATCGTGTCTGACACGTCGCTGGTCGCCCCGAGGCTGAGCGCGATCGCGCCACGCGGAAGGGGCAGGGTGCGGTTGAAGAGCAGGGTGGCGGTGCGACCGTTCTCGCTGCGGTCGAGGTTGAATGTCGTGCCGATCGTGCCGCGAGTCAGTTCGCGGGTCAGCCCGATGCGCCCGATCACCCCCTCCTCAGTGTCGAACCGGCGGAGACCGCTGAGGGTCTCGTCGGTCTCGATCCGCTGGAACCCCAGCGACAGGTCGAGCGTGTCCACCTGCGACAGCGCCTGGGTCAGGCCAAGATTGACGCTGCTGGTCTGCCGGTCGGTTCGCGAGTCATCTTCAGCGCTGTAATCCCTGTAATTCAGCACCACGCGCGCCTCGGTGATCGGGCTGAGGGTGAAGCGGGTCGTCCCCGACAGGCTGAGGGTCTCGCTGTCGAACAGATCGGGATCCGTGGTATTTTCATAGCCGCGGTCGCGGTAGCGCGCCGTCAGTATCACCCCCAGCAGGTCGTTGAGCCCGGTCTCGAGCCGGAACTGCGCCCCGATCTCTTGCTGGTCGCCCCGGTCTTGGGTGAAATCGGTCTCGTCCAGCGGGTCCTCTTCGAAGAGCGGGTCGTCTTCAGACAGGCGGCCTCGATCGAACGGATCGCGCGCCTCCACCGACGAGAAGCTGTAATTGGCCCCGAAGTTGAGCGTGCTGTTCACGCCTTGGCGCTGATAGCCAAGCCGCGCGTTGCGGTTGTCGAACGTGTTGCTGCTGGTCGGCGGCTCGACGGCGCGCAGGACCCCGCTCAGATCGAGGCTCAGCGTGTCATTGGGCCGCCGGTTGCGATAGCCGAAGGACAGCCGGTTGTCGAACAGATCGGCGCTGTCGCCGCCGCCGGGGCGCAGATCGTAATTGTCGGTGGCGCTGAGGGTGGAGCTGATCCCGAAGGTCAGCACCGGGCCGCCCGCCTCGGGGCCGTCGCCCTGCTGCGCCAGCACGGGCACAGCCCCCAAGGCCAGCACGGACAGGGCACCGGTGCCGATCAGGGCATATGTGCGTCTCACGTATTCCGCCTTATTCGAACAGGCGCCGCTCCGGGACGACGATCACGTCGCCCGGGGCCAGCACCGTCGTTCCGCTTATGCTGTTGTCACCGCCCATGCTGTTATAGTTGAAGCGGTAGACACGTTCCTGGCCGGTTTGCGGATCGATGCGGCGGAGCTGGATGCGCTTGCGGGCGGCAAAGCGCGACAGACCCCCCGCCTCGGCGAGGAATTGCAGCAGCGTGGTACCGGTCTCGACCTCGCGCAGGCCGGGCTGGTTCGCCTCGCCGATGATATAGACCTTCATCAGATCGACCGCCGTGTCGCGCTCTTCGCCTTCGGGGGCGAGAGAGGCCACCGATACGAGGACCGTCGGCTCGATCGCGAAATCGCCGGCCAGTCTCTGCGTGATGGTGTTCGCCACACCATCGACGGTGCGCCCGCCGGCCTGCAATGTGCCGGCCAGCGGAAAGCTGATCGATCCGTCTGGCAGAACCAGGACATTGCGCCCCAGTTCGGGGTCTTCGAGGACCTCGATCTGCAACGTGTCACCGGGCTGGATGCTGTAGCTGCTCTGCGCGGTGGCCGTCCCGGCCAGCCCCGCCATGACAAAAAGCGCTGCCAGAAATCTGATCATCTTGGTTCTCTGCCCCCGTATGGATTTTTATCCGGATCCTATGGCTCTTGTGCTAGGACATTTGACCAGATCGCGAAACATGCGAATGCAACAAATCCCGGGGCTGCGGCGGATTTGCAGCAGCGTCCCGGGGGCAAGCGGTGTCAGTTTCCCGCGTCGCTGTCCTCTGGATCGGCGCCTGACGGGGCGTCGAGCCGCGTGATCGCCGCCTCGACCTCGGGCATGAAGTCGGGGCCGGGGGCGTCGCCGACGATCTCGACCACGCGGCGGAACCGTTCCAACGCCTGTGCGTCGCGTCCCATTTCGTCATAGGTGCGCGCCAGATGATATTGCACCGTGGGGTCCGATGGCAGCCCCTGCGCGGCGGCTTCCAGCGCCGTGACAGCTGAATCAAGATCGCCGCGGCGGAAGGCGATCCAGCCATAGGTGTCCTGGAAGGCCGGCACGTCGCGCCCGCGCAGGCGACGTGCGATCTGATGCGCGCGTTCGAGGTCCTGCGCATCCTCGCGCCCGGTCGCCAGCAGGCTGGCCAAGTTGTTGGCGATGATCAGGTTGTCGGTGTTGGTCTCGTAGAGCCGATCGTAGATCGCGATCGCGCCCTCGATATCGCCCTCGCGCTCCAGCAGGCCGGCCAGCACCCAGTTGAGCCGCAGATCGTCGGGCACGGCTTCGATTCCGTCGCGCAGCACCTGGCGGGCTTCGGCATCGTTTTCCTGCACCGCGTGGATGTTGTAAAGTGCCAGCCAGAAACGCGGGTCCCGAGGCTCTGCCTCGATCAGCTCGCGAAACGCCGTCTGGGCGGCCTCGACCCGGCCCGTCACCGCCTGCACTGAGGCCATCAGGAAGCGCGCATTCAGGTCGTCGGGATTGGCGGCGAGGGTTTCGCGCGCATATTGCAGCGCGCCCTCTGCGTCGCCCTGCGCCAGGCGGGTGCGCACGATCGTCGCTGCCGCCCCGAGGCCGCGCGACCCTTCGCTGGCCAGCGTGTCGAGAAAGCTCAGAAGCTCGTCTTCGCGGTCCTGCGCGGCGAGCTGACGCGCGGTCAGCTCGTTGGCGATCCGTTCGGCCCGGTCGCCGTCCTGACGGCGCAGCGCCTCAATCACCTGGGTCAGGCGGGGCCAGTCCTGCTGGGTCATGTAGACATCGCCCAGGGCGTCCAGCAGGCCAACATGGCCCGACGCCAGGCGCAGCGCGTTGACCAGTATGGATTCGGCGCTGCGCATGTTCTCCTGGGACATCAGGTGCCGGGCATAGCGCAGGGTTTCCTCGGGTGCGTTGCCCGAGGCATCGACCGCGCGGCTCAGCATGTCGGCCATCAGGTCGCGATTGCCCGCGCGTTCATGCGCCTGCGCCATCAGGGTCATCGCCTCGGCATCGTTGGGGGTCTCGCCAAGTGCCGCGCGCAGGGCGACGATCGCCTCGTCGATGCGATCGCTGTCGATCAGCCAGCCGGCCCGCAGCTTGAGCGCCTCGGGGTTCTGCCCGTCCGCTTCGAGCACCTCCTCGACCAGCGCGCGCGCACCCACATTGTTGCCCGTGGTGTCCAGCATCCGGGCCAGCATCGTCATGATGCTGCGCCGCTCGTTCGAGGGCTCCATGCCGTCGATCAGCTCTTCCATTTCGGCGATGGCCTGGTCGCGGTCGCCCAGATCGAAGCGCAACCCGGCCCGCAGCGCGACCAGCCGCTCGGCCTCGGGCGGATCGCTTTCAAGGATGCGCTCGATCGCGTCCAGCGCGGTCTCACGGTCGCGGACCTCGGTGAGAAAGCGGATATAGGTGGTGATGTCCCCGATATCAGCCGGGGTCTGCTCGGCCCGCGCCCTGAGGAAGTCCTGCGCGGCCTCGGTATTGCCCTGCGACAGGTACCAGCGCACCAGGATGTTGGGCACGTTCGGGTCATCGGGGAACCGCGCGATCATGTCCTCGAGCTGCGCGCGGATCTTGCGCGTCTCGCCCAGCTGGTTGAGCACGCCAAGACGGATCGTGTAAAGCTGCCGGTCGTCGGGATCCTGAGCCAGCGCGGCGTCGATCGCCGACAGGGCCGCGGTCCAGTCCTGATCGCGGATGAGATCGTCGATCACCACCTGGCGCGCGATCATCAGGTCGGGATTGTCCTCGACCAGCGTCCGCGCCTTGCTCACCGCCTCGCGCCGGGCCTCGGCATCGCCGCCGCCCGACAGCGCGTCGCGGTAGGCGACGGTCGCGTTGACGGCTCGCACCACCGGGTCGTCGGGTGCAAGCTCTGCTGCAGCAGCACCGTGGCGGCGCGCCGAGTCCCAGTCGTTGACCCGCAGCGCCAGCTCGGCCATGGCGCGCTGGCCCGGCAGACTGTCGGGATATTGCTCCACCAGTCGGCCATACTGGCTGTACGCCTCGCGGATATTGCCACGCTCGCGCACCGCCTCGGCATAGCGCAGCCGCGCCTCGCGATGCTGCCCGTCGAGCTGGAAGACATTGCGGAATTCGACCAGGGCGCGGTCCACGTCGCCCTCTTCCAGCAATTCGAGCCCGGATTGATAATGCTGCTCGGCCCGTTCTTCGGCCGTGTCGCAAAAGGACAGAAGGCCCGCGGTGGCAAGCGCCAGAAAGGTCGTTTTCATCGTGTCAGTCGTCCTGCATGTTCACGCGCGCCTAATCGGCCCGCGCCTGTCGTGGAATCTACCGTGTCAGTCTAGCACGATATGGTCCGGATCGGGACGGGAAACATTCCCGTCCTTAACGCAAGGGACGGTTCAGTATCCGGTGCCGCGCAGGACCACCATCATCGTCCGGAAGAGGATGGCGACATCGCCGGTCAGCGACAGGGTGGCCAGGTAGCGGCTGTCGTACCCGGCCCGCGCGGCGAAGCTGGACTCGTTACGGTCCGAGATCTGCCAGGGGCCGGTGATGCCGGGGCGCAGGTCGAAATAGGCGGTGCCCGGATAAAGCTTTTCCTGGTCGATCATCATCGGCCGCGGCCCGACCAGCGACATGTCGCCCGTCAGCACGTTCCACAATTGCGGCAATTCGTCGAGCGAGCATTTGCGCAGGACCCGGCCCACGCGCGTGATGCGCGGATCGCATTTGAGTTTCTGGGTCTCGTCCCACTCGCGGCGCCCCTCGGGGCAGGCGTCGAGATGGCGCTCCAGCAGGGCGTCGGCCCCCGGCACCATGGTCCGGATCTTGAGCATGCGAAAGACGCGGCCGTCTAGCCCGATACGCCCTTGGCGATAGATCGGGTTATGCCCGTCAAGCGCGGCCAGCGCCATCAACACCAGGATGACCGGCAGCGTGATCGGCAGGGTCGCCACGACCAGCATGATATCAAGGACGCGCTTGGCACCGTTGCGATAGAGGGCGGGGCGCCGAGACGCCTGCCTGCGCTTGGCCACATCGCGCCGTGCCGAGGCCTCTGAATAATCCTGAAATGCCATTGCTGTATCCTCAGCTTTCCTAATCAACATCCAAAGTGCGTTTGCACAGTTACCTGACGTACGAAATGCGGATCAAGCCAAAGTTGCTTTCTTGGGTCGCGCATAACATACGGTCACCACCTCAATGCAAGAAACAATTACAAGTTCCCTCAAAACAAGATTTAATTTGACACGAAACGCAAGATTATCGCGGGCCCGCTTGAAATGCCTCATTTAAAGGTGTTTTTCTGGTGGCCTGATCAGGCCCGTTCGGGTCTTAAAACCGGAGTGTGGATGGCACGGCAACAAAGCCACGCGAAAGACAGGATCTTTTCCGGCCGTGTCGGCGCGATTCGCCTTGAAGGCGAGGGGCGCCGGGACGCGGGCGGGGGTCGAACAGGGCCGGTACGGGGCCGCCGTAGCCGCATCACGACCCCTGTGCCGCGTCACCAAAGCCGGGATTCTTCTGTTGCATAATCAACCTGTAACGGGCAAATGGCTTGCAGGCGGGACCGCGGATCCTGTCGGGAAATGCGTAGGCCATTTTCGTTTTCCGGGTGCCGGAGTGCAGGCCCGATTGCAGATTTCGTTTGAAAGACACCCATGAGACCGGAAACCCTTTACGCAGATCATTTCGGCCTCTCCGAGCGTCCGTTCACGCTGCTGCCGGATCCGGCATTTCTCTACTGGTCGAAGGCGCATCGCAACGCCTACACGATCCTCGATTACGGCATCTTCTCGCGCGCGCCGATCACCGTGATCACCGGTGAGATCGGCTCGGGCAAGACGACGCTGGTGCAGCACCTGCTGAAGAACACCGACGACACCATCACCGTCGGGCTGATCTCGAACGCGCAAGGCGGGCGCGGCGAGCTTCTGCAATGGGTGCTCAACGCGCTGTCGGTCGAGGTCTCGAACGAGGCCAGTTACGTGCAGAAGTTCCAGAAGCTGCAGGATTTACTGATCGCCGAGTATGCCGCCGAACGGCGCGTCGTGCTGATTTTCGACGAGGCGCAGAATCTGTCGGTCGAGGGTCTGGAAGAACTGCGCATGCTCACCAATATCAATGCCAACAAGGACGAGCTGATCCAGCTGATCCTGGTGGGGCAGCCGGAACTGCGCGACGTGATCCGCAGCCCCAAGATGAAGCAGCTGGCGCAGCGGGTGACGGCGAGCTTTCACATCCCGGCGATGGATGCCGAGACCGTGGCGCATTATATTCGGCACCGGCTATGTTCCGTGGGCGGGCGGGGGACTGAGTTCACCGAGGCCGCCTGCCGGATGGTGCATGCGCAGACCGAGGGCGTGCCACGGCTGGTCAACCAGCTTTGCGACATCGCCATGGTCTATGCCTGGAGCAACGACCAGACCTGCGTGACCGAAGAGACCCTGCAAAGCGTTCTGGATGACGGGCTGTTCTTCGCCACCACCGGACCCGCGCAAGAAAGCGACGCGAGATGAGCGAACTGAAATACTACTTCTCGATCTTCCTGAGGCGCCTGCATTACTTCCTGATGGTCGCGGTTGTGATATCGGCGGTCGCGGTGATCGCCGCCATCTCGCTGCCCCCGGCCTACGAATCCCAGACCCGACTTCTGGTGGAAGGGCCGTCGATCCCACGCGAACTGGCGGCCTCGACGGTGAATATCGGCTCCCGCGAGCAGCTCGAGATCATCGAACAGCGGCTGATGACCCGTGCCAACCTGCTCGACGTGGCGCGCAGCCAAAATGTCTTCGACAATATCGGCGGGATGAGCGCCGACGCGATCGTGGAGGGAATGCGGGCGCGCACCACCATCGAAGGTCCGGGCAGGCGGGACCCGTCGCCGATCCTGACCCTCACCTTTCAGGCGCGCCGCCCGGACATCTCCGCCGCGGTGCTCAGCGACTACCTGACCTTGATCGAGCAGCAGAATGCCGAGTTCCGCAGTGCGCGCGCCGGCAACACGCTGGAGTTCTTCCAGCAGGAGGTCGAACGGCTCGGTGCGGATCTGGACGCCCAGAGCGCCCGCATCCTGGAATTCAAGACCGAGAACTCGGAGTCGCTGCCCGAAAACCTTCAGCTTCGCCTGAATCAGCAGGCCTCCATGCAGGAAGAGATCCGCCGGATCGACCGCGACATCGCAGGGCTGCGCAACCAGTCCGAGCGTCTCGTGCAGATCTTCGAGGCCACGGGACAGGTAGAGTCCGGGGACGGGGGCAACCTGTCGCCCGACGAGCGGCGCCTGAGAGAGATGCGCGGGCAACTCGACGAGGCGTTGTCGCTCTATTCCGAGAGCAACCCGCAGGTGACAATGCTGCAGGCCCGGATCGATCGGCTGGAAGACCGCGTGGCGGCGCGCGCAGCCGAGCAAAGCGACACGCCCGAGGACGAGGCCGGAACGGATGAACCGACACGCGGATCGGCCACGCTCGAGTTGCAGCTCAACGAGATCGAGACCCGCATCTCGATGCTGCAGGAACAGCGTGCCGAGACCCGTGAGCGGCTGGACAACCTGAAGGAAACGCTTGAAAAAACGCCGGCTAACAGCGTCGCCCTCGACGAGTTGACGCGCAGCTATGCCAATATCGAGGAACAATACAACATGGCCGTCGACCGTCTCTCCCGGGCCAGCACCGGCGAGCGGATCGAATCGATGTCGCGCGGCGGGCGTATCTCGGTGATCGAGCCGCCCGCAACACCCAACCGACCTACCAAGCCGAACCGGGTGATGATCGCCGGGGGCGGCACCGCCTTCGGTCTCGTCGCCGGGCTGGCGCTGGTCGTGTTGATCGAACTGCTCAACGGCACGGCACGGCGGCCCGAGGACATCATCAAGCGGGTCGGGGTCCGCCCGCTGGCCACCATCCCCTACATGCACAGCCGCGGCGAGGTGGTCCGCAAACGCATGGTCAAGGGCATCGTCTACGTGACGATCCTTGTCGGTGTGCCCGCCGCGGTCTATGCGGTGCATGTCTTCTATCTGCCGCTCGACCTGCTGGCCGACAAGCTCATGAACCGGCTCGGGGTGCGCCTGTGACCGGTCGGTCCCACGCGGCCCTCCGGGAGTTCGGCATGGCCGTGACATGCCGAACCCTTTTGTCTTGCCGGGGTTTCGAACCGGAAACCTTCACCGGCCTTGTCCGGAATCGCCTTATCGGGAGCGCGTGACATGGAACGTATTCAGGAAGCACTGGCCAAGGCGCGGGCCGAACGCCAGCGGGGCAGCAGTTCGCGCGCCGATCATCCGGCCCCCGCCTCCCACAACCCGCAGGTCGAGGATGGCTGGCAGGCGCTGGCCCCCCTCAAGCGCGACATCGAGACGCTCAAGCGCAACCGGGTGGTCGCGGTCGAAAGCGGGCACGCGGCGGCACCCTACGACCTGTTGCGCACCAAGATCATGCACCAGGCCTTGACCAATGGCTGGCGCCGGGTGGCGATCGTCTCGCCCGATCCTGCCGCCGGCAAGACCACCACGCTCGCCAACCTCGCCTTCAGTTTCGAGCGTCAGCGCGACATGCGGGTGATGTGCGTCGATCTCGACCTGCGCCGCCCGAACCTGCACAAGGTGTTGGGGCAGACGATCGATCATACTATGGCCGATGTACTGGAAGGGCGGGTGCGCTTTGCCGAGCACGGGCTGCGCTTGGGCGAGCGCGTGGCCTTCGGTCTCAACCGCGGCCCCGCTTCGCGCCCGTCAGAGCTGTTGCTGAGCCGTGAGGCCCGCACCGCGCTGGACGCGATCGAGGAGGACTACGCGCCCGATCTGACATTCTTCGACATTTCGCCGCTCAATGTCAGCGACGACAACATCGCCTTCCTGCAGAATGTCGATTGCGCGCTGATCATCGCCGCCGCCGAGAAAACCCCGACCAACCAGATCGACCAGGCCGAGCGGCAGGTGGCAGAGCTGACCAACGTGATGGGGCTCGTGCTGAACAAGTGCCGCTATGTCAGCGAGGCCGACGGGTACAACTACCATTATCACTGACCGACGGACCCCGGACCGATCATGCCCGACATCGCGATCATCATCCCGCATTACAATGATGTGACGCGGCTGCATCGCTGTCTTGCGTCGCTGACCGAGAATGATCTAGTGGGCTGCGAAGTGCTGGTGGTCGATAACGGGTCGACGCAGCCGCTTGAGGATGTGCAAGCGGCCTTTCCCGCCATTCGCTTCGTCACCGAGCCTGAGAAGGGAGCAGCGGCCGCGCGCAATCGCGGCGTGGCCGAGACCGCCGCGCCCAGACTGATGTTCATCGATGCCGACTGCGTGCCCGCACCCGATTGGGTGACCGTGGGCCGCACGGTGATGGACCGTGCCGATCTAATTGGCGGGCGCGTCGAGGTATTCGATGAGACACCACCGCCTCGCAGCGGAGCCGAAGCATTCGAGGCGGTCTTCGCCTTCGATTTTCGTCATTACGTTGAAGTGCAGGGGTTTTCCGGCACCGGCAACCTGATCACACGGCGCGATGTGTTCGCGGATGTGGGCCCGTTTCGGGGCGGGATGTCAGAGGATCGCGACTGGTCATTTCGTGCCACCGCTAAGGGATATCGTCTGATTTACGAGGAACGACTGCGGGTTAGTCACCCGTCGCGGCAAGACTGGTCCATGCTTCGGGGCAAGTGGCGGCGGATCACGCAGGAGATGTTCGGCCAGACGGGGAGAGGGGCGGCGGCGCGGCTGAAATGGGCCCTCAAGGGGCTGATGATGCCCGCCAGCGCCCTCGTCCATCTGCCGAAGGTGCTGCGCAGTCCGCGCTTGTCGGGCTGGCGCGACCGGGCGCGCGCCGCGGCGACGCTGATTCGCCTGCGGCTGACGCGGATGGTCTGGATGCTGCGCCAGGCCGCGGGCCTCGGGATCTGAGCGGAAACGAAGAAGGGCCGCGCGGCGGCGTGGCCCTTCTTTTGCGTGCGGTGGGATGGCGTCCGGGATCAGCCGGCGCGCTTGCGCCGGCGCAGCGCGGCAAGCCCGCCGAGCCCCGCGATCATCAGCCAGCCGGCGGCCGGCAGTGGAACGGGCGCCACAGAGGCCGCATCTGTTAACTCAGCACCGCCGAGCACATCGGAAGAAATCCCACTTGTTTGAGTGCTCGACCCGGCGTCGAAATCGAGCGCGAAGATGCCACCCCCGCGTGAGACACCGAAGAGTTCGCCCAACTCGTCGAAAGCCAGGCCCACATAACGATTGAACCCTTTCTTCTCCGAAGTCCCGTCTGCATTAAACCTCTCCAGTACCTTGTTGTAGCTTGCAAACATAACGCTGGAGAAAGTGTCAAAGGCGATGTCGCCGAATATGCTGTTATCATCGGTTAAATCGTTTTGTGTCCCTACCACAGTCAGAGACTGGTCGAAGGTGATTTTATCGCCACCTCCGTTCACGACCGAAAAGCCGTCGGCATTGGCGTCGCCGGCAGCGAAGGCGCTGACGTTACCCGGTGAAAATGTACCAAGTTTAAAGTTCCCCGATGTCGTGTTTTTATCGAAGCTGTAAATGGTCTCATCATTGCCCGAGCTATTGAAAGTCGTTGCGTAGAACCTACCATCGAAGAATCCCAGCGAGTTGGGCGAGAAACCATTGTCTGGCCCTTCGAGAGGGTCGATCTTGTTAACTTCCGACGTGGCGCCCGTCTGCGTATTGGTGAGCAGCACTCGGCCATCATTCGTCAGAACGTGAATGGTCGATGCCGAAGCAGCCCCGGCCAGCCCCATCATCGTGACCCCGAGCGCCAGCGCACCCACGAAACTCATCATCTTGTCGTTATAGATCATCAAAAAGCACTCCTTTCGTTACTTAATTGGTACTTAATCACAATTCCATCACCTACGTAAAGCCACGATCAGCAGCTATCTAAACGATATTTGAATTTACAACCAAAGGATTTGAAATTACAACCATAGGGCTCCATGACGGTCGCTGTTCCTGCATCTCAGAGCGTGGTGGGAATGCTTATTGTTCGGCATTGGGAAACAACGTGGTGTGCGGGCCTGCGTGGACGCGAATCATTCCGCCCCCACGCCACCCGGTCCGTGCCATGAAAAACAGCCGCGCATGGCGCGGCCGTGTCCATGGATATGTGGGGCGGCCGAGATCAGGCGGCGCGCTCGCGGCGGTGCAGCGCGGCGAGCCCGTCGAGCTTCGCGATCATCAACCAGCCGGCGACCGGCAGCGGCACGGGGGTGGTGGTGACGAGGTTCTGTTTCTTCGGGGATCCCAAACATCTCGGTGCCGGGATCGGTCTCATCGCGGTGCTGCACAGCTGGGGTCAGACCCTGAGTTATTATCCACATCTCCATTGCATCGTTCCGGGCGGCGGCCCGTCACCCGATGGCACGCGCTGGATCGCCTGCCGCCCCAACTTCTTTCTACCGGTCCGGGTGCTATCTCGCCTGTTCCGTAGGCTGTTTCTTCAGGCGCTGCGCACTGCCTTTGAGGCCGGACAGCTACAGTTCTTCGGCGATATCGCCGAACTCGCCGACCCACAGGCCTTCGCCCTGCTTTTGACGTCAACCGGTCGTCAGGGCTGGGTGGTTTATGCCAAACCACCCTTCGGCGGGCCGGAACAGGTGCTGACCTATCTGAGCCGATATACCCATCGTGTCGCCATCGCCAATTCACGTCTGGTCAGCATAGCAGATGGCAAGGTAACGTTCCGCTGGCGTGACTATCGCTATGGTCCTCGGCCCAGGACGATGACCCGTGATGCCGGAGAGTTCATTCGGCGCTTTCTTCTTCATACCGTGCCGGACAGCTTTCACCGCATCCGCCATTACGGCTTCCTCGCCAACGGGCAGCGTGCTGCCCGCCTCACGGCGTGCAGAGCCTTGCTGGCCGCCGACCGGGCACCGGAAACCGAGATCCGTGCCAAACCCGCGATGAAGGCGGCACCCGCCGCGCGGCCATGCCCCTGTTGCGGTCGATCAATGGTCAGGCACCCCGTCTGGTATCACGGTCAAGCACCGCGCGAATGGCCATTCTGGAACAGCAGCTCATGATCGCCCACGACAGACAACAGGTACCCAATCGCGCAGGATTTGGCGATCCATGCCGCAGACCTCTGCCGCAGTTTTGCGGTCATAGCCTTCTAGGCAGCGGACTCGTAAAACTGGCACCATAGTCTGACGGCGGCGAGTTTGATCATGGCCATGAAGTTTCGAGACGTCTTTTCATACCTTGTCGCGATGCGCCGGAAGGAAGCTTTGAGGCGACCGAAGAAACGCTCGATCCGGTTGCGCTGCTTGTAAAGTTCGGCGTCGAAATCCTTCGGTATCTTGCGGTTGGCTTTGGACGGGATGACATCGGTGGCACCCTGCACCCAGATCATGTCCCTTATCCAGTCGGCATCATAGGCTTTGTCCGCCAGCACCGACTGGCCGGGCTGCAACCGGGCCAGCAGGTTCCGGCAAACCGGCGCGTCGTGATCCTGCCCGGGCGTGAGTTCAAACTCGAGCGGCAACCCGGTTCCGTTGACCAAGGCATGGATTTTCGTTGTCAGCCCGTCCCTTGAGCGGCCCATGCAGCGGCGCGCGTCTTTTTTTAAGCGTGGCTGCCGAGTGGTGGACCCGCACGCTGGTCCCATCCACCATGACGAGATCGACGTTATGCGCATCGGCTACGGCCTCCATTACCGTGTCCCAGATGCCTGCCTTCGACCACCTGTTGAAGCGGTTATACACCGTCGTGTAAGGGCCATATTGTGACGGAAGATCTCGCCACGGACAGCCCACCCGCAGCGCGTAGAAGATGCCGTTGATCACCCTGCGGTCATCGACACGCGGCACGCCACGGGACTTGTTGGGCAGAACACATTTGATGAATTCCCATTCAAGGTCGCTCATATCCGATCGGGACATTTCTCGGCTCCATGCTGCTTACACGCCGAAAGTGAATCACAAGCCGTTGAAAAAATGAAGATATTTATGGGTACGCTGCCTAGAACCATCGCAATCGACAACATCCAAAGCGCCGCTTTCGCATCCTTGCATTTCGCCGCGACCGCGCGAAGCTCGCCCGCCGTCCGGTCCTTTCGTGTGATTGTCACCGCCATCGAAACCTCCATTGCCTCGCTGGCAGTGAATCATTTCAGAAAGCGCATGCAAAGACCCTCGAGAGTCAGCGCAAAAGGTCGTTGGTATAACCATGAGCTCTGGGGATTCCAGGGCGGGCCTACTCGGCCCGCGACCCGGTTCGCAGCACCAGCCGCGGGGCGCCCTTCTCTGGGCGCTCGACCATGTGGCGGGCCACAACCGGACCGTGATCGGTGATCAACCGCCCGGCGGCATCGAAACGCAGCGGGCCGCCAGCCCCCGCGGGGCCCTCGGCGCCCTCGCGCCGCCAGCCGGTGAGACGACCTTCGGGATCGTAGCGATAGATATCGCGCCAGTCGGCGCGCGGAAAGAGCACCGGGTCGGCATAGACCCCGTCCGCCAGCCGGAAATCGCGACTTTCGATGCGGGGCTCACCATCCGGACCCGTCCCGTAGCGCCGCGTCTCGTGCTGCGGCAGCAGGATCGAGATCAGCCCCGGCATGCTGTCATGATCGCCGATGCGGGCGAAAACGCCGATATCCACCCGATCCGAGCGGATGTCGGGGCGTCCGGGCACCGGGCGCGGCTCCTGCCAGTCGAGGGTGATGCGCGCGCGCGCGCCGCGCGCGCCCAGCGGCTCGACCCGGGTGCGGGCAGGGTCGCCGCGCAGCACCCGCCAGGCGAAGTCGGGCGCGCGGCCCTGCATGTCGCGCGTCGCCTCGACCGAGACCACCATGCTGCGCCGCGCGACATGGCCGCGCCAGATCCGGGCGATCGCGGCGGGCGTGTCAAACAGCCACTCGTCCAGGCCTTCGCCGAAATAGTCGATGCCCTCGGTGCTGCGCGTCTCCGACAGGACCGCGAGGCGCACCATCGGCGGCACGGTCTCGGGCGTCAGCGCATTGGCCAGCCCCACCATCCGCGTCAGGTTGATCTCGTCGGCGGGGATGGCCGACGGGTGCGCCAGCCCCGAGCGATAGCTCTCACGGCCGCGCACCGATGTCAGGCTGCGGCGGAACACCATCTGCACCGTCGGCGCCAGAAGCTGGGCGTCGCGCAGGAAGGACTTGGTTTCGGGGCGCAACGAGGCGAGGATCATCGCCAGTGCCCGCAGATGGGGGCGGTCCGAGTAGGACGAGCCCTGCGAGATCAGGAAGAACGGCGTGTTGGCCGGGATCAGGTCGCCATGGTCGGGGTCGTGGTCGCGGTGTTCGGGATAGACATGGATCTGCCCGGCCAGGTAATTCTGGTACAGCACGCGCGGTCCGTCCTCCCGGGTCAGCGCCAGGCGCGGCAGCGAACGCCAGAACCGGCCATGCTTGAGGGCTGTCGAGGAATTGCCGATCAGCGGCGCGTCGAAGATCACCGGCCCGGCCAGCCCGTAATCGAGCCGCGCGGCACGCATCTCGGCATCATAGGCCACATGGGTCAGCTGAGGATGCGCCTCGGCCGGCAGGCGCGAATGCCCCCGGTCACGGTTCTCGTAGAGATCGCCGTGATTGCCCGCCGCGCGCCTCTGGTGAACGAGGCGCCGCAGCAGGCGCTGCGCCGCGCCGGAGGTCTCGGGTCCCAGAACCGGCGCGTCTGCCTTTGGGATGCGCACCCGTGCCAGCAGCCGCCCGCCGGGGCCGTTCCGCGACAGCGCCGACCCCCGCACCAGCACCGTGCCGTCCTGCGCCACCATCGGCCCCGCCTCCGGTAGGTCCGTATCCGGCTGTTCCGTGCCCTGCGGCAGCGCGGCCCCGGGCACGAGACCCGTCCCGGCCAGAAGCCGCAGCAGTGTGCGACGCGTAAAGGAGAGGCGCATGGCGGTGCCGCTTTCCAAAAGCTAAACTCTACCCCCGAAAATCTGTAATCAAAAGATCCTGTCGCCCGAAATCCCGGTAGGCGTGCGGGACCCTGCCGGGACGTCCAGAGAACAGGTTGCCTGACCCTGCCGGAGCGGGATATGCGACGAAACGTCAATGGCATGAATTTCTCAGGCAGCAACAGGGATATTTTTCGTTATGAAGATTGCGATGATCGGAACGGGCTATGTAGGACTTGTATCGGGGGTGTGTTTTTCGGATTTCGGGCATGACGTGGTGTGCCTCGACACCAATCCCGACAAGATCGCCATGCTGGAGCGCGGCGAGGTGCCGATCTTCGAGCCGGGACTGGAGACGCTCATGGCGCGCAATGTCGGCGCGGGGCGGCTGCGATTCACCACCGATCTGGCCACCGCGCTCGAGGGCGCGCAGGCGGTGTTCATCGCCGTGGGCACGCCCACCCGGCGCGGCGACGGGCATGCCGATCTGACACATGTCATGGCCGCCGCCGAGGATGTGGCGCGTGCAGCATCGGGCTACGTGGTGATTGTCACCAAATCGACCGTGCCCGTGGGCACCAATCGCCGCGTCCGCGAGGTGGTGGCCGCGGCCAATCCGGATCTCGATTTCGACGTGGCCTCGAATCCCGAGTTTCTGCGCGAGGGTGCCGCGATCGACGATTTCATGAAGCCCGACCGCGTGGTCGTCGGCGTGCAATCCGACCGCGCGGCCGCGGTCATGGCCGAGATCTACCGGCCGCTCTACCTGCGCGATTTCCCGATCCTGACCACCGATCTGGAATCGGCCGAGATGATCAAATACGCCGCCAACGCCTTTCTGGCGACCAAGATCAGCTTCATCAACGAGATCGCGGCACTGTGCGAACGCGCCGGGGCGGATGTCAAGGAAGTGGCGCGCGGCATGGGCCTTGACGGGCGGATCGGCAACAAGTTCCTGCATGCCGGCCCCGGCTATGGCGGGTCGTGCTTTCCCAAGGACACGTCCGCATTGGCGCGCATCGGGCAGGAACACGCCGTGCCGCAAAGCATCGTCGAGGCGGTGATCCGCGTCAACGATGCGGTCAAGCTGCGGATGATCGAGAAGCTGCGCGATCTGTGCGACGACAGCTTCAACGGCAAGACGGTGGCGGTGCTGGGCGTGACCTTCAAGCCCAATACCGACGACATGCGCGCGGCCCCCAGCCTGACCATCATTCCCGCGCTGGTGGGCGGCGGGGCCCGCGTGCGCGTGGTCGACCCGCAAGGCCGGCGCGAGGGCGAGGCGCTCTTGCCCGGGGTAAGCTGGCACGACGACCCCTACACGGCCGCGCAGGGAGCCGATCTGCTGGTGATCCTGACCGAATGGAACGAGTTTCGCGCGCTCGACCTCGCGGCACTGGCGGGCGCGATGGCCACCCCCCGCATGGCCGACCTGCGCAACGTCTATGTCGCAGCCGACGTCACGAATGCCGGCTTCACGGCCTATACGGGTGTCGGGCGCTGATGCGCGTCTTCATCACCGGAACGGCCGGATTCATCGGCTTTCACCTGGCCGAGCTGTTGTTGCAGGAGGGCTGCGATGTAGCAGGCTATGACGGGATGACCGATTATTACGACGTCACGCTCAAGCAGCGCCGCCACGACATGTTGCGTCAGCACGAGCGCTTCACGGCAACCGAGGCGATGCTGGAGGAGGCGCAGACGCTGACCCGGACGGTGGCGGCGTTCGCCCCCGATGTGATCGTGCACCTGGCCGCGCAGGCCGGCGTGCGCTATTCGATCGACAATCCGCGTGCCTATCTCGAGGCCAATATCGTCGGAACCTTCAACCTGATGGAGGCCGCGCTGGCTGCCCGTCCCGCGCATCTGCTGATGGCCTCGACCAGTTCGGTCTATGGTGCCAACACTGAGATGCCCTATTCCGAGGTGCACAAGGCCGATACGCAGATGTCGTTCTACGCGGCCACCAAGAAGGCCAACGAGGCCATGGCCCATGCTTGGGCGCATATTCACGGAGTGCCGATCACGATGTTCCGGTTCTTCACCGTCTATGGCCCCTGGGGCCGACCCGACATGGCGCTGTTCAAGTTCACCCGAGCGATCCTGAACGGCGATCCAATCGACGTCTACAACCACGGCCGGATGTGGCGCGATTTCACCTATGTCGATGACCTGGTGCGCGGCATCCGCCTGCTGATCGACGCCATCCCCGGGCAGGGAGCGCCGGTAGCCGACGACAGCCTGTCACCCGTTGCGCCGTTCCGGGTGGTCAATATCGGCAATTCCACGAAGGTCCGGCTGGAAGATTTCATCGAGGCGAT
The DNA here is from genome assembly GCF_050896375.1 of Roseovarius tibetensis. Taxonomy (NCBI): domain Bacteria; kingdom Pseudomonadati; phylum Pseudomonadota; class Alphaproteobacteria; order Rhodobacterales; family Roseobacteraceae; genus Roseovarius; species Roseovarius tibetensis. Next base: position 21,507 of record NZ_JBPBBB010000022.1, read on the forward strand.
CGAGGCCGCGACCGGCAGGGCGGCGATCCGCAACTACATGGACATGCAGCAGGGCGACGTGCCAGCCACCTGGGCCGATGCGTCGCTGTTGCGAGCCCTGACCGGCTATGCCCCGCAAACCGATCTGCAGAGCGGTGTCGCGCGCTTCGTCGACTGGTATCGGGGATATCACAGGGCCTGACGGCAGAAAACGCGGCGACACAGGTCTGCAAGACAATGGGAGCTTTCGCCACGGGGCGCTCCCGGCGCCAGAATCCATCCCCACCGCGCTCGACGGGAAAACCTAGGACTTCGCGACCGGTCCCGGGCATCTGCGCTGAGGTATATACCGGGATGTCGAGCCATTCCCCGGCGGGGAAACCCGAAGCACATTCTTCGGACCGCGCGCCGGAAATAAAGCGAGCTGCGGCTGGGTCGTTGGTGAACCACGAATGCCTCCACCTCATCACGTTGAAACTCACCCCCGTTCCGCGTCCGCACTGGCAAGACGGTTTCGGATCCACGCCAAATCGCCGCTATGTCACTTTGATCTTTCAACCAAAGTTCCCATCTACACCATTGCGTTGCTTCAGGCACACCGGGATCACGGGGTTCATAACTGTCGATCGCGAAACCAACCGGCCAGCTCGGTTTGTGTCACTGTGCTCCCTGCGATACCTTCCACGATACGAATTGCGTCAAGCGGGTCGAAGCTCAGACGGTATCCGTTATCGGCCAGGAACAGGCGAGCCGTGATCCAGGCCGTGCGCTTGTTACCATCCACAAAGCCACGGTTCTTTGCGAGGCCGTAGGTATAGGCTGCGGCCAGATCAGCAGCATTGGGCGCTTCGTATTTCGCGAGGTTTACTGGGCGGGCGAGCGCGCTCTCGAAGCCGCCGGCATCGCGGATACCCTCGGAACCGCCATGTTCGGCCAGCTGCCGATCATGGACGGCGTTGATGACGGTCGGGTCGATCCAGCGCCAGTCCTTCCGGGGCGGTTCAGTGCTGGATGGATCGCTCACTTCGCCGGCGCACGCAGAACTTCCCGATCATCATGCATGATGTTCTCAGCGAGCGCCATTTGCCGCGCAAATTCCGGATTGTAAGGGGTCAGGCGATAACCACCGTCAGCTGCCTCGGTGAGATAGAGCGTGTCGCCCTTCTTGATCTTCAGGTGCGCCATGACCTCTTTGGTGAGGATTACCCCCGAAGAAGCCCCAACTGTAGTTACTTTGAGCGTTTGCATGAAGACCTCTGAACTATATAACCCTCATTATATAGTATGTATTGCGGCACGCCACAACAACGGCGCAGTGGAGAACCAACACGGTTTGCGGACACACCCCTCGGCCAGACGCGTTACCGTAAGGCATACTTTTTCAGTATCAGGATCGGGAGACTTCGTCATCTTTTTGGATGGTCTTGCGCATGGACTGCTCCTCGAGGTCGAGGTCAGCCGCCCTGCTGACCGTATGTTCGTCCCGGTGGTTCTCCTTGCATAACAGCTCGCGTGCTTTTGTCGTAAGGCCATAGAGTTCGACGTATTCCAGTAACGCGGCTTCAAGCTGGCTGTCCCTGCACATCCTCACGCCTTTCCCTTTCTGTTTCTGGCCAAATGAGGTTTCGCTGGAAAGGCTTAAGAATTGATTAACTTGCCAACTGCAACCGAGTGGCAAGCGAAGCCCGCCTTCCAGCCGACTGCACGCTACCGGACTTGTTTCGGGAACCACCAGTAAGGTTTCACGACGCTATCGAACAAAGGGCCCTTTGTCGCACGCCGACGTCGTTTACGGAGTCTTGCCCGGTTCGGTTGCAAGGGGGAAATGTCTCGGGCGCGCCACGTTATACTCCCATGCTTGGATTCTCGATCATGCCCGGTCTCATGCGCCATGCCACTCTCCAAGCAAGGAGTCATCATCCATGGCCACGCACTTACACGGCCGCTCATTGCTGTCTGACATCTATGCACCGGCCGCAGCCCCTGATGACACAGGTCATCACCACGCTCGCACAGGTGGTCGCTGGCTGCGATCCCCCGGCTGTAACGAGTACACACCAACATTGCTCCTGCGACGTGCCAGCCAGCGCGCGTCTCTGACTGCCTGCGTCGACACTCCACAAGCACATTTGCCTTGTTTTTAAGGGCCTACAGAGCCGCAAGGTTTACATAGAACCCAGAAAAACGCGATTTTAGGCGGGATTTGTCAACTTTACGTAAACCTTGCGGAAACCTTTTCCGGGGATTTCGGGCCATCTGAAGGGATTTTGATCCGCCCAAGGTTTCCACCTGTTCTGGTCGGGTAACCCTTTTGGCAACCCTATGTAAACCCGGATGCAGCGAGGAGTGACAGTCCAGCCATTCCTCGTCGACATCATCCTGGTTCTTGTCCTGCCTATAGGCGTCTATGCCTGCCGGGGTTCGCAGACGCGCCTCAGCAGCTGCACGCGGACGAACGGTTCCTGCGGTCCTCGCAACTCCTGGCGTTCGCGCGCCTGAGCACTGGCCTTCCCAGCAAACTTCCCCGCTCGCTGAGCTCTGTGATCGACACCTTCCAGCCGGATGAACTGATGATGACCGGAATACTCCGTGACCACAGCGCACGGGTCCGCTCGTTCAAAATCGCGGCGGAGGTTCTGGCAGATCTTCGCGAGGACGCCGTGGTTGCCTCAGTGTGGGACTGTCCGGAGCGACTGCTGGTGTTGGTCTCTGCACTGCATCGCCGCTTTCCGCGAAGTAGTCGTTCAGGCTACGCTTCTGATGCCGATCGCCGACAGCCTCTCCCAAGCTTCTCACGGATCCGGAGAGGAGTGACAGTCCAGCCATTCCCCGCCGCGATCCTGGTGCTTGTCCTCCTTCTTATGCCCGCCGGGGCTCGCAGACGCGTCTGAGCAGCCGCACACGGCGCGGGGTGATGCCCGGGTCCCGGCCCATGGCGATGATCCGCAGGAAGTCCAGCCAGGCACGCTCGTTCTCTGTCATGTTTTCTATCTCCACACGCTTCATCACATCACTTCCCGAAGATCGTGTTGATCGCCGCCTGCGACCGGCTGGTCAGACGCGGATCGCTGTTGCCAGAGGCCTCGCGGATGGCCTTGACCCAGCCCAACTCGTTGTCGGTGATGGGATCGCCGAAGACCTCGATCACTGCCGCAGCCGCGGTCTTCTCAATGGCCTGCTCAAGGGCGAGGCCCATCAGGTAGGCAGGATCGACGTCCAGAGCCCGGGCCATGGCGGGGATACGATCGAACGGCGCCTTGGTGCGGCCCTGTTTGATCATGGTGATCATGTTCGGATTGACGAAGCCGCACTGCGCGGCGATCTCGGCCTGGGTCTTCTTCGGCTTCAGTTCCAGAATGCGGCGCTCGACGTATTTCGCGAGGCGTGTGTCCTCGAAAGGTTTCTTGATCATTGTCGTTCTCTCCTGTGTGACGCAGCACATGCTGCATGCATTCATTATAGAAATGCGTGCATGGGGATGTGCGGCAGGAAGAGAGAACCCGTGATGGTCTGCGTTTTTCTTTTTGGTAGAGCATCCTGTAGCGCGACAAACTTGATGAGAAGATTCTCAGCCTGTTTGTCGCGCGGCAGCATCCGCTATGTTCAACGAAAGTTTCTGATGACGGACACAGGTGGCATATCCAAACTCATTTCAAATGTTTGGACGATTTGCAGCGCTGTCCCTGTCAGCTTGCGCGGCGCAAGCCAACGGAACCTGTATCAAGTCCTGACGCAGATTCGCTTTTTGCTGACTCGTTCATCCGGCTGGTCGCCGCTGAGACAAAGAATTTGTATCCCACGCCATAGATCGACTTTATCCCGTCAAACGCCGGGTCAATCGCACGGATCTTGCGGCGAAGACGCTTCATGTGACTGTCTATCGTACGGGCATCAACATACACATTTTCATCATGAATATCAGCCATGAGGCTCTCTCGACTTTTGACGATGCCCGGATATCTGGTCAACGAAACCAGCAAGTCCATTTCCATACGGGTCACCCCGATATCCCGTCCGGCCCAACGGGCAATGTGGAAATCGACATCGAGTTCCAGTTCATCGTAGATCAGGGTGTTCTGCGATCCGGGATCGCTATCCTGGTTAGCCGCGATTGCACGTTCGTTCAGTACATGCAGAATACGTCTTGCGATCAAATTAGCGCTTGCGTCTCCCCGCAGAAAATCCGATGCGCCAGCGTCCAGCGCTTCCAGTTCTTCAACTTCGGCCCACCGGTCTGAAATGATTATAATGGGAACAGTCCGCCGTAGCTGCAGTTTGTCCACGAGATCTGTGGCCGAGCAATCAATTCCCGATACAGATGCGATAACGGCTTTGGGTTGCAGTCGTCTAGCCTCGGACGCGCAGCGTTCTGCAGATGTCATCCTGAAGATGTTCAGATTATGGCAAAACAAAGCATTTGCGATCTTCTGCGCGCGCTTCATGTCGTCATCCAGCATCAGTACTGTGTTCATGGTCACTCCAGTGCCTCATTTATTTCCAGAACTTACCGCGCTCAGAACACAATTCACTGTAACGTATACAACCTAGGGCTGAGTGGATTGTTTGTAAATACCATAATTTGCGCTTTGCAAGGCCCGGCTTAGCAAGATAGCGAAGATGTGTCAGTGCGACATCCGCACGCTTCTGGTCTCTGGCGCGATGGCCGTTCTCCCGGCTGATCGCGGCCTCGCGCTCGGCGCTCACATAGCCCTTGTCGGCCCCGACCGAAGTCTCCTCGCCGTAGAGCAGTTTGTCTCAGGCTGTGCACGACATTGCTTCCGGCATGCTCCTTCCATAGGGAGGTGAAAGACCCCAACGACCCGGCTTAGGGATGTTATTTTCCGAGCCAAATCGTATATACGAATGCATGTGGAAACGTCTGAAACAGATCAAGAGTGGAGCATCGCCACGGTGGAACCAAGAAAAACCGGCTTGGCCACCACAGCCGATCGAACCTTTTCTGGCCATCGGTGACATCCATGGTCGCGCCGATCTACTGAGCGATATCGACCGGCAGATCGAGGCGCAATGTCCCGACTGGCCGGTGGTGTTTCTGGGCGATTACATTGATCGCGGCAATCAAAGCCGCGAAGTTCTGGAGATTCTGATGAGCGTCTCCGAGGATGACACGCCACCGGTCAGATGTTTGATGGGAAATCACGAGCGCATGCTGCTCGACGCGCTCGACGACCCCGAACGTGCAGTGCCGCGCTGGCTGCGCAATGGCGGGTTGCAGCTGCTGGCCAGTTTCGGCGTCTCCCCCCCGCGTGGCAACAGTACTGATCCGGCCCCATTATACGACATGCGCGACGCACTGATGACTGCCATGGGCGACGAAATGATCGCATGGCTCCGTGCCCGCCCGCTGATGTGGCAAAACGGGAATGTCTGGGCGCTGCATGCCGGGGCAGATCCGCATAATCCCCTGTCTGAACAGGCCGCGAATGTCTTGCTTTGGGGCCATCCGGAGTTTCTGCACAGCCCGCGCCAGGACGGGCAGTGGATCGTGCATGGCCACACTATCGTCGATAACCCGCATGCTGCGGACGGGCGTATCGCGGTGGATACCGGTGCCTATGCCACGGGCCGCCTGAGCGCAGCCCTGATTACCGAAGAAGGTGTTCGTTTTTTTCAGACAGGGTCGGACCGGTAGGGGGTGCCCCGCCGCAAACGGCGTTTACCCGCCCGGTTTTATCCGCTAGGGGCGTCACAGCCGTCCCCAGTGTGAACAGGTACGCCCCTTCTTATGAAAGATTCCCAAAGTTCCTTTTCTGACCGTTCAGGGGCGCAATCGACGTCGTCGCCGCCCGAAGACGACGAGATCGACCTGATGGAACTGATCAGGACGCTATGGCGCGGCAAGTGGACCATTCTGCTTGCGACCATCATCGCGCTTTGTCTCGGCGGATATTACGCGCTCGGCCTGGCGGACCCGGATTATCAATCACGCGCCGAGCTGACGCTTGAGGTGCGCACCGGTCAGGTCGTGGATATTGAAAGCGTCATGTCGGGCGTCTCGACCGAGACCGCAGCGCTCAACACCGAAATCGAGATCATTCTCTCCGGGAGGCTTCTGGGCAAGCTTGTGGACGAGTTGGCGCTAACGGAGGATCCGGAATTCAACCCCGATCTGCGCGAGCCCTCGCCGATGGCCATCGTGACGGGCACTCTTCGCGGCTTGATCGCGCCGCTGACCGACCGGGAAACCCGCGAGGACGATCCGCAAGTGCCGCGCAACAAGGCGATCGACCTTCTGCGAAACACCCTGACGGCCTCGGTCCGGCGTGACACCTACGTGTTCACTATCGCGGCCACCACCGGCGATCCCGACAAATCCGCACGGATCGTCAACACGCTGGCCAATCTTTACCTGGAAGATCAGATTTCGGTAAAATTCGAGGCCACCGAACAGGCGGTCGCTTGGCTGTCACAAAGGGTGACCGAACTGGAACAGGAGTTCCGCCAGAAAGAAGACGCGCTCACGACCGCGCGCGCCGAGACGGAGCTGATCAGCCCCGAGGCGCTGCAGGGCCTCAACGTGCAGGCCAAGGATCTGCGCGAGCGTCTCGAGGATATGCGCGCCAGTGCGGCCAGAGCCGAGGCATCGGCCGAGCAGTTGCAGGATCTGGCGGTTGCGGGGGATCGCGCCGCGATCGTCGAAGAGACCGGTGACCCCACGCTGCAGGGGCTGTTGGCGGACATTGCGGCGGGAGATGCGGACGCCGAGACCCTGTTCGCGCAGCGGCTCGACACGCTCGTTGAGAACGCCCGCAACACCGCTGCGCGCATACGCAGCCAGGCCAACGCGCTTGCCGATTCGTATCAAACCCTGCAACAGCGCATCGACCGACAATCGGTCGATCTGGCGCGGATCCAGCAAATGGAACGCGAGGCCGAAGCAACGCGCACACTCTACGAGACCTTCCTGACGCGTCTCAAGGAAACCACCGTGCAACGCGGTCTGCAGCAGGCCGACAGCAGGATTCTGTCGGATGCAATCCCCGGCGAGAAGGTCGCGCCTCGCACAACGCGGATCGCGGCGCTGTCGCTGGTGCTTGGCGCCATGATCGGGATAGCGATCGTGCTGGTGCGTCAATTCATGCATAACAGCTTCCGAAGCGCCGAAGAGCTTGAAAGCGCGACCGGCCTGCCGGTGCTGGGTCAAATCCCGAAGATGCCGTTCGAGGCGCGCGAAGGCCTGATCGGCTATCTGCACGACAAGCCCACCTCCGCCGCTGCCGAGGCGGTGCGCAACCTGCGCACCTCGCTGCTTCTGTCGGATATCGACAATCCACCCAAGGTCATCATGTCCACCTCGGCGGTGCCCGGAGAAGGCAAGACGACACAGGCTATCGCGTTGACCCAGAATCTCGCCGGGCTGGACAAGAAGGTGCTGCTGATCGAAGGCGATATTCGCCGCCAGACCCTGAGCGAGTATTTCCGTGATGTGCCCGAGGGCGGTATTCTGACGGCGCTCTCGGGCGAGAAGCCGCTACACGAGGTGGTCTTTCACGACGACCGGCTGGGGGCTGATGTGCTGATGGGCGAAAAATCACGCGTCAACGCGGCCGATCTGTTTTCGTCCGACAGGTTCCGCGACTTTCTGAACCGGGCACGGGACGCCTATGATTTCGTCATCATCGACACGCCACCGGTTCTGATGGTGCCGGATGGCCGGGTCATCGGCCAGCATGCCGACGCGATCCTGTTTTCCGTGGCCTGGGACCGGACAAACCGCACACAGGTGATGGCCGCCCTGCGCGAATTTGAATCGGTCAAACTGCGAATTACCGGCATTGCGCTTGCCCAGATCGATCCCAAAGGCATGCGCCGTTATGGCTATACCGGAGGTTACGGAGCATATTCCGGCTATGGCAAGGGCTATTATGACGCGACCTGATGCGCATGTCGCCGCCCGGCCCGGTTCTGGCGCCATTAGCGGTTTCGCAATGCCCCGTGATGGATTATACTGATGCATATCTATGAAAGGATTTGTGCCATGAAGAAGATCCAAGCCTTGATGTCCGCAGCCGCGATTACCGCGGTGACGGCGCTTCCCGTCCTGGCCCAGCAGAGCGCGGCCCGTGTCGGGAACGAGACCGCCGTGCAGATGGCGCAGCGGATCGATGCCTGCGAGGGTACCAGCGTCTCCGCCGCGGCCTTCGAACAGTCGGGCGACGTGCTGCGCGTGACCTGCGTCCGCGGCGGCGCGAACGGCATGGAAGGCAGCCTGAGCGCGGGCAGCGGGGTTGCCTTGGGGCTTGGCGCGGTCGCGATCATCGCCGTGGCAACCGGCGGCTCCAGTTCGAGCACCACCACAAATTGAGCGGTCTGGCCTTTTTGGATCAGGACCTCAAATCCGAAGGGCACCGCGTCGCGGTGCCCTTCTTGTACATGAATTTACATCTAAGCGGCTTCGTGCCTGTCATGTGACAGCTCTCACCGCGTCGCGATGCTTGCGGGCGTGGTCAGGAGCGACGGAACAACTTGCTGGACCACGCGGTTCCATTTGGTGATCGGCTGTTCCTCGACAAAGATGATATCGTTGGGCCGCATCTCCATGCGTGTGGCAAGCGAGATGTTGACCGCGTTACTTGCATCGAGATGCCACGCGGTCACCGCCCCGAACTCCGCCGGATCGGTCGAGGGACGCAGCACGTAGATATTTTCCGGATTGCCGGTGCGTGTCGGAACGCCGCCGCCGTCATAGATCACATCGGCCAGCGTCGCCGTCTGGCCGTAGGGCAGCGCGACGCGGGCCTGTTGCGCCACCTCGCCGGCCAGGTAGACGTAATCGCGTGCCTCGGCCCCGAATTCCATGCGCGCCTCAAAATTGCCGCGGCGCTCATCGAGCCGGGCGCGGCGCATCGACATTTCCGTGCTCATCATGTCGAGCACATCCATACGCGCCTGGCTGCGCAGGCGGATCACATCCACCTCCTGGCGGTAGAATTCAAAAGCCCGGTCGAGATCGAAACGGGTATCCACAAAGACTGCATCACCGTTGCGCAGCCGCAGCTCGCGCAGATCCGGGCGTTCGAGATAATCCTCATAGGGGATCTGGTAGAGCGTGCCATCGCGGTAGATGCGGATCGAGGCGAACTGCTCGTCCCGGACCGTGACCCCACGGGTCGCCGTCAGCGCATCGCCCAGGGTCAGTGGCACCAGCGTGATCGGGACCCGGGCGGCCTGTTGCACCGCGCCACCGACGGTCACGCGCTGCGAGTTGAATTCCGCTACCTCCAACGAGAAGGCCGGATCCACTTGGTTGTCCAGAAGGAACCTGAAAACGCGGTCCTGCGCTTCCGCCAGGGTCAGGCCGGCGATCTCGACCCGACCGACATCGGGGATGGAAATCGCCCCGTCATCGGAAACGACATAGCCCTGCCGCTGCTGTTGGGCGGCCAGAAGTCCGCTCAGCTGCTCCACGGAACTACCCGCCTGCCGGGTCGCCAGCAACACCACGTCGCCCACGCCGATCTCATAGGGCGCGGGTGTGACCGAGGGCGGCACGCGCAGCTGAAGCGATTCGGGGCGTTCGTCCGGGACATCGGGAGCCTGCGGTAGCGTCCCCATACCGGGTCCCTGCTGTGCGGTGGCGTTGGTATAGAACTCGCGTGGCAGATCGCGCGGGCTGTAGGGGCTGCGATTGGCGAGAATCACGGTTTCCGGGGTTAGCCGCACCTCGCGCACATCGACCCCTGTCCCGGCGCTCCGGCTGACCGTGGGGCTTTGATAGACTACGCCGCAGGCAGCCGGAAAGACCAACGCCGTACTCAGCGCCAGGGCCTGCCCAAGGCGGGCGTACCGTCTGTCCTTGCCATCTCGCATCGCATATCCTTTCTTGATCGCATGCACCCGTCTAGCGCGGCACGCGCGCAGTTTCCATGTACTGAATCGTCGGGCTGATCCATTGCCGCGAGCGGATGACCTCACCACCCGACCCCTGCCAGTAGACATTGGTGAACCGATCCGCCGGAGAGACGCAAAGCTCCTCGATCCGGCGCAGTGTGCCGTCGCGTTCGGCACCCGTCTCTGTCTGTGCGACACGGCGGCACTGGTAACTGCGGAACACCGTGCGGTCCTCGCCGTCGAGATAGCTGCGGATATGTGGATAGTATCCGGCCCCGCCGGGCTCCCCGACACCGCGCAGCATTTCGAGCCGCCCCGCGACATCGGCCGACATCAGATCGTCGCCAAGCCCCCGCGTCGCGATTAGGCTGCCCCCCCGAAAGCTGAGCGTGATGCCGCCGAGCGTCTGCCAGACGGTTACATCACCCCGACGCGCCACCGGCCCAAGCGTGGCCTGTGCCCCGATCGCGGGGATCGAGACGCGCAGAAGCTCGGGCCCGACAAGCTGCGGCTCGGGGGCGGGAACCGTGCCGGTCACCCCGAGCGACCGGGTAATCTGTTCGCAGCCGCCAAGCAGCAACATGATCACAAGCGCCAGCCCACAGACCGGTCTGAAAAGAAAGGATCCGCACCGGGTCATCGCCAGAACCTCCCCCAGCCGTCCTGCAAAGCCGGCTTCTGCAAGGGCCTGACACGATCATAAAGCCGTCCAGGCGCATCAAGCCGCGCCCCGCCATCGCGCGTGAGCGGGCGGATCGTCGTGCTGAAGTTCCTCTTGTTGGGCTCCCCCGTCACCCAGGACAGCGGAATCGTGATCCGAATCCCCTTGTCGAACGAGCCTTCGCCAAACTCGTCGAAGGGGACATCGGTGAGGGTCGCGAACGCGCCGATCTTCCAGCCATTGCCGAACTCGCGATCCACTGCCAGCGTGGCACCCCAATCCTTGGCGAGATACCGCCCGGCATCGAGCTGGGCGTGAAACCCGTTTCCCATGTCCCAATAGGCTGAGGCATGACCCGTGGCGACCTCGTAATCGCGGAACCCGAATCGCTGATCAAAATCGCGCTGCTTGACGTAGTTGACCTCGACGCCGAGAGCGAAGGGGCTGTCATTACGTTTCCAAAGCAGTTCCGATGACAGCCCGCCGAACATGCGCTCCAGATATCCGATGGTCACCCGGCCATAGAGATCGCGCCCGGGCTTGAAATACCGCGCCGCGGTCAGCTGCGTGAGGGCTGCATCTTCGCCCTCGCGGTCGTAGATCGAAAACTCGCTGCGCACGCGCGGCAGCACGGAATTCGAGCCCCGCGTCGCTTCGTCGAGATTGCCCAGGACCTTCTGGCGCAGGATTCCCGAGATTTCGACCCCCGGCATCGGTGTATATGACATGCTGAGCTGGGCACCGAAATCGGCGCGCACGGGCTCGTCGGGGTCGAAGAAGCTGGGGCTGAGATAAGGGGTCACATTCCAGTCGAAATCCGGATAGCGCCCCGGGACGGGACGCACCGGGTCCGAAGGCGAAAGGATGCGGGCCCGCGCAAAGCTTTTCCAGCTGCCCTCGAGATCGTGTTCCAGCGTCTCCATGTCGGCGCGGCGGATACGCAGTTCGGTGACCGGCAGACCCGCCTCGACAAGCGTGATGTCGAAGCGGTCGATCTGTGCCGGCAGCAGCCGCGAGAGCACCCGCGCCGTGCGCCCGACGGCCTGGGCCGACTGGTTGTAAGTGTTGTTCTCGATCTCGACCCGCGCATGACGCGTGGCCAGTGATACGCCATGCAGCCTCAGCCCTTGTGCCTCGAGCGCATCGGCGACGCGATCACGCAAATCGGCCTGCGCCTCGATGCTGCCCGGAGTACCCGCCCAGGACAGGGCGGCACCGCTTTGCGGGGGCCGCGACAGAACCGGCGGCGGGGCCGGCTCGCGCCCGCTCTGATTTGGCCGGATCGCGGGGTTTACCGCGGTCGTGAGTTGCACGCCGATTACGCTGCCGTAGAGATAGCGCAGGGACAGATCGGCCGTCGGGGTGATCCTGTAGCTGGCCCCGAGATTCAATTGTGTGTCACGCCGGAACGCCGACGGGTCCTCGCTTGGGTAATCGTCCGAAGAGTATTCGGCCGTCAGCCGCAGCTTGTCGGTGGCTTGCCATTCGATCCCGCCGAAAAAGGCCATGTCGCCGCGAAACCACTGCGCCGCTTCAATCTCGCCCCCCACGCCGAAATCACGCGACGGGCGAGTTTCGAAACGGTCGTCGAGGATCCCCAGCGGATTGGTGAACCCACCGGCCCCGCCAAGCCGGCCCCACCCGATTCCGCCGCTCACACGCACCGATTTGCCCAGTGTCTTGGTCGCGACGAGATACTCGGACGAATAGACCCCGGTGCCAAGAAAATCATTGAGCCCGATCGCGAAGGCCGGGCGCAGATCCGTTTCATCCGCGATGCGGTAGTGCAACGAGAAGCTGCGGTCATACAGTGTACCTGTGCCCCCCGACGTAAAATTGTCGAGCACCGAGTACCGGAAGCTGCCCGACAGGCGTGGCAGCATCTGGAACGTCATGGTGTTGCGGGTCTGCCCGGCGAAATGGCTGACCGAGAAGGCCAGCTCGCCATCAGGCCGACTGGTCGCCACCGGCATGTCGATCATTCCCGGATAGCCATAGCTGTTATAGCCTGTACCGATTCCCGGATCATCCTGGGATGAGACAGGAACCGCTACGGCTATGCAGGCGAATGTGGCGATGCCCGCCACCAATACGGCCCGTTTCTTTTGAACGCTACACCCCATGATCATCGCGTAGCCGGATTGCTGACCGGCGTGACACGGGGATTTGCCTCGAAGACATCTTTTTATCAAAACTGTTGTGCAGGGGTCACGGCGAACAGATCAAATTTCAGATCGATTGTATGAGAGTTCACGTGTCGTCGATCGCCGCAAAAGAGTCACTTGGCGGTAAGCCCAGAGATAGAGGACGACAATCATCACGATACCGATCAAAATCGCAGTGGAACTGGTGTGAAAAAGGATCATCAAAGTCACGGACAGGATAGGCAAGGGCCAGATGAGAACTGCGCTCATGGGATTGCGCAAGTTCGGCGCATTCATCTTGTACGCCAACTGTTTGGCTTGGCTTCGAAAGATCAGGCTATGAAGGTGGAGCCGATCTGGCTGACCAGGATGAGACCCCTTGCGCACACTGCGACGGTGAATGGAGACCAGCATCTCGAAGATGGGATAGCAAAGCCCCAAAAGCCCCACAAGAGGAGAAATTTCCGGGTGTCGCAAGGGCAACATCATGGCCGTGACAACCACAAACATGCCGATCAGATAAGCTCCTCCATCACCCAGAAAAATCAGCCCCGAAGGAAAGTTGAGCAGGAATATTCCCATCAGGGCTCCGATCGAGATCATGCAGATCATCAGGATCTGCATGTCGCCATATTGTCCGGCAATGACAGCCAGACCCATAAATGTGATGATGGCCGTGCCCAGACAAAGCCCGTTCACACCATCGATGATGTTGAACGCATTCGCAACGCCGGCGATTACGATGGCAGTGAGCGGAACGGCAAACCACGTGAAGCTCAAGAGCCAATCGATCCCAGGCAGGTCTGCATATGTAAGATGATATCCTGTTACAAAGCAGAAGATGAGCCCGGCGCAGATCGTGGCAATGAGACGCCATTTCACGCCAACACGGTTGGTCACGTCTTCCAGAAGACCTGAGCTGAAGGCGGGGATGCTCGACAGGAACAGCATCAGCCATAGCGTGCGCAGATCCGGAGACAGTGTGAGACCACCGGCGATCTGGCCGCCGATCAAGGCCAGCCCGCCAATACGCGGCACTGTATCTGTGTGAAGCTTTTGGACGCCAACATGTTTGTCGTGGCTGAAATGCGCGTAAAAACATTGCGTTGCAACAAGAGCAGCAGCGATGCCGACACTGACCAGAAGGGCAGCGATGAAAGGAACAAGAAAATTCATGTCAAAATTCCTTCGAAGATGTGACCCACGATTGTTTTTGAAATTTCAGTGACCCGGATGACGAGAGCCTGATCGTGTCGCAAAATGAACTCCTCAATTGCGCAGACCATGCATCGTGAACGCATGTGAGAAGCGTACCTGAAACGAACACAAGATCACAGGCGAATTTCGCGTTAAAGTTGTAAGATGCACGTCATAAAAGACGCGGGGGTAGCTCCGAGCGTAGCATTTGTGCAGATGACGCAGCGTCAAGTTCAGCGCTGGCGGATCAGACGCGTTGGGTCCAGAGTGACCTTGGTGTGACCGCCGAGCATTTCGAGCAGTACATGGATCCGTTGATTCGCGTCGATGGTTTCAATTTCAGAGACAAAATCTGCGAACGGGCCACTTGTGATACGTACGGTATCTCCGACGGCGAAGCCCTGATCGGGTTGCAGGCGTCCTGACGCGTCGCAGCGTTCCATGAGCCCGGCAATGATTTCGTTGGGAACGCGGGCCGGTCCGTTCTTGCCGAACCCGACGATCTGAGACACGCCGGGGGTTGTTCGAACCGGTCTCCATGCAGCCGGAGCCAAGCCGGTGCTGAAGAATATGTATCCTGCGAAAACAGGCCGTCGCTCTATGCGAACACGTCCTCGCCATCGCTGCTCGACATCGTGCTGTGGCATGAAGAGGTCAATACCCAAGCGCGACAGATGCTTGAACGCGATGTGATTCTGATTGGGTTTGCACAACACGAGATGCCAGTCGGCGGTTGTGAACTGGTCAGAAGATAGCGATAACATGGCACTGTTGCTTCCTAGGACTGGACCCTGTGCGTTCACGGATGAACGAGTTCTTCTGGATGCGCAACCCCTTGTAGGGGGCATTGACGACGACCTGTTCTTCAGGTGTTGGCAAGCCACTGGTTTTGAGTTAGTAGACAACTGATCATGAACATGGTCTTGAAAATAACGTTGTATTTCAGGTACTTGGGACTCCAATCAGATTTGGGTGGCCGTGCGTGAGCCTGCGCAAACTCCTGTGAACCCTTTAAGACGTTCCGAGATGTTCCGGTGAAGTCCGTACAAGAGGACATGCATTTTCGCGTGCTGCGGATTCTGGAGCAACGACCCGAAATCAGCCAAAGAGAGCTGGCGAACGAGGTTGGGATCAGCCTTGGAGCCGCGCATTACTGTTTGACGGCGCTCGTGGACCGGGGGCTGGTCAAGCTGGGCAATTTCCGCGCCTCATCAGATAAGCGACGCTACGCCTATGTCCTGACGGCAAAGGGCGCGTCGGAGAAGGCAGCGCTTACAGGAAGGTTTCTGGCCCGCAAACATGCGGAATATGCCGCACTGAGAGAGGAAATCGAGATTCTGGAGCATGAGGCGGGTCTGGGTGCTGACATGGGGCCGTCGCCGCGAGAAGAGCAATGATGGTTTGCGTATCACGCCTGCCGCTTCGCTCCTTGGGGCGTCATCTTGTCGGGAAGTTGACCACGAGTGTATCGGTAGCGGGCGTCGGCAAGGTGCACTCCACCAGCTTGCGCAGGTTGACGATCGCTTTAGTGTATACGAGCGGTCAGGGCGCGCGGAGTCGCAAGCGGGAGGTGTGACATGGAACGTGGATCGGTGTTTATGACGAATAAGACGCAAGCCGTCCGTTTCCCGAAATCGGTGCGCCTGCCTGACGGCGTCACGAGTGTGGATATTCAGCGCCGCGGCCGAAGCTGGGTCATCACACCCTCCGAGCAAAGCTGGGCGGCATGGTTCGATGGTGAGGGTGTCAGCAGCGATTTCATGACGGATCGTGAGCAGCCGGCAGACCAGGAGCGTGCAGAGCTCTGATGCTGCGGTACATGCTGGATACAAATATCCTGATATACACCGTCAAAAACAAACCTGAGATGGTTCGGCAACAGTTCCGAGGCGCATGATGGCGAGATCTGTGCATCAAGCATCACGGCCATGGAGCTTCTCTACGGTGCGCACAAGTCACAAGCCGTTCGCCGCAATCTTGACGTCATCGAGGGTCTGCTTGGGCGCATCGAGCTCCTGGACTTCGACCTCAGCGCTGCTGAACAGGCCGGGCAGATCCGTGCCGAGCTTGCTGCGGCTGGAAATCCGATTGGACCCTTCGATGTCATGATTGCGGATCATGCCCGCTCCAGGGGCATGTGCCTCGTCACGAACAATGAAAGCGAGTTTATCCGCGTCAGCGGGCTGCGTCTCGCGAACTGGGCAAAGTGACAACGAGGCGTTTGCATTTTGGTCATCACACTTTGGTTCATCGGGGGTTAGGCGGCTTTGAAAAAGGCCTTGAAACGGTATCTGGCGAAAAAGTATAGAAACTATACCTTTTCGCCAAATTTTGCAGTATACGAAGTTTGAATATGACCCTGACAAGAGTGCAGCCAACCGTGAAAAGCACGGCATTGACGTCGATGAGGCACAGACCCTCTGAGATGATCCTTACCTGATCGAGGCTCCGGCGAAAGACACGGAGGAGCCGCGCTTTTTGGCTGTTGGCGTGATTGGACGCAGGCACTGGTCGGCCATATACGCATATCGCAACGGTCGGGTACGGATCATCTCGGTACGTCGCGCCAGGAAACGGGAGATCGACCACTATGAAGGCGACTGAATTCGACGAACGCTTCGATGCGGGTGAAGACATCTCCGCCGAGGTCGATTGGACCAGGGCGCGCCGTCTCAATGTTGAGGCCAAAAGGGTCAACGTGGATTTTCCCAGCTGGGTTGTCGAAGGGCTAGACCGGCAGGCCCAAAAGCTCGGTATAAGCCGGCAGGCGTTGATCAAGATGTGGATTGCTGAACGCCTGGAGAGATAGAGGTTTCATCGGGAAATCGGGATCAGAGCCGTTTGTCGCTGACCCGCGTGATGTGAGGCAGGTGCAAGCTTCGTGTTATCGGCCTACCGCTTCGCTCCTTGAGGGTTTGCGTTATCGGGCGTTTGGGGTGGACCGTCGGGGCGGGCACAACCCTGGATGCGACTTAAATAGTGAGATTTAGTCGTTTTTGAAAATCGTATTTAACAAAATCAAAGGCTTACATGTTTTTCATCCGTGACTGAATGGCGCACCAAATTTACGATGCAATCTATAGTTGTTATCCCAACACATGCGGCTCTTTCGTTAGCGCGATGAGCGGTAGATTTTGCATTTGTATCCCCACCCTTCCTTGCCTTCGGGCACAAAGTCCAGATCGATGGATCTTGGACATGATTTGGCAATAGGAACAAAGACTGCGCCGAGCGGGCATCTAAAGGACCGCGAATGGCACGTGTTACTCGGGCTGTATTTCCCGTCATAGAGCTTGGGACGCGGTTTTTACCGGCCACTAAGGCGATGCCAAAGGGACTTCTGCCCATCATCAACAAGCCGATTATCCAGTATCCCGTTGAAGACGCAATCGCCGCCGACATCACCGATCTAATCTTCGTGACGGGACGGACAAAGCGGGCAGCGTTAAGGACGGTTACCCGAGATCGCCCCGCACGCGATGTGTGCGCCGAAATGATCCCAGCGCCGCCAAACGTCATGCCCTGCTGATGCAGCACGGGCTTGATTTGCCGATTTCAGTGGAGTGATATCTATCATGTACCAGCCATTTGACAAACACTTTGCAGGCCTTTCCCCGACCGACGGAACGGTGGACTTCTACTTCCGGGTCAACGCGCTTGCAGATCCTGCAGGCACCTATTTGGACTACGGGGCCGGACGCGCCGGCTGGTTCGAGGACGACCCGATCGCGCCCCGGCGGGCGCTAAGGTCCATGAAGGGAAAATTCGCCAAAGTCATCGCGGCCGATATCGACCCCGTCGTAATGGAAAACCGTTCCGCGGACCGGACCGTCATGATCTCCGAAGATCGCGTGGAGCTAGAGGATGAAAGCGCGGACGTCATCGTCGCCGACTATGTCATTGAGCACATCGCTGATCCCGGAGCCTTCGCGGGCGAGATTTCGCGGCTGCTGAGACCCGGTGGCTGGTTCTGCGCCCGCACGCCTCACAGGGCGCATTACATCGCCCTCGCCGAACGGATCATTCCCGAACGGATCGAAGGCCGCGTTCTTGGAACGGCACAGCCCGGGCGTAAGGCCATGGATGTCTTCCCCAAGACCTATCGCATGAACACGCTTGTTGACATCGCAGCGGCCTTTCCGGGGTGGACGAACCGATCTTTCTGCAGGCGATGCGATCCGGCCTATTTTTTCGGGTCGCGTCCAATATATCAGATTGCCGATTTCATGCATCGGGTCATGCCAGCACCGTTTTGCGGCAACATCTTCGTATTCCTTCAGAAGCCGTCCCCGGGTGGGAGCAACCAATGACCGGGGCCTAACTCGCGGGCCACTGGGGCATGGCCAGAGCCGAGGTCCTTCTTGCCACGGGCATCTCTACAGGCCAGATATCACTGCCGCCACCTTCCCCTAAAACCACATAGAAAAGAACTGACCGCGCTTCATGGCTGAAAAAACAAAAATTGCGACGTCGGACTGGGATATGTTGGCATGTCCCTGGCCGTGCTCCTGGGGCGCACTCAGGACGTGTTTGCGCTCGACATTGATCAGGCGCGGGTCGACAAGGTGAACAGCGAGCGCCCCACCATGGTCGATGCGGTGATGGCCCGCGAGACACTTTCGCTGATCGCCAAAAGAGATCCGGCAGTGGTCTACCCTGAGGCGAAGTTCATCGTGGTGGCCACGGACTACCATCCCGAAAAGAACCACTTAAACACCACGTCGGTGGAGCGGTTGATCGATGGCCGATAGTCCAGAAAAAATTGAAACCGTTATTGAGGCGGCCTTGGCCGCCTGTCACAGATTTGTCTTGTTCATTTGAAGAACCCTGAGGAGCTATTTCTGATTGAGACGAGTGTCCGATAGCTTACATTCGCAAGAAAAATGTGCTGCTTAAGTGCCAGAGGTGACAGTGGAAAATTTCGTACCAGGCTGCAGCAAGGCAAAAGTGCTCCATGTGATCTCGCATATGGAGAAAGGCGGCGCCGAGCGCCAGATGATGCTTCTTACGAAAAACTCCAAACACAACCACGTAATATTGGTTCTCGATGGCAACGAACGCCCTACTGAAGTGCGGGTGGAGCTACTATCCTCGCTGAGAAATCCGATCTCGGTCATGCGCTTCGCTCGGGAGGTTATCCGTCACCATCGCATTGATACTGTGCAGCTTTGGCTTCCAGATCGCATGACCGTTCCAGCAATGATCGCAGCCAAGCGCGAAGGTTGCTCTATCATTAGTAGTGATCGTCGCAAGGTGCGAAATTTTGGCATGGGGGCGTTTCGTGACAGGGTGCCGTATATCAACCATGTGGTCTCAGATATTGTCATCCCCAACTACCCATACTTACCACCGAAGTTATCACTGAGGCGCTTACTTCGCATACCTCGAAAAGTACATCCAATTCTTAATGGCCTGGCACCTGACTTTCGTCGGCCGGACTTGGCTTCTCGCCCAGACCGTCTACTCTTCGTGGGTCGTCTGGTGTCGCAGAAACGTGTCGTAGAGCTGATCGACACACTTCCCAGGCTGATCGAAAAGGCGGGCGTGACAGGACTCGATATCGTCGGTGAAGGTCCACTGGAGGAGGCCTGCAGAGATCGGATCGCCATTCTCGGCTTAGCCAAACGTGTCACTCTGCATGGTAGGCTCTCCGACTGGGGAGAACTATTCTCCCCTTCGAAAAATTTGCTAATCCTGCCCAGCACTTCCGAAGGTATGTCCAACACGCTCTTTGAGGCTATCGCTTGCGGATTCCTGCCACTGGTCAGTCAAAGCCCAGAGTTGGATATCATCCTTGAGGGTTGGGAACGCAAACCCGAGATGTTCGACCCTTGGAAGACTGATACCATTGTAGCTGCCGTCACGCGTGCAATGAAATTTGATACTGAAGAAATTCACGACCGCGTCAATGTCATGCAATCCCGACTAGCAGAGTTCTCGGTTGCCAAGATGGCGTCGCGATATGATGACGTATATGATGAACTCATGATGACAAAGCAACGTCCTAAGTGAGGCTCGAACGACTATTAATACCCTCATTCCCAGTTGGGTATACGAGGTCCTCTGTGATCATCCTGAACGTGACGTCTAAACCTAGACGGTAGTCATGCCGAAAACCAGGCAGCACTGGCTCGTCTGAACGAGAAAAGGATCGACCGTGTTCAGGACGGCATTGCGATTGAGTATATCGTGTTGGATATGGATAGGCTAGCTCGCCGCACCCATGATGACCAGAAATCGCCCGCCCGGAGCGGATATTTCGCCGACATCTGCTATCGTCCGAGTTTTATGTTCAATACGAAAAGCTGGAACGCTGCGGTTTACGCAATGGCAAAGACCACAGAGCTTGCGGGATGTCCTCGATGCAATCATCGCTCATGATGTCGGCCTCAGCGTTCGGGATCAATTACGCCGACGCGGACGGAAGCAACCTCGCGGTTCTTCACACTAGGGTCAGGATGCATTGATTTCCGCTGCGCTGCGTGATTCACGGCTCCGAAAACGGAGCGGTGACATGAGCGAACTTTACTGGCTGAGCGATGCGCAGATGGCCAAGCTGGAGCCCTTTTTTCCGAAGTGCCACGGCAAGCCCCGTGTGGACAACAAGCGGGTGTTGAGCGGCATAATCTTCATCAATCGCAACGGCTTGCGCTGGCGCGATGCGCCTGCGGAGTACGGGCCTCACAAGACGCTCTACAGCCGGTGGAAGCGCTGGAGCGAGAAGGGTATCTTCGCCCGTATGCTTCTCGAACTGGCCGATCAGGGCGGCGGCACCGATACGCTGATGATCGATGCGACCCATCTAAAGACGCACCGCACGGCCTCCAGCCTGGGGCTGAAAAAGGGGGGCGCGGTCGCCTGATTGGGCGCACCAAGGGCGGGATGAACTCGAAACTCCATGCTGTCACAGATGCGGCTGGCCGCCCGCTGCGGATGTTTCTGACGGCCGGCCAACGGAGCGATTACATCGGCGCCCGGGCGCTGCTGGACGGCCTTCCTCCCGCCGAACACTTGTTGGCAGACCGTGGATACGATGCAGACTGGTATCGCGAAGCCCTTGAAGACAAGGGGATCACGCCGTGCATCCCTTCCCAAAAGAACCGCAAGGTTCCAATCCCCTATGACGAAGCTCGATACCGCAAGCGCCACAAAATTGAGAACAGCTTCGCTCGCCTCAAGGACTGGCGACGGGTCGCGACCCGTTACGACAGGTGCCCGAAGGTCTTCCTGTCGGCATGCGCATTGGCTGCCGTGGTCATGTTCTGGTTATGAATCCTGACCCTAGGGCGTCCTCGAAGTGGCGAAATATTTGTACGCGATGGGCGATCTACAAGAATGGATCAAGCGGTGATCAACCACGTGATAGTTATGAAGAGCGAACTGTATTCCAGTTAGGGCCGCTGGTCATGTGTAGGGCGCTACAATAAACGTGGATCTGATTAGGTGACTGATTTTACGGTATATTATATAGTTGGTCTTCCACGTACGGGTAGCACCTTCGTGGGAGACTGGGTGGCGCGCAAGCTTGATATCATAAACGCCGGTGAGGTCTGGCAAACCTTCCGGTCAGTCGGCCTGGTCAACGAACCAGGTTTTGACGGAGGTCAAGGTCGATGGGCCCGAGTCGAAGAGCGTGCAACAAAAAACTCCGAAATCGTAGGTGATCCCTTCTGGTCAAATGTCTTGGCGCGGGTTTCTGACAGTGATCCCTACGCGGCGCTTTTGGCCGAAGCGGGGGCGCGGGCAGTTGGATTGGTGGATTGCTCCAAGACCGATCGCGGCCTTGCAAGATACGATGCTTTGCGATGCCGTATCGTCGTCGTCCACACAATCCGCTCGTTCTCGAGCTGGGCGGCCTCCATGAGAAAATATCAATGGCGTTTGGGACTGCCTGTTATTTCTCGCTCCCGCCTGCTGATATCCTACGTACGCATCAATCGTCGGATGCGGAAGCGTTACATGGGGCATGACTATGTACCTGTGTTTCAGGAGCAGCTTGATCGGATTGACACGATACTCGAGTTCCCCTCGGAAGCGCATGGTAAGTCTGGCCAATTCCTGCGCGCGGAGATGTTCGGCACCCCCAATTTCACTAGTAAGTTCGATTCTTCACGCAGCACAGAGGATTTTAAACTAATTGACCGCATTCTCTTCTATGCAGTCGGAGTTGACCCGTTGGTGAGCAGCACTCCATAATTGCGACTTTGAGAGCATTGGCTATCCCCGTAGTTTTCTTACTCGCCGCACTACAGTGCAACTTAATTTGTGAAAATTCAGTTGGCTAACTGTCCCATCCCGGACGATCACATCGGCCCTCGCCGGAGTGCGTTGTTCATGGCAAGATTGATCCTGCGCGCAGTTCGGGACGGGGACATTACATGCTGATCTCTCTTCACAAGCAGGCCACCACGGCGCTGAAGGTGCGGGCGGCGATCCAGGCGAGCACCGAACCGGCGTGGGTGGTGGCAGAGTGCTACGGGATCTCTGATCAGACTGTTTGAAAATGGCGCAAGCGCGACAGCGTGCATGACCGCAGCTACACGGCTCGTCGGTTGCAGACGACGCTGACGCCGGCGCAGGAGGCTGTGGCGGTTTCTTTGCGCAAGAGCCTGTTGCTGCCGCCCGACGACCTGCTGGCAGTTGTCCGCGAGTTCCTGAACCCAAACGTCTCGCGCTCTGGGCTCAACTGCTGTTTGCGTCGGCATGGCGTGGGCAATCTGCGCGACCTGAAGCCGGCCGCGCCGCGACCGAGCTATGCGTGAATCTGGGTGACGGGGTTTGAGAAGGCGGCGTATCGTGGCGGGTGTCGAAGCCTGCCAGAACTTCCAGAAGGAACGATACGCCATGAAGAACGATACAGACATCATCGCCCTGCGTCAGCCGGAATCTGTTGACGATCCGCTGACCGAGATCGCCCGGGACGGGGCGCGCCGGATGCTGGCCGCCGCGCTCCGCGCCGAAGCCGACACCTTCGTCGCGCAACATGCCGAAAGCGTCCTGCCGGATGGCCGGCAGCGGGTTGTGCGGCATGGGCACGGGCCAGAACGGTCCATCCAGACCGGGATCGGCGCACTCGACGTGCGTCGCCCGAAGGTGCGTGATCGCGCCGCCAACGTGGCGGACGAGAAAAAGATCCGGTTCACCTCTGCGATCCTGCCGAAATGGGCGCGGCGCTCGAAAAGCCTCGATGCCTTGCTGCCGGTGCTCTACCTGCGCGGCCTTTCGATGGGCGACTTCCAGGAAGCGCTGGCTGCGATCCTTGGTAAGGACGCGCCGAACTTGTCACCCAGTGTGATTTCGCGGCTGACCGGGGAGTGGCAGCAGGAGTATGACCACTGGCAACGCCGCGATCTCTCGGCGCGGCGCTACGTCTACATCTGGGCCGACGGCGTTTACCTTCAGGCCAGGATGGAGCCGCAGGCCGAGTGCATGCTGGTCATTCTCGGGGCCACACCCGAGGGCAAGAAGGAACTCGTCGGATTCCAGGTGGGCGTTCGCGAGAGCGCGCAGAGCTGGCGCGAACTGCTGGTCGATATCAAGGCCCGCGGCCTCAAGGTGCCGCCCGAGATCGCCGTCGGTGACGGGGCAATGGGGTTCTGGAAGGCCCTCGACGAGGTCTTCCCAGGCACGCGTCATCAGCGGTGTTGGGTGCACAAGATCGCCAATGTCCAGAACAAGTTCCCAAAATCGATGCAGCCCACGGTGAAGGTCGACCTGCGGGAGATCTGGCATGCCGATACCCGCGCCGCGGCGGAAGCCGCCATGAACACCTTCGCCGAGAAATACGGTGCCAAGTATGAGAAGGCAGTCACCTGCCTGACCAAGGACCGCGACGCCTTGCTCACGTTCTACGATTTCCCGGCCGACCACTGGGATCACCTGCGCACAGGCAACCCGATCGAAAGCGTGTTCTCCACCGTCCGGCACCGGACCGTGCGGACCAAGGGGGCGCTGTCGCAGAAAACAGCGAAGCTGATGGTATTCAAGCTCGTTCAGGCCGCCGGGAAGACATGGCGCCGCCTGAAAGGCGCGAACCAGTTGCCTTTGGTCATCGAAGGCGTCACATTCACCGACGGTGTCGCCGCAAACGACACCGAAAACCGCGCCGCTTGATCAGGCCGCGTCACCCAAAATCGCGCATAACTCCCGCGGCCCGCCCACAAACCCTTCAAGACCTAGGAGCCGGGTTATCTGCATGTCGACGTCAAATACCTGCCGCAGATGGGCGACGAGGATCGCCGCCGGTATCTGTTCGTCGCCATCGACCGCAGCACCCGCTGAGTCTTCGTGCGCACCTACCCGGTCAAAACGGCGGCCAACACACGCCGCTTTCTGCGCGACCTTGATCGTGCCCTGCCGATGAAAATCACCCGGATGCTGATCGACAACGGCAAGGAGTTCACGACAGGCTCTTTGGCCTGCGCCGTCGCGCCGCTGCCGGCAATCATGATTTTGACCGTCTCTGCGCCGATCTCTACATCGAGCACCGCCTCGCCCCGCCGATATAGCCACAGACCAACGGAATGGTGGAGCGTTTCAACGGCCGGATCGAGGACGTCATGCAGAGCCACCGGTTCCGATCAGGCGAAGAGTTGGAGACAACGTTACACCGCTACGTCTGGCTCTATAACCTGCGGCTCCCGCAATCAGCCTTGGGCAGTAAGACGCCCTTGCAGGCGATGAAGGACTGGCACAAACTCAAGCCAAAGCTGTTCAAAAAACAGCCATCTTACCTTCCGGGATGTGACATCTAAGGAAATGCAGGACCGACACCGCAATTATATTCGAAATCCACTACTAAACCCAGGAATAGAAGCGTTGCAGAAACAATACCTCTCTAAAATTCATGCATTCCCCAGTTTTGCAACCGCCGGGCAGTTCTTCGAATCTGCAAGCGTACGTGCATGGCACCGCTGAGGGCTGTTACCTCGATCGTCGCGCTACAGATTCTGGGTGCGGCCACTGCATTGTTAGTGGTTATGGTGGTAGTCGGGGCATTGGGACCGGATGGCTACGGTCGCTATGCATGGGTACTTTCCATCGGGGGCGTAGGTGCCCTATTATTGCAGCGTGGCTTGCCTATGACGCTGATAAAACGCTTTGCGCCACTGGATATGGATGCGTTGGCGCCGCCATCCGCTATTGCAAACACCTTGTGGTTTTATGTACTGCTGTCAGGCGGGTCTTTCTTTGCCGCGATGATTATCATGCCCGCGTCGTCAGACATATCTGTGAGTCGACCGGAGATTGTCTGGGTGCTTCCCTTAGCGGCGGCTTTGGCGTGTCTCGCGATTTCTGACGCGATCCTCCGGGCAGCCGAACGCGCTGTGCGCGCCCAATTTGCCAGCCAGGTTTTACGCTCAGGGGGCCTTTTGGCGGGGTCGTTTTTGCTAACCCTTGTCGGAGTGGATCAGCCCGAAGCCTATCTGGCGCTTTATGCCGCTAGTGCCTTGCTGTCGGCGCTCGTGTTCACTTGGCCGCTGCTGATCATTGCTTCGCAGCATTGGCGCAACGGTGCGCATGTATCGTCCACGCCGGCGCACTTCCAAGTATCGCTCTCGCGCAGTATTGGGAACCATCTACCGGTTTTTATTACGGGGTTCTTTGTCCCTCCGGATATTCTCGCCTATCTCGCGATCGCGGTCCGGATAACTGGGCCGGTCCAGTTCGGGCTTACTGCAAGCCGCGCGCATTTTGGCGCGCGCATCAATCATCATGTCAAGACAGTGGATTTTGATGCGGTACGACAAGACTACCGCGCTGCAAAGATGTACTCCGCAATCGTTGGCGGCCTAACAGCGTTGGCGGTGCTCGGCCTCGTGACGGGCCTGACCAGGTTGCCAGTTGGTCCATTCACGGAATTCACTGATACTGCCCTTCTGCTGACGCTCTGTGCACTGGTTACGGTCTTTCAGATGAGTTTGGTAATACACGGGCCGGTGCAGCTTGTGGCGATCCTTCTGGGAGGCGACCGATTTGCGCGTAACCTTAACCTCATCATGCTTGGCCTGCTTGCCTGTGGCCTCGTGGTTGCCGGGTTAATCGGCCAGATATTGCTGTCGGCGGCCTTTATGATCCTCTATGGTGCTTTTTTGACTAGTGGCGTTGCGTTAAGCGTCTCCAAGATGTTGCATGCGTCCAGCTTGAAGTTTCTCTCGACCAAGCAAGACTTAGATGGACAAGAGTGACAAGAAAGAAACCACAAAATGGAACGCTCCAATGAGAAAACGATGTTGGAAATCTCGTTGGCTTGGGAAACGTGCGATGACAAGCCAAATTGAACTTTCGCCGCGTTACATTTGCCGTGGTCTACGGGGCTGACATAAGGCATGGGGCGGTGTCCGCAAACCGTTTTTGCTCCTGCTATTGTTGTTTGCTCCGCCCAGCCACCACATCTACAACATGAACGCTCTGTTCATCCGCCTTCATGCCTTCATGGATTCCTTTGGAACCCCACACCCCAAAGGACCCTCGCAGTGTACTGCCAATGGCACGCCGCGTCATGGCACGACCACGCTTTTTGCCGCGCTGGACGTCAAGTCCGGCCTGGTCATCGGGGACTGCATGCCGCGCCACCGCGCAAAGGAGTTTCTGAACTTTCTGCGCCGCATCGACCGGGCCGTGAAGAAACCCCGCGACATTCACTTGGTTCTCGACAACAACGCCACCCACAAGACGGCCGAGGTGCAGGCCTGGCTGGAGAAACATCCGCGCTTCAAGCTGCATTTCACGCCGACCAGCGCGTCCTGGCTGAACCTGGTGGAACGCTTCTTCGCCGAGATCACTACAAAACGCATCCGCCGTGGCAGCTACTCCAGCGTCGACGACCTCGAGGGCGCGATCTACGACTACCTGCTGCAGCACAACGCCAAGCCGAAGCCCTTCGTCTGGAGCAAGACCGCCGAAGACACCATCAACCGCGAGCGCCGCGCACTCGATGCGCTCGACCAAATCACGGGAAATCGGTAGCAAATGTCGGACTCGGAACACTAGAAGACCTATGAGCAAAAACGTAAAGAATATTTTAGTGGCACTTCTGAGCTTGGAAGTTCTGTTTTTGTGTATATTTTCCTTACTTCTAGGGCCATCGCTTGACATTAGCTTACTTCAGCCATTGTCCTGGGTGGCGATCTGTCTGTTTGCCGGGCACCTTGTTTTGCTGGCAATGACGCCTGGGATCAACGTGGTCTCAATGCCGTTCCTCTATGCTGCCGTGCTGGGGTTGTACATGATCGGGCCTTATATTCTGTACCTGTCGCTGGGGCCGCTGGGACTCGTCTATTTCCGAATTATCGATTACGGCTATTTGACCGGTTGCCTTCCGCTGATAATGCTGGCTATTGCAGGATTCACACTTGGCGCATTTGGCGCAATGGCCTGGCGCGGGCCGAAAAAGGATATGTATGCTCAAAGAAACAGGATTATATCGCAGCACTCCGCCCGTCAGCGTCTCGAAGTGATGACTGCCGTGATAGCGCTAAGCTTGATTGTATTTTCGTTGCTAATCATCGCCGCCGAAACAGCTGCCGGGCGCGGCTTAGCACCCATGATATCAGGCAATTACCATGTGTATTCCGACGCCCGTAAAGATGGCAACCAGAGCCGGTTGTTCATAGCGGCAATGACTTGGTTCCTACCTATTGGGTCGCTCACCTACAACGCAGTCCGCAAGCACCGGCTTCGGCGGGTGGGGTCTTCGGACGTGCTATTAATGGCTCTTTTGGCCATCCCGCTGATCGCTGGCGACCGTGGCGGTCTTCTTGCAACGTTGGCCGGCTGGTTCATAATACATCAATCAATCTGTCGCAATATCGGTCCCGGAAAACTGTTGCTGGCCGCTGCAACAATTTTGGTGTTCGTTCCGCTGCTTGAGGTTATGCGAAATCTTTCGGTCGCGGACTGGTCGCTGAGTGTGATGCTCGAGACAGTATCCAACCTGTCTTCGTCCAGCGATAAGTTTGGCGGCAGCACGCTGCTATCATTACTTGGGCCGTTTTCCCCGGCGCTGATGACTTTTATGGGCACTTTGATGCGCGTCGAGGGTGGCGAAACACTGCGGCTGGGCACCGATTACATCGGCACCATGCTTGCAGCGATTCCGCTCAACTCGGGCACGGCGCCCAACAATAGCGGCCAGATCCATGA
Organism: Roseovarius tibetensis; assembly: GCF_050896375.1. Lineage (NCBI taxonomy): Bacteria > Pseudomonadati > Pseudomonadota > Alphaproteobacteria > Rhodobacterales > Roseobacteraceae > Roseovarius > Roseovarius tibetensis. Next base: position 49,485 of record NZ_JBPBBB010000022.1, read on the forward strand.
CTACCTGATTCCCGGACGCAAAGGTGGGCCGGGCTTCATGGCCATCGCCGAGATGTACATCAACTTTCACGTACCGGGTGTAGCAGCAGGACATGTGCTTTTGGGCTATGTGACCACGCGGTTGCACAGGACCCTGAGCGATACGCGGACGTCGGCCCATGCGCTGGCCTTCGCGGGTGTTTTATTTTTTGCCCTACTGATCTGGGTGCGCAACGAATTCACCTTTGTCACACAAATCTGCTTTTTGTGGGGGGTGCTGTTTATGGTATTTCCGTTCATCGCCCGGTCACTGGTTCCTTGGCGAAAGGTGCCGCGTCGGCGCCTCTCAGATACCTGATCTTTAGCGGCAGCAGTGCGCAACAGCTCGCCAGAAGCCTTTACATCCCATAGGTTGGGCGCACGCAATCATCCGCGCCCATTAGGACCATCTCGCGTCGGCAAAGGAGTACCGGTCATGCCACCTCACATAGGAATCAAGCTGCATAAAAGGTGGTGTAGTTTAGCACCAATTACCTCGCCCATGAACGAGGAGCATTGATATGACAAAAGATGCTGAAAGAAGCTTCGATGCCGACGAGGTCAAGAGGATATGCAACGGGATGCTCCCTCCCGACGTATACGTGGCGATGTATGAGGCGGCCCGCTGTGCGCCTGAAACGCTTTTCGTCGAAGTTGGCACGGCACATGCGGCGGGCACTGTGAGCCTAGCGATGGGACTGCGTGATAGTGGTCGCAACGGGAAAGTGTACACTTTCGAAAAGATCGTCGGGGGCTCGCGTGAGGCATTCGGAGGCATGGACGAAAACATAGAGATCATCAGGCAGAACTTGAAGGCATTCGGCGTTGATGACTTCGTGCACCTAACAATTGGAGATGTAGCGGAAACCGCCGGTGTTGTACCGGATGACGTGTCGATCGGGCTTCTCTGTCTTGATGCGGATGGAGCGATTGATCGTGATTTTGGGCTTTTCTTCGACCGCCTCGCCGCTAACGCACCGATCATTATTGACGACTCGCGTGATCACACGCGCATCAAGCGGCTGGGGCGGAGCGGTTTGAGCCACCGCTTTATTGTCGATCAAAAGCACCGTCTCACATTCCGCCTGCTTCAGGAGTTCCAGCAATACGGGTTATTAAACAACGGCGAAATTTACGGTACAGATACCTGGATTGGGAGAAAGGGGGAAAGCCATTTCGCAAACATACCTTCGGAGAATATTCTGGGGGTTTATCGCTCTCTTGTCTTTACAGAGACAACGCATTCCTTTGTACCGTTTCGTGGACTCCTGGCGAAAGGCCTGCGCAAAACGCTGCCGACTAGATTGCTCACACGATTGATCGCCCTTGAAACTGGAAAAGCTTGTTCATAGCAACACTCTATTGCATGCGGACACCTAACCAAAGTGGCTCACGATATGTGATGCGATGAACAAGAAAATTGGCTGAATCATGACAATCCGTGCTCTATTTATAACACATGCATTTGCTCCATTATATAAAGACGGTGGACCAGCTTATTCTGTTACTCAACTCGCCAAACATCTTACTAATTTTGGGGTAGAAGTTACTGTACTACATTTTTTGGCAGACGGAGATCCGCAGAAGCTGCACGATGATGATATCTCTTGCAGTGGGGTCACGATTTATCGTTACCAAAACTCCAGAAAGAATGGCAACCCTTTCGTATCGAGGCTGGGAAGTGGGTTTAGATATAATCGTGACGCATCTAGCCTTATCCTTGAGCACTTGGACAATGTCGACGTAATTCATATTCAATTATCATTTCTATATCCCGGTTATGTTGCTGCGAAATTGGCAAAGGAGAGAGGGATACCGCTTTTCTACAGCCAAAGGGGCGTGTTACACCCCAATCGTATGCGGCATGGATACGTCAAGAAGTCTCTTTACTATCGCTTTTTTGAAAGTAAGATTCTTGAAGTAGCGAGTAAATTGGTGGCGCTGAACCAAATAGAAGTTGAGACTTATGTGAACCTTGGCTTCGAGCCAGGTAAAGTAACTTTAATACCAAACGGAATTGACCTTCCTGGCGTTGACCGAAAATCTGATAGCCAAGCTAACGTTACTACTGACGCACCGTTTAGGTTGTTGTATCTTGGGAGATTGGATCCAACCAAGGGCATTGACTTGCTAGTCGATGCTGTAGGGAATTTGGTGAATATTCATGGATATGAAATTGAACTTCGAATTGCGGGTGGTGGAAATGATAATTATCTGCTTGCACTACAAAAGCGCGTAAACGCTTTGAATTTAGATGATTGCGTTTTGTTTCTTGGTTATGTTGAGGGGCCGCGTAAATTTGAGCTATTGGATTACTGTGACCTTTTCGCATTGCCAAGCGCTGCGGAAGGATTGTCTATTGCGATACTTGAAGCTATTCAAATGGGGTCACGATTTCTTATCACTAAAGAATGCGGCTTTTCTGAAGCGGTTGATCTGGGTCTAGGTAATTATTGTGTCCGGAATGTTGATGACATCACCCATAAAATCGCTGGTGAAATAAAAGCTGAAACCAAGAAATCTAATCTAAGTGTAAAGGATCGCTATTTGGAGCAGTATCGCTGGCCTCGCATCGCATCTCGACTTGCATCTGAGTATATAGCAGTTGCAGATAAAAAGAAGTCCGGAAAAAACTCCTGAGCATTTGTAAGGTTGGGTTTGGCAATATGAGAGTACTGGTGACTGGCGCTAGTGGCCTGATTGGACGATGGACCTGTGAGTTGCTTCATGATGAGGGCCATACGGTTGTAGGCACAGATATTGACCCGAAACCTCAGGGTACTGCGAATTGGCATTTCGAGCGATGCGATATTTTACGTTCTGATGACATCAGGTCGCTCATGCAAGACATCGCCCCCACGCATGTCCTGCATCTTGCGGCGCGAACTGATCTAGCGGGGCGATCCCTCGGAGAATACGCCGTAAATGTCGAGGGCGTGTCAAACCTTCTCGCATCGGTTGCGGAGACGCCATCGGTGGTCCGTGCCGTCTACACCTCATCACAGCTCGTTTGCAAAGTCGGTCACGTGCCCATCCATGATGAAGAATACCTGCCCAGCACCATCTATGGCGAGAGCAAAGTCAAGACCGAAAAATTGGTCCGCACGGCGGATGGTGGCGGCGTGAGTTGGTGCATTGCGCGGCCCACTACCGTCTGGGGACCTCACATGAGCTACCACTACCGCTCGTTGCTGGACTATATAGAGAAGGGTAGGTATTTCCACTCTGGCGGTGGCGCGCTTTATAAGTCCTACTCCTATGCTGGCAACATCGCCTATCAATACGCGCGTCTGCTAGAAGCCGACGATTCGGCCGTGAACCGAAAGGTGTTCTACATGGCCGACTACGAACCGCTCTCACTGCGCGACTACGTGAATTCGCTAGCCCGTGAACTTGGTGCGCGCCGGCCCATCACCCTTCCGCTTCCCATAGCACGCATGCTCGCCTTGACCGGCGACGCAATTGGCGCGATGGGCCTGCGTTTTCCATACAATTCGTTTAGGCTCAAAAACATAAGGACGGAGTATATTTTCGACATGAGCCGTACCGAAGCCGTATGCGGGACGCTCCCGTATGGATTCGAGGACGCAGTTAAGGCGACGGTTGCTTGGCACAGAGCGGAAAACCCGGGCAGCCGTTAGAACGAGGCCCAATGTTATTGAAGAACTTCGAAAGCGGATTTCTGCTGCATTCCAGTTAGCCTGGAGCTATGCAAATCATTCCCAAACATTATGCTCCACATGGGCGAGGTAGCGGGAGAGCACGTTGATTGAACTCCAGCCGCCTGCGCGCATGATGGCGGCGGTGTCAAAGCCCCGTCGCAACAGATCCTGTGCCGCCCCAACGCGCATCGAATGTCCCGAAAACTCCCGCGCTTCATTTGGATCGAGCCCTGCGAGACCTGCCCCTTCCTTGACGAGCCGTTTCACGGTGTCGGGCGAAAGCGCCCGATCAATCGGCTGGCCATGATAGATAGGGCAGAAGAGCGGCACGATCTCCGGCCCACGCCAGGCGAGCCAGTCCGAAACGCGACGCGCCGTACGCGCCGAGGTGAAGGCAATCCGCCCCTCACCAAAGGGGTCGTTCTTGGCGCGGCGGATGAGCACGCGCAGCGTGCCATCCTCGCGCTCCTCGAGATCATCCACCCGGAGCGCGACGAGTTCCGAGCGCCGGGTCAGGAGCTCATAGCCGAGGCAGAGCATGGCCCGGTTGCGCAGGCCCCAAGGCGTCTCCGGCTGGCCGGCGAGAAAGCGGTCGAGATAGGCGCGGGTGAGCCCCTTTGCCTGTCGTGGGCGGCCGGGTTTCGCCCGGCGCACGCGGCGCAGTGCGAGGTTTATCTCCTCGTCCTGCGTCGGGTCGGGCAGACGCAGAAGCCGGTACGCCTTGCGGATCGCGTAGAGGCGCCGCCGAACCGTTGACGCCGCCTTGTCGCGCCCTTGGTCCTCGAGAAAGGCACACACGGTTTCAATACTTGCCGGAAAGGCGTTGTGACCTGCGCCCACGCACCAAGCCTCGAAGGCCTCGACATCGCTGAAGTAACTGCGCATGGTTGCAGGTGAATAGGCGCCCTCGAGACGTTGGAAGGCGGTGCGCCAATCTTTGGGTTTGTATGGCGTGTCCATGCGTTAAATATGATACCAAATGGATCACAATGCAAGACTCGTCGATCACTTCCGAGCAAATAAGGGCAGCTAGATCCGCTCTAGGTTGGACTGTAAACGAACTGTCTTTGAAAAGTGGTGTTGGGACAGCGACGATCAAACGATATGAAGCGGTAACTGGCTTACCAAAATCTCGGAAAGACAATCTTGGCCTTCTGAAGCGGTGTTTTGAGACCGCCGGCATCGAGTTCATCGGCACGCCTGACAAAGCCCACGGCATTCTCATCCATCGCCCTCCCTCAACTGACTGACCGGCCTGGCCGCTTGAGCGTGATTATCCCCATCGGCGGGAAAAGCAGCTTCACGTATGACCCTCGTCGCGCGGGCTCCTTAAGTGGCCAAGGCGCATAGATTGTGGTATTTCACCATTAAAGCACAATCTGTAGAGGCGCCCCATGCCGCAAGATCTGCCCACCACGTCACCGACCACCTTCGGGCTCGAGAGCTTCGCTGATCTTCTGCCGGTCCGTGACCCGATCCCGGGCGAGGACCCCGGCAGCTTCGCGACGTTTCATGCGGCCATGATGGCCTCGCTCGGACCCGCCACACCCTATGAATGCGTGATCGCTGAGAACCTGGTCGCAATCGAATGGGAGCTGGCCCAGCACAGGCGGATGCGGGACGCTGGTCTGCGGGATATTATTCGCAGATCGGTCAGCAAGGCGGTGGTTCGCCGGAAAGAGGCAGAGCACGAGGCCGAACTCGATGAAGAATGGGAGCGGCACGTGGCGGCCGGTGGCGACGAGGACGACTGGAAGCCCAGGCGCTTCGACCGAGACGCCGCGGAGGCGGCCGGCGAGGATCTCGCGGTGCGGGCCATGACCCAAGACCTCGGAGAGCAGGCCCGTGCCTACGAGGAGGTGCGTGCCCTTGGCATGGATCCCGTCGAGATCATGGGCGAAGCGTATCGCAGTCGTAACAGCTCGGTGACCCATCATGATGGCAAGCTGCGCGAGCTCGAGGGGCGACGGCGCGAGGTCAAGCGCGACTTCGACGCGTTGCAGCGCGCCCGGCCGGTCGAGGCTACGGTGATTTAGCCGTGAGCCGGTCCGCGATTACCATACGCAACCGTGCCAATGCAGCAAAGAGCACGGGCCCGCGCAGCGCCGCCGGCAAAGCTACGGTGGCGCAAAATGCGCAGCGTCACGGAGTAACCGCGCAGCCCGATCCGGAGCGTGTCGCAAGCTGGATGCGGATCATTCTCGATACGCCGGATCTTGGCCCGGGTGATCTTTTTGCGGATGACACCCGCACGCGCAGCGCCTTGGCCCTCGCTGGGGCAGAGGCGCGGCTTGCAGAAGCGACCAGGGCGCTGGAAGAATTCGAGGCGGGCACGGCGCCGCCCTCGGACGTGGAAGAGGCCCTCACGGACCAGATCATTGAGTTTCGCGCCATGCTAGCCGAGATGCCGATGTCCGCGCGTGAGCAACGTGAGGGGCTATCGCTGATCAGACGATTGCAGAAGGCGCAGATCAGGGAGACCCGGCCGGGCGGCCGGCGCCATTGCCTGCTCAAGCGCTACTTTCGCGAGGCGCGGGCGCAGCGCAAGAGGGCCTTTCAGGACTGGCTGGCCTGTATTCGGGATCATCAGCCAGCGCAGCCGTCGGAGAGCAAAACATTCAAAATCCCGAAACAAAGCCAGATTTCACCTTAAGGTTGTTATTAACGGGCCCGATAATTATAAGCGCCTGATTTTTAATGATTTTCATTCGTCTAAATCTCTCTATTCAAGACGTACCTCTGCCCCAAACGCCCGATAACGCCTCGCCTCAAGTAGCGAAGCGGTAGGCTTGATAACGCCTCACCTTGACAGCGCATCCCGATATGGCAGGTTTTGCCAACAATTTTGACGAAGTGCGTCATGACATGGCAAGCCAAACGCGTTCAGGAGAATGACGAATGGCAACGATGAATGTGTCCCTTCCCGATCCCATGAAGACCTGGGTTGAAGCACGGCTGCGCACGTGTTCGGACGCAGTCTGCGGCGTGCGCGACAGCTCGTCGAGGTTTCTGATCATCGCGTGCCGGCGGGGCGTTCGAGTCTGGAAGATTATCTCATGATCTCCTCCCAGTTCCGCCCACCGTAGAAAATCCGCAAGATTGTGACGCGCTCTTCGTTGGCGGAAAACGCTATCGTCACACGACGTTCAAATCCCACGACGCGCATGCCCGGCCGGATATCATCACGACACGTGCCCCGCTCGGCGGCATGCGTGAACCCAAGACAGTAGGTTTCGATACGTTCGATGTAGGAAAGCGCGGTGTCCGAGGACGCCGCGGCGGCAATCCAGTCATAAAGGGCGAACAGATCGTCTCTGGCTTCCGGCGCAAAGATGACTTGGTATTGCTTCAAGTATCATCCGGCCGGTGTTCTGCGTGGCGGGCACGCACCTCGTCGAAGGCCTGTGACGCCGGAATGCCCCGATCAGGATCGGACTGCATGGCGTCATAGACGGGTGCGACCTCCTCCTGAAGCCAGCGGTCAACGGCGGCTTCGCGCTCCTGAAGCGCGCGCAGTCCGGCCCGTACGACCTCACTGGCAGACGCAAAGGCACCCGACGCGACCATCTGATCGATATAGGTGCCATGTTCTTCGGGAAGACTGATAGTTCTTTTTGAGATATTGGACATGGGCTTTTTGGCTACATTGGTATGATATCATCATACCGCGCCTCACGATTACAGGTCAACGTGTTTGAGCGTCAAAGGCCCGGACTGACCGTTCGGTAGAGGCGAGAAAGGGCGCGGTTGCAGGCCGTTTAGGGTCTGGACTGAACTGATGCGGTGGATGCCCCCAAACGGCAATCAAAACGCCCGAGATCCGGACATCTCGAGAGGGCCGTCTCTTGGCCCACCTTCAGGACAGTCACAGTCACTTCGAAAACCTGGGACGCGAAGCGCTGATCATTCGGCGGCGCATCCACTCGCCCGGCATCATTGCCTTACACACCATCTGTGTGTATTTATCGTGTTGGACAGGAGAATGCCATGCAGACCACATCGGAGAAGCAGCGCACGAACATTACCCTGACGGCTGAAAATCTAACCGCCGCGCGGGAGTTGGGTCTTAACGTGTCGGCGATCAGCGACGCGGCCGTCGCAGAAGCAGTTCGGGCGGCGCGAGCCGAGGCCTGGGCCGAGGAAAATGCGGCAGCGCTCTCTGAGCGCCGTGCCTGGATTGAGGCCAACGGGACGCCGCTGGCAGACCTGCAGGTACTGAAACTCGGCTGATGGCACAGTTCCAAGTCTACAGGCTAGCTGGCGGAGGACTGGTGCTCGACCTGCAGACGGATCTGATCGACACCGGATCGCGCGTCGTTGCGCCTCTCGTCCCGATTTCAGGCGGGCCGAAGGTGATCGGACGCCTCGAGCCAGTGTTCGAGGTTCAAAGCGAGGACCATGCTCTGCACACAGCCGAGATGGCGGCGATCCCCTCCATGCTGCTCAAAGGACAGCCAATTGCTGATCTTTCCGGTTCCGAGTTTGAGATTCGAGGCGCCCTCGACATGGTCTTCTCAGGTTTCTGATTAGGTCATGCCGGCGGGCCAGCCTTGTCTTCAATCTCCGCCACTCTTTGGTCAACCGGCTGGTATTCTCAACAGGATGACCAACAAACGAAATCTGGTTGGGAACGCGTTTTTTAAGCTCATCACCAGACGCCCGAGATCCGGCGTTATCGAGCTCTTGCGCTTAGCGAGGCTCAGCCTGATCGCGCCTTTCTTCCACCCTGCCCTTGCCGAGGCCCCGGTCCCGGTGCAAGAAGGCTCGGACCAGATCTGTGAGTTCACCTTGAAAATTTCTGTCGTCACCGCCGTCTTCAACAATGCCGCCACGGTCGGTCAGGCGATTGAAAGCGTGCTTTCGCAACACCACGACGACATCGAACTTCTGGTCCAGGACGGCGTCTCGACCGACGGCACACTGGAGGTGTTGCGTGGGATCGAAGATCCGCGTCTGCATCTGGTCAGCGAAGCCGATGACGGAATTTACAACGCGCTTAACCGAGCCATCGCACGGGCCACCGGAGATGTGGTTGGCTTGATGCATTCGGATGATTTCTATGCCACACCGGATGTCCTTTCAAAGGTCGCTGCAGCCTTAGAGGACCCGGAGATCGACGGCGTCTATGGGGACCTCACATACGTATCCGCGCAAGATCCCGAGCGTGTCATCCGGTATTGGCGGGCGGGCGCCTACACGCCCGCCAAGCTACGACGCGGCTGGATGCCACCGCATCCGACGCTATTTCTCGGGCGCGAGGTCTTCGAACACTATGGTCTTTATGACACGTCCTTTCGGATTGCGGCCGATTACGACGCCATGCTTCGTTATCTCGTCAAAGGTCAGATCAGGTTGGCTTACATCCCAGAAGTTCTTGTCAACATGCGCATGGGCGGGGAAAGCAACCGCTCTCTGGAACGGCTTGTTCGGAAAAGCCGTGAAGACTATCGCGCAATCCGCGAGAACGGGGTTGGCGGCATGGGTACATTAATGAATAAGAACTTCTCAAAACTCAGCCAATTCTGGAAACGAGCTTGAAAGACGCCCGACATCACCGGAACCGCGTCCCTTCGGGACCTCTAGAGCCCGCGGTCAGGCAGGCGAAGCGGTCAGGCTCAATTGGGCGATGCAGCCTCCATCCTGAAGGTCGTTCCATCGACCCAGATACGATGCAACACGACGGCCATGCGCCGTGCCAGGGCAACCATCGCGCGTTTTCGTCCACGGCGCTTGGCGACATGGGATGCCCATGTCCGGAGCGCGTTGCCACGTCCGCGATTCAGCATGACCGTAGCCCTGAAGGAAAGGGTATCCTGCGAGGTAGACGATGGCCAGATGAGCTGGCGTGCGAGCGATGCCTTACACGGTGTCCATGTTGCCCAGCAGGATGCCCGTCATCGCGATATCCTGGTCAGCACCGAGCGAGGCAATTTCCACGCCGCGCTCGACCGTGATGCTGTCCTTGTCGAGGGCCAGCGACTGCCAGTCGGTATCCGCGTCGAAGAAGGCCCATTCCGGCGCGTGCTGGCTTTCCAGACCGACGGCATGGCGCAGCACTTCGAGCGCGTCGCCGGCAGTCACTTTCTGGTCGCCATTCAGGTCGGCGGCGACGAAGTTCTGCGCCTGCGCGGGGCCGAAGGAAGGCTCCAGCCCGACCGCGATGCGCAGCACATTCAGCGCGTCCCCGGCGGTGATTGCCGGATCGCCCTCCCCGACATCCAGCCGCGCGTCGAGGCGCCCCTCTGCCCCGTTGACGAGCCCGAGGTCGAACTGGCCGTTACCGTCGGTGGACATGCCCCATTTGGGCGTCGGATCGCCCTGCGGGGTGAACTCGACGGACGACCCGACCATGTCGTCGCCCGCCGCGTCGCGCAGTTGCCCCGTAAGGCGTATCGGGCCGTCACCAGAGAACAGGTGGTATCCATCTTCGAAAATCAGCTTTTCGATGCTTGTCAGGGTATTGGATCCGTCGCCAAGGCCATCGGTCCGTGTATCGGTGACGATCGTCGAAGCCCCACCGTCGGAGATGTCGTAATCCGCCTTGATACCGGAGAAGCGTGCGATGTCGTAGCCTGTTGCGCCATCGATGGTGTTGTCACCGCGGCCCGCGATCAGCAGATTGTCCAGATCGTTGCCTGTCAGAATGAGGGTCCCTACGCCCAGAAGACCGCCTTCGGTCACGCCGGCGCCGAGGGTCAGGTCGGTCGAGGACAAGATGCGCGTGCCCCCGACGATATCCACCTTGGCGTTGCGCCCGTCCATGTCCACGGTCGCACTGTGCGTTCCGCCATCCCATGTCACCACGGTTTGCGTGGTGTTTCCATCGAGGGCGAGCGCATAGCCGCCCGCCGTGGCCGTCGTCGCCGTCTCACCCGCCGACGAGATCGCGACCCCTGCCTTGGCTTCGCCCCGGGAATAGAAATCGTCGCCGTCCAGATCGTCGTAGGCGACCCCGGTCAGGAAGATATCTGATCCGGATGTGGCGAATTTATGGGTCAGCATCGAGGCGTTGAAATCACGCAGGTTCCCGTCGGCGGCCTCGGCTTGAAACACCCCCTCAACCTGCGCGATGCCAGTTTCACGAAAGCCGTCATTCAGGATGTTCTGACGATGCGACGTGCTTTTGAAAAGACCTTCATAATGCGGGACGATACGCGCATCGAGATCGAGCGTGCCTGTCGTCCCGGACCATGCGAGGTTTTCTCCAACCCCCCATGCCCCGATCAGATCATAGCCGGCAGCTTCAATGCGTTGCCTTGGGTAGGCCCCGTCAGGTGCTGGATCATCAGAGGTGTCAGGGGCTATGTGTTCAAAGTAATTCCGATCCAGCATGTCCTCGGAATGCCGCTCGGACGCGAGGGACAATAACGAATTATGTGCCAACGGCTGTTTGGGATCGGCGGTCAGCACGGGCGACGGTGCATCGCCGGTGTTCGCATCGGGATCGTTCAGACCTATATTGTACCGCGCCGCCTCCCCGGCCGGATCGAGCCTGGCGCGATTAACCAGCTCTAGAAAGAGCTGTTCGTTTTCGGTCAATTCCACAATCGCTGACATATTAACCTCGAGATTCCTGTCAGCTTGAAGATGGCCCCGGTGTCACCAACAGAATATGATCTGTATATCTGGTCAGATTGATGAGCCGTTGCGCCGCGACTTCAGCTGAGTTTGGTCGAAGCTCGACTGGCACGAACTCGCGTTCCACCGAGGTCGAAAGATATCCTGAGGGTTAACTGCTGGTCCCGCGAGTGCCTGTCAGCCGCGCTCTGGGTTGGGCACCGAATATGCTTTGGTGAGCTCGGACTGGTTTTCGGACTTGCCGCGCACCACCATAACTGTGGCACCGGCCAATACGCTCAGCACGCCCACGCCAGAGTAAATCAGGAGTGCGAGCCAAAATGGGTGCCCCAAGACCATCGCCGCCACGGCAGACACGGCCCCGATCACACTTCCGATAAGGATTAATCCAACAATCATGTTACGTCCCTTTACGTTGATCAACCTATAAGTGCAAAAGTAAACAACAACTCTCCGTTGTAAAGATAATTTTCCCATCTGCCCAAGGCTGAGCACAATTGAGGCAAGTGCGTGTCTGCCAGGTGACTCAGACCACCGAGTCCAGATCCATGGCCGATCCAACACCACCCATCCAGAACAACGATGTCAGCGGCCGGTCCCTGATCGCCTTGGCTGCAATCTTCTGGATCCGCAGCTTGGAGCTGTAGAACCAGACCAGCCGAAGCACGGCACGCACTCCTCGAAGATCTCGCCCATGGCGTCTTGCTCTGGCCTTCAGGTTCTTTGGGTTCTCTTTTTATGTTCAGCGCAGCGAATGGTTCGCGACGGGTTAAAAACCCGAAGGTTTACACCCAGACCCTAATTTCAATTCAGTATTGAAACGCACCATAGACACCCTGAAGGGCACCTCGATTTTTGACTATTTTCTTGGGCGCGCAACGGTGCGTTTGGCGTGAAGCGGGAGGGAAGTATCCGTTTGGCGGTATGGCGCCCCGGGGCAATCACGGCTCGGTGCCTTTCATTCCCGGTTTCTCCAGGTTTGCGGCCTGACCTGCGCGCTGGTTTGCCCGGTGTTCACGCCGGGCACGGGTTGATGCGGCGGAGCTGCACAAGGCGGCGCATGTTGTACGCGATGTTCTTCATCCCGATCTTCGCCTTGGCGCGCGCCATGCCGATCGTGCGCACCAGCGTGCCGCCCATGTCATT
>NZ_JBPBBB010000023.1:0-53179 GCF_050896375.1 Roseovarius tibetensis
CGCGCGTCGCCGCCAAGAATGAAACCGACCATCGCGCACGGAATGTGGACGCTTCAGTGAAAGCGAGAGATACCCATTCATAGTCGTTCTTGTATCGACCAAAAAACTGTCTAAATGTAGACAAGAACGTCAGTATCTGACAAGTGCTTAACAATGACATACAAAGAGTGAACCAAATAACAGATGCACCGAAAAGCAAATAAACAGTAGGAACTGAGAAGGAGGCGAATGCAGTCTTTATTTTCAGCGAGCCTTCGGGCATTGACGCAATGAGAGCGGATGACAACACTATAAATAGAATTGCGGAACCGCCAATCTTTTTATTAGATGCGTTAAGCTGCTGCTTCAATTTTGCATATGCCTCCAGTGGATCCCCGTTGGTTGAATTGAGTATCTGAAGTGCTTTTTTGAAACGGTGCCTATAGAATGTAACAGCCGATATCTTTGGCCCATATTTATCAGTCAAACATCCAACTCCTCCACGAACCGCGCGTTCTCGGTGATATACTGGAACCGCAGTTCCGGCTTTTTCCCCATTAGCCGCTCCACCAGATCGCCCGTCTGCCCCGGCTCGTCCTCGTCGATGGTCACGCGGATCAGGCGGCGGGTCTTGGGGTCCATCGTGGTGTCCTTGAGGTCCTTGGCGTCCATCTCTCCAAGGCCCTTGAAGCGGCCCACCTCGATCTTGCCCTTGCCGCCCAGCCCCTTGGCCAGCCACGCGTCGCGTTCGGCCTCGTCCAGCGCATAGACCCGCGTCGCCCCCTGGCTGAGGCGGTAAAGCGGCGGGCAGGCCAGATACAGATGCCCCGTATCGATCATCGGCCGCATCTGCGAAAAGAAGAACGTCATCAGCAAGGCGGCGATATGCGCGCCGTCCACATCGGCGTCGCACATGATGATGATCTTGTCATAGCGCAGATCGTCGATGTTGAATTTCGACCCCAGCCCGACGCCCAAGGCTTGGGTCAGGTCGCCGATCTCCTGGTTGCTGCCCAGTTTCGAGCTTGCGGCCCCCAGCACGTTCAGGATCTTGCCCCGCAGCGGCAACAGGGCCTGGGTCTTGCGGTCACGGGCCTGCTTGGCCGACCCGCCCGCCGAATCCCCCTCGACGATGAACAATTCCGTGCCGTCGCGGGTGTTCGACGTGCAATCGACCAGCTTGCCGGGCAGGCGCAGCTTTTTCGTGGCGGTCTTGCGCTGCGTCTCTTTCTCCTGACGCCGCCGCTGGCGTTCCTCGGCCCGCAGCACCAGGAAATCGAGAATCGCCCCGGCGGACTTGGTGTCGGCGGCCAGCCAGTTGTCGAAATGGTCGCGCACCGCCCCCTCGACCATGCGCTGCGCGTCCGTAGTCGCCAGCCGGTCCTTGGTCTGGCCGACAAACTCCGGCTCGCGGATGAAGCACGACACGACCGCGCACCCGCCCGACACCAGATCCTCGCGGGTGATCTGCGCGGCCTTCTTGTTGTTCGACAGCTCGCCGTACGCCTTGATACCCTTCAGGATCGCCGCCCAGAACCCGGCCTCGTGCGTGCCGCCTTCGGGGGTGGGCACGGTGTTGCAGTAGGATTGCAGGAACCCGTCGCGCGCCGGGGTCCAGTTGATCGCCCATTCGACCCGGCCCGGCACGTTGAACTTGTCGGCGAACTCCACCCGTCCGGCAAAGGGCCGTGCGGCATAGGTGGTGGCGCTGCCCAATGTCTCGGCCAGGTAATCCGACAGCCCGCCGGGAAACTTGAACGTGGCCTCCTGCGGCGTGTCGCCCTCGGCGATCTCGCTCTTCCAGCGGATTTCCACGCCCGAAAAGAGATAGGCCTTGGACCGTGCCATCGCGAACAGGCGACCGGGCTTGAGGCTGAGCGACCCGAAGATCTCGGGGTCGGGGTGAAAGGTGACGGCGGTGCCGCGCCGGTTGGGGGCCGCGCCGACCTTTTCCAGCGGCCCCTGCGGCAGCCCGCGCGAGAAATCCATACGGTAAAGCTCGCGGTTGCGGGCCACCTCGACGCTGAGGTGATCCGACAGCGCGTTGACCACCGACGAGCCGACGCCGTGCAACCCGCCCGAGGTCTGGTAACTGTCGCCCGAGAACTTGCCCCCCGCGTTCAGCGTGCAGAAGATGATCTCGAGCGCGGTCTTGCTGGGGTCCTTCGGGTGCGGGTCCGTGGGGATGCCGCGCCCGTTGTCGCGCACGCTGACATGGCCGTTGGCGTGAAGCTCTATCTCGATCCATGTGGCATGGCCCGCGACCGCCTCGTCCATCGAGTTGTCGACGATCTCGGCCACCATGTGATGCAGGGCGCGGTCGTCCTTGCCGCCGATATACATGCCGGGGCGCAGGCGCACATGCTCCATGTCCTCCAGCACCTGGATGGACGAGGCGTCATAATCCGATTTCGGTGTCGAGGAGAGAAGATCGTTCATGCCGCTGCTCTTTTCTTTTTCGGGTTTCGGGGCAGTATGGCAGAGCGGTCGGGGCGGGGAAAGTGGTGTCGCCCGCCCGGCGCGCGGCCTGCATGCACACGTCGCGTCGGACGTGCCCGCGCTATCCGCATGACGTTGTTGGAAAAGGTGTGACGGGCCCGCACGCGACCGTTAGGTTTACGCATTCCCGAGAGCCTGCATGTACAGGTGGGCGCCGGTTAACCAGACCACGGCCAGGACAGAGCCAGCTCCCTCGGAAAAACTTAAGGCCACTGGAATGTAACCGTACACGGGAAGGGCAGCACCCGCCACGCATCCTAGGTAGCCCTTTGTCAGGCGCAGAACAAGGGGTTGCGCGCGTTCGTGTTTCGTTCAGAATGTCGGCATGACCAGCGATCTCGATCCCGCCCGACAGCCCGGCCAGCTTTTGGCGCGGGGTGTGTGCCGTCACCTTCTGACCTATGACTTTGCGTCGATCGAGGAATTCTCGCCCGAACGCGGCAAGCGCGTGGATGTCGCCGCCCTTGGTCCCAAGGGCGAGATCTGGGTGATCGAGTGCAAGTCGAGCCGCGCCGACTTTCAGTCCGACGCCAAGTGGCACGGCTATCTCGACTGGTGTGACCGTTATTTCTGGGCGGTGGATGCCGCCTTTCCGGTCGAGCTGTTGCCCGAGGATACCGGGCTCATCATCGCGGATGCCTACGGCGCAGAGATCGTTCGCATGGGCGACGCCTACAAGCTGCCCTCGGCGCGCCGCAGCGCATTAATCCGCAAGTTCGCCCGCGATTCCGCGCGCCGCCTGCAATGGGCGCGCGATCCGCAGATTTGACGGGCCGAGATCAGAACACAGGCTTGTGCGTCGCCTCATAGGCGGACTGCAGGGCCGTGTGGTCGTATTCCGTGGCGATCCAGGTCTCGAAATCGATGCCGGTTTCCGCGTGCCGTGCCGCGTAGCTGTCGATAATGAAATCGAGAATGCCGGTGCGCGACCATTTGATATGGATGTATTTCAGCCCCAGCATCTTGCGGGCCTCGGCCACCGGACGGCGCTCGATCACCAAAAGGTATATGGCCGCCGCGAACCCGGCCCTGTCGGCACCCGATTTGCAATGCATCACGAAGGGCCGCTCGATCTCGCGGAAGGCGCGGATCACGGCCTCTATGTTGGCGCGCGGGGCGGCGTTGCGGGCTTGCAGCGTGCAGTTGACAAGATGCAGGCCCAGCGCGCGACAGCTTTCCTCTTCAACGAGGTAATGCGCGGCCCCCGCAGCCCCGCGCAGGTTGAGTATCGATCGGACACCCATGGCCTTGAGCCGCTTGAACCGCGCATGCGTGGGCTGATTGGACCGGTAGACACCCGGGGCGACGAGGAATTGATTGGTCCACACCGTGCGCAGAATCGCATGATCGAACCACAAGTTGTAAATTTCCGCGCGGCGCCGGTTTTCCGGCGTCGACAGGTCGGTGTTGTATGCGGCCCGCAAGTCGCGTTCCCAATTGGAGAGTCGTTCGAAAAGGCGCATGGTGCCGGACGGTCCGTTCTGCGTGACGCGTCGGGTCGGTCTAGGCGCGTGCGGGGCGAAAGACAAGCGACCGCTGCCGATTGACGCCACCCGACAAGAGCGTAAAGTCCCGCCAAATCAGCAGGAGACATCCCCATGAGCTTGGCAGGCGGCCGTCCGTATCTGGCCATTCCCGGCCCTTCCGTCATGCCCGAGGAAGTGCTGCGCGCAATGCATCGCGCGTCCCCCAACATCTACGAGGGCGACCTCATCGAAATGACGGCGGGCCTGATCCCCGACCTGCGCGACGTGGCGCGCACCACGGGCGACGTGGCGATCTACATCTCCAACGGCCACGGCGCATGGGAGGCGGCGCTGGCCAATACCGTCGCCCCCGGCGACCGGGTTCTGGTGCCGGCGACCGGGCGGTTCGGCCATGGCTGGGCCGATGTGGCCGAGGCGCGCGGCATCACCGCCGATCTGATGGATTTCGGCAAGCGCGCGCCCATTGACCTCGACCGGGTCGAGACCGCGCTGCGCGCCGATACATCGCATGACATCAAGGCGGTGCTGGCCACGCATGTGGACACGTCGACCTCGGTGCGCAACGATATCGCGGGGCTGCGCAAGGTGCTCGATTCCGTCGGGCACCCCGCGCTACTGATGGCCGATTGTATCGCCTCATTGGCCTGCGACCGGTTCGAGATGGACGCGTGGGGCGTCGACGTGATGATCGCCGGCAGCCAGAAAGGGTTGATGGTGCCGCCCGGTCTGGCCTTCGTGTTCTTTTCCGAAAAGGCCGCCGAGGCACGGCGCGCCCTGCCCCGCGTCAGCCGCTACTGGGACTGGACCAACCGCGCCAACCCCGAGATGTTCTACCAGTATTTCGGCGGAACGGCCCCCACCCATCACCTTTACGGGCTGCGCGCCGCGCTCGACATGATCCGCGCCGAAGGGATCGAGGCGATCTGGGACCGGCACGAACGGCTGGCCGGCGCGATCTGGGCGGCGTGCGAGGCGTGGGGGCAGACCGGCCCGCTGGAGCTCAACATCGCCGACCCGGCCCTGCGCAGCCGCGCCGTCACCGCCCTGCGGATCGGCGCGCCGCACGGGTCGGCCCTGCGCCGTTGGGTGCAGGACCATGCGGGCGTGACGCTGGGTATCGGGCTGGGGATGGCAGAGCCGGGCGATCCGGCGTGGCACGGGTTCTTCCGCATCGGCCATATGGGGCATGTGAACGCGCACATGATCCTTGGCGCGCTCGGCGCGATCGAGGCCGGGCTGATGGCGCTCGACATCCCGCACGGACCGGGCGGCGTAACCGCCGCCGCGCGGGCGATCGCCACGGGGACGTGACGCCAACCCATTGAAACGCGGAACAAAACCTGCGCCGCGTCCGGTTCAGAGGATCTTCTGACCGGTCTTTTCCCAGTCGCTCATGAAGGCGGCAAGCCCGGCATCGGTCAGCGGATGCTCGGCCATCTTCTTGATCACCGCGGGCGGCGCGGTCATCACGTCGGCACCGTGCATCGCGGACTGGTAGGCGTGGTTGACGGTACGGATCGACGCGGCAAGGATCTGTGTCTCGAACCCGTAATTGTCATAGATCTGCCGGATGTCCGAGATCAGGTCCATCCCGTCGAGATTGATGTCGTCCAGCCGCCCGATGAAGGGCGAGATGAAGGTCGCCCCCGCCTTGGCCGCCAGCAGCGCCTGGTTGGCCGAGAAGCACAGCGTCACGTTGACCATGTTGCCCTCGCCCGACAGCGCCTTGCACGCCTTCAGCCCGTCCCATGTCAGCGGCACCTTGACGGCGATGTTGTCCGCGATCTGCGCCAGCTTTCGCCCCTCGGCGATCATGTCGTCGGCATCCGTCGCCACGACCTCGGCGCTGACCGGTCCCTCGACCATGCCGGCGATCTCTTTCGTGACCTCGTGAATATCGCGCCCGGATTTCAGGATCAGCGACGGGTTGGTGGTGACGCCATCGACCATGCCGAGGGCGTGCAGCTCGGCGATCTCGCGGGTTTCGGCGGTATCGACAAAGAATTTCATGGGATGGCCCTCTCGTGATGGCTTGGGTTCTGTTGCGGATGCGTTTACCTCATGGGTCAGCCCGCCGAAACCCCTGACGGAAAGGAGCCGCCCCGTGCCCGTACCCGAGTTCCATCACGAGGGGGACTTGGTCGCGGTACTGACGGCGCAACCGCTGGACGGCCCGCTTGACTATCTCGCCCCCGAGGGCGGCTGCCTGCACGGCGCTTTCGTCGAGGTGCCGTTGGGGCCGCGCCGCGTTCTGGGGGTGGTCTGGGGCGCGGGCGGCGGCGGGTTCGACATCAAGAAGGCGCGCAGCATCATCCGGGTGCTGGACGCAGCCCCGATGCAGCCCGACATGCAGGAGTTTCTGCGCCGCGCGGCCGACTACACCCTGACCCCCCTGCCCGCGATGCTGCGGCTGGCCACCCGCGCGCCGGGGCTGGGCAATCCACCCTCGATGCAGAAAATCTACCGGCTGGGCGACGCGACACTGACGCGGATGACCGACGCGCGCGAGCGGGTGCTGACGGTGCTGCGCGCGCATGGCGGGCTCGGCTTTACCCTGAAAGAGCTTGGCGACATGGCCGGCGTCACGGCATCGGTGGTCAAGGGGCTGGTGGCCCAAGGCGCGGTGCAGGAGGAGGACACGCCGCGCGATCGTCCGTTTCCCCGGCTCGACCCCGACCTGCCCTCAAAGGACCTGACCGAGGATCAGGACGCAGCGGCGGCGCATCTGTGCGCGGGCGTGAGGGGGGGCAGCTACGGCACGACATTGCTGCGCGGCGTCACCGGGTCCGGCAAGACCGAGGTGTATCTCGAGGCCGTGGCCGAGACCCTGCGCCAAGGCCGGCAGGCGCTGGTCCTGCTGCCCGAAATCGCACTTTCGGCAGAGTTCCTGACCCGTGTCGAGGCCCGGTTCGGCGCGAAACCCGCCGAATGGCATTCCGGCGTCACCATGACCGAACGCCGCCGCGCCTGGAAGATGGTCGGGCAAGGTGACGCGCAGATGGTCGTGGGCGCGCGCTCGGCGCTGTTCCTGCCGTTCCGGGATCTCGGGCTGATCGTCGTGGACGAGGAACATGACAGTTCCTACAAGCAGGAGGACGGCGTGCTGTACAATGCCCGCGACATGGCGGTGCTGCGTGCCAGCATCTGCGACGCGCGCGTCGTGCTGGCCTCGGCCACGCCAAGCCTTGAAAGCTGGGCCAATGCCGAGGCGGGCAAGTACGACAGGCTGGACCTCGCCGCGCGGTACGGGGCCGCGGTGATGCCGGATCTCGCGGCGATCGACATGCGCGCCGAAACGCTGCCCGCCAATCGCTGGATTTCGCCCACGCTGCAATCGGCGGTGAACGCGCGCGTCGCGGCGGGCGAACAGGCGCTGTTGTTTCTCAACCGGCGCGGCTATGCGCCGACCACGCTGTGCCGCGCCTGCGGGCACCAGATCGGCTGTCCGCATTGCGACGCGCGCATGGTCGAGCACCGGTTCCAGAAAAGGCTGATCTGCCACCAATGCGGCGAAACCGCGCCGGTGCCCACGACCTGCCCGTCCTGCGACGCCGAGGATCGGCTGGCGGCCGTCGGTCCGGGCGTGGAACGTCTGGCAGAAGAGGCCGCCACGCTGTTTCCGCAGGCGCGGATCGCGGTGCTGTCCTCGGATCTTTTCGGGTCGGCGCGCGCGCTGAAGGAACAGATCGCCGAAATCGCCGACGGGGCCGCCGACATCATCATCGGCACACAGCTTGTGGCCAAGGGGCACAACTTTCCGCTGCTGACGCTGGTCGGCGTGATCGACGCCGATCTGGGACTGCAAGGCAGTGACCTGCGCGCAGCCGAACGGACGTTCCAGCTGATGCGGCAGGTCGCGGGGCGCGCGGGCCGGGCCGAGCGCGCCGGCCGGGCGGTGCTGCAGACCTATCAGCCCGAACACCCGGTGATCCGCGCGATCCTCGCGGGCGACGAGGAAGGCTTCTGGCGCGCCGAGGCCGCGGGCCGGCGCGAGGCCGGCGTGCCGCCCTACGGTCGGATGGCGGGCATCATCCTGTCATCGCCGGACATGCAGGCGGTGTTCGACCTGGGCACCGACCTCGCGCGTCGCGACGGACCCCTGCGCAGCGTGGGCGCGCAGGTCTTCGGACCGGCTCCCGCGCCGATCGCCCGTATCCGCGGACGGCACCGCGTGCGGCTGTTGGTCAAGGCCCCGAAAGGGGCGGCGCTGCAATCTGCGGTGGCCGACTGGGTGGGACAGGTGCGCCTGCCCGCACAGGCGCGTCTGACGGTGGATATTGACCCGCAGAGCTTTTTCTGACGAGGATTGCGGCATCCAGTGGCGCGGATGTTGTAAAAGCCGATCCGGCGAATAGATCTGGAAGATAGCGGAATGACGAAAGGATCCAGCAATGGCTGACAGAACGAAAAGCATCGAGAACCTGCAAACCGCGCTTTCAATGGAACTGACAGCGGTGCACCAGTACCTGTTGCATGCCCATACCCTTGAGGATTGGGGCATCGACAAGCTTGCCGTGAAGATGCGCGAGGAAATGCAGGAAGAGCTGGGACACGCTGGCAACTTCATCGACCGCATCCTGTTCCTCGGCGGCACCCCCAAGCTGGAACCCGCCAGCACCCCGAAAAAGGCCCCCGACCTGAAGACGCTGTTCGAGGCCGACAAGAAAGAAGAGGGCGGCGCGATCGAGTTCTACACCCGCGCGGCACGCGAAGCGTTCGAGGTCGACGATATTGGCACCCGCGCCCTGTTCGAGCGGATCGTGCAGGACGAGGAAGGCCATTGGGAATGGCTCGACCTGCAGCTCGACCTGCTGGAAAAGCTGGGCACCCCGGTCTTCATGACCAACTACATGAGCGGAACCAGCGCGGGCCAAGGCACGGCCTGACAGCATCCGGCGGGCATTTTTCCGCTCGCCTCTCGCATGGGGCAGGTATATCACCGGCCCCATGCGGATGACGACATTCCCCCTCGCCGATGCCAAGACATTGCCGTTCTGGCGACGGCCCACCACGCTGCTGTTTCTGATGGCGGCGGCAATGCCGGTGGCCTTCGCCACGTGGTCGGCGCTTCTCAACAATTTCGTCATCGAGGTTGCGGCTTTCGACGGTTCCGACATCGGCTGGCTGCACACGGTGCGCGAAATCCCCGGATTTTTCGCGATCGGCGTGATTGCCCTTATCATCTTCATGCACGAGCAGGTGCTGGGACTGGTGTCGTTGCTCCTGCTGGGGGTCGCCACGGCGATGACCGCGCAGTTTCCATCGCTTGGCGGCATCCTGACGATCACCATGCTCAGCTCGATCGGGTTCCATTATTACGAGACGGTAAACCAGTCGCTGCAACTGCAATGGCTGGACAAGCTGCGTGCGCCGCAGATGCTGGGCTGGCTGCTGGCAGCCGGATCGGGGGCCACGCTGGTGGCTTATGTGCTTATCGTGCTGACATGGCAGGCCTTCGATCTGACATATAACACTGTCTACATGATTTCGGGCGGGGTCACCGCCTGCGTGGCGATCTACTGTCTGCTGGCCTATCCGCGGTTCGAGGCGCCCAACCCGCAAATCAAGAAAATGGTCCTGCGCCGGCGCTACTGGCTGTATTATGCGCTGCAGTTCATGGCCGGTGCGCGGCGGCAGATCTTTGTCGTCTTCGCGGGCTTCATGATGGTCGAGAAGTTCGGCTTTGCAGTGCACGAGGTCACCGCCCTCTTCTTGATCAACCTTGTCGCCAACATGATCGCCGCCCCGCTGATGGGGCGCGCCGTTTTCCGGTTCGGCGAACGCAACACGCTTGTCTTCGAATATGTCGGGCTGGCGCTGGTGTTTCTTGCCTATGGCGGCATCTACATGTTCGGGTGGGGCGTGGTTCTGGCGGCGACGCTGTATGTCGTGGACCACATCCTGTTCTCGCTGGCCCTTGCCTTGAAAACCTATTTCCAGAAGATCGCCGATCCCGGCGACATCGCGCCTACGGCCGCCGTGGCCTTTACCATCAACCATATCGCCGCCGTCTTCCTGCCCGCGCTTCTGGGCTACCTCTGGCTGGTCTCGCCGGCCGCGGTATTCATGATGGCGGCGTGCATGGCGGCTGTGTCGTGCCTTCTGGCACTGATGATCCCTCGCCACCCCGAACCGGGATACGAGACGATCCTCGCCCGCGCCGCCCCCGCCCCGGCCGAATGACCCCTGACCAGAAAGACCCTTATGCCGACCTTTACAGCCTTCACCACCCTGTCCGACAAGACCAATGCCGAAGCCCTCGCCGAGGCGCTGGAGGGGCTTGCGCCAGAACCCACCGGCGTGGGCGCCTTCGAGATGGAGGATGGATCGAACCTCTGGGAAATCGGGGCCTACTTCGAGGGGCCGCCTGATGAGGCGGGGCTTGCGCTGCTGGCCACGATCCACGGGGCAAGGCCGTTTACCGTGTCGGAACTGCCCGAAACGGACTGGGTGTCGAAGGTGCAGCGCGATCTGAGCCCGGTCGAGGCCGGGCGGTTCTTCGTCTATGGCAGCCATGACGCGGACAAGGTGCCGCAAACATGCGAACCGCTTCTGATCGAGGCGTCGATGGCCTTTGGCACCGGGCATCACGGCACGACCCTTGGCTGCCTGCGCGCCCTTGATCGTCTGGCCGCCTCCGGGTTCAGGGGCAAGGCGGTGCTTGATCTAGGTTGTGGCACCGCGGTGCTTGCCATGGCGGCGGCGCGTATCTGGCCCGGCGTCATGCTGGCGTCGGATATCGACGCGGTCGCGGTGGAGGTGGCGCAGACCAACGTGGCGGCGAATGACCTGACGGGCCGGGTGCGCTGCCTCGAGGCCACGGGCCTCGACCACCCGGACCTGCGCGCCGCGGCGCCTTTCGATCTGATCTTCGCCAACATTCTCAAGGGGCCGTTGATCGCGCTCGCGCCAGACATCGCCGAAAGCCTGCAGGACAAGGGCAAGGTCATCCTGTCGGGCCTCCTGAACGAACAGGCCGACGAGGTGATCGCGGTCTATTCGCAGTCGGGCACCACCCTTGAGCATCGCGACGAGATCGGCGACTGGACGACGCTGGTGATGTCGCGGACTGGTCGGGGCGACAGCCTCTAGGATGGGGTCGGCCTGGCATGACCTGCTGAACGATCACGCGCGCCTTGGGCCGTCCCGGTCGGCAGACAGAAAAAAGCCCTGCACGCGTAACCGCAATGCAGGGCTTTCATCTGTTCGGGACACGCCTCGAGCGATCAGGATGCATCACCCTTTGCGGGCCACGGCATCGATTTCGCCACGGGTCAGGCCGATATCCTCAAGCTCGCGGTCCGAAAGCCGTGACAGCGCGTTGCGCGTTGCGCGGCGATCGTTCCACTCTGTGAACGCGTGGGACGCGCGGGAAAACAGCGCGTCGATCCTGAATTGGGACGATTGTTTGCGGGTATTGACGAAAGCGGACATGCGAGAGTTCCTTGTGCGCGAGAGACAGCCATCATTTGTTCGTACCGTCGAACTAGGGTGGCTCAGACGCGCTCACAAGCGGCATGTCTGCATAGTCCTTATGCATTTTGTGCATGGATCGGCGAATTATTAAATATCTGTTATCATTTAATTAATTATTACACTAAAACGTCACCTCGGACTCTGCGCAGCATCCTGGCAAAGTTGTGCCGATCACGTGGGCGAAATGAAAACGGTGATGCCCCTTGGTGACTGTTCTTGCTTCGTGCTAAGGATTTGCAAAACACAACATATGGCGCGCGGGGCACGACATGCGGGTACTGGGAATCGATCCGGGTTTGCGCAACCTCGGATGGGGCGTGATCGAGGTGGATGGCAGCCGGCTGTGCCACGTCGCCAACGGTATCTGTCACTCGACCGGCCCGGATCTCGGGGCGCGGCTCTTGTCGCTATACCAGCAGTTGACCGATATCATTCACAGATATGCGCCCGACGCGGCGGCGGTCGAGCAGACCTTCGTCAACAAGGACGGCGCGGGAACGCTCAAGCTGGGGCAGGCCCGCGGCATCGCCCTGCTGGTGCCCGCACAATACGGGCTGAGCGTGGGGGAATACGCGCCCAATTCGGTCAAGAAGACGGTCGTGGGCGTCGGTCACGCCGCCAAGGAACAGGTCGCGCACATGGTCGCGGTGCAACTGCCGGGCGTGGTTCTGGCCGGGCCGGATGCCGCGGATGCGCTCGCCGTCGCGATCTGCCATGCGCATCACGCGCGCTCGGGCGACATGCTGGCGCGGGCCGTCGCCAAGGCGGGCGCATGATCGGGCGCATCGCCGGACGGATCGACTACCGCGCCAGCGATCATGTGCTGATCGACGTGCGCGGGGTGGGCTATCTTGTCTATTGCTCGGACCGGACGCTTTCGGCGCTGCCCGGCGTCGGTGGCATGACCGCGCTATACACCGATCTGCTGGTGCGCGAGGACATCCTGCAGCTTTTCGGCTTTCCCACGCTGGTGGAAAAGGAATGGCACAGGCTGCTGATGGGTGTGCAGGGCGTAGGCGCCAAGGCGTCACTGGCGATCCTCGGCGCGCTCGGCCCCGACGGGGTCAGCCGCGCGATCGCCATCGGCGACTGGAACGCGATCACCGCGGCGCGCGGCGTCGGGGCCAAGACGGCGCAGCGCGTGGTGAACGAGCTCAAGGACAAGGCCCCCACCGTCATGGCCATGGGCACCACCCCGCCCCCTGCCCCGGATGCCGGCGAGGTGATCGAGATGGCCGCGCCCGCACCACCGGAGGCCGCCATACCCCCCGCCGATCCCGGCGCGCAGGCCGAGGCATTGTCGGCGCTGAGCAATCTGGGCTACGGGCCCGGCGAGGCGGCGGGCGCCATCGCACAGGCGGCGTCCGAGACCCCCGGCAGCACGACAACCGATCTGATACGTGCCGCGCTGCGGCTTTTGGCACCGAAAGGCTAGGCGATGACAGGTCCCGACCCGACAGTGCGCCCCGAGGAACTGCCCGAGGATGCCGACCGCAGCCTGCGCCCCAAGGTGCTGTCGGAATTCATCGGCCAGCGCGAGGCGCGCGCCAACCTTGCGGTCTTCATCGCCTCGGCCCGGCAACGCGGCGACGCGATGGACCACACCCTGTTTCACGGCCCGCCGGGCCTTGGCAAGACAACGCTGGCGCAGATCATGGCGCGCGAGCTGGGGGTGGGGTTTCGCATGACATCCGGCCCCGTGCTGGCCAAGGCCGGCGACCTGGCCGCGATCCTGACCAATCTCGAACGCAACGACGTGCTGTTCATCGACGAGATCCACCGCCTCAACCCGGCGGTCGAGGAGGTGCTCTACCCCGCGCTGGAGGATTTCGAGCTTGACCTGGTGATCGGCGAGGGGCCGGCGGCGCGCACCGTGCGGATCGAGCTTCAGCCCTTCACGCTTGTAGGCGCGACGACCCGGCTGGGGCTGCTGACGACGCCGCTGCGCGACCGGTTCGGCATCCCCACCCGGCTGCAATTCTACGAGATCGACGAATTGCACGAGATCGTGCGCCGCAATGCCGCGCTACTCGACATTCCCACCGACCCGGATGGCGCGCGCGAGATCGCCCGCCGGGCCCGCGGCACGCCCCGCATCGCCGGGCGGCTGCTGCGCCGGGTGGTGGATTTCGCGGTGGTCGAGGGCGGTGGCAAGATCAGCCGCGACCTTGCCGACACGTCGCTGACGCGGCTCGGGGTGGATCACCTGGGCCTTGACGGGGCCGACCGGCGTTACCTGCGGCTGATCGCCGAGGCCTACCAAGGCGGCCCGGTGGGCATCGAGACGATCGCGGCGGCCCTGTCGGAGAGCCGCGACGCGCTTGAAGAAGTGATCGAGCCGTACCTGCTGCAACAGGGCCTGATCCAGCGCACCCCGCGCGGGCGGATGCTGGCGCATGGCGGCTGGACGCATCTCGGCCTGCCCGCGCCGAAGGCCAAGGGACAAAGCGATCTGTTCGAGGGCTGAGGGCGCGCCTGCGGCTACCTTCGGATTCGGGTATTTTGACCAAGAAGAAGCCACAGGGATTTGCGGCCGCGTCCGGGCACTGGTAAGGCGCACGGAAACCCGGAGGCAGACCCGATGCAAGAGACACCCAGCCCGGCCGAGATCGAGGCGCTGTTCACCCGCAGCGACGGTACGTTCCTGTGCGCGCGGTGGGGGCGGCCCATTGTGCCGGTGGTGTTCGGCGTGGACGACCGGACGCTCGGCATCTTCAAGGGCGCGATCGAGGCGGTCGTCGCTTTGGCCGATCACAAGATGGCCGAGACCGATCCCGAACTGGGCGCGAACCTGATGGTGTTCTTCGTGCGGGACTGGTCGGAACTGACCGAGACCCCGAATCTCGACCGCATGATCCCCGATCTGGCGCCGCTGGTGGACCGCCTGAAGGCCAATGATGCGAATCAATACCGGATTTTCCGCTTTGACGAGGCGGGCGGCATCAAGGCCTGCTTCGTGTTCCTGCGCATGGACGAGGTGCTGGCAGAGATGGATGCCGAGACGCTGGCGCTCGGGCAGACCGTGCAATCTCTGCTGCTGTGGTCCGACACAGCCTTCACCACGCGGTCGGCCCTCGCGCAAATGCCTGACGGGGCAGTGATTTTGCGCCCCGAGATCGGCGCGCTGATCCGTGCGGCGCACAACCCCGTTCTGCCGGCCTGCGCCACTGACCCGGCGCACGCGCTGCGCTTGCACGCGAGAATGATTACTTTGTAAACACAAAAATCACTTTGGTGCGGAACCAGCAACAATAATCTTGACTGGGCCGGGTTAACATGAGATCCAAGCAACAGCACTTAACCCGGATAATTCACGAGAGGGAGGCGGAAGTAGCGTAACCATCTGAAAGTTGGTATATTTTGGTTGTCGACACCAAGAACTCAACTTTCAGGATCACGACCTCCGCCATGGCCCAATCTACGCGCTCCAAGCCCCGCCTGTCACCCCTGAATGGCAAGCCGATCCTGCTTGGATTTGATGGTGCGGACATGAGTTCCGACGCCGGGCTGACCCTGCTGCGCGAGATCGAGCGCAAGGCGGGTCTGGCGCAGCGGCTCGCCGATTGCCTGTGCGATCCTCGCGATCCGGCGAAAGTCCAGCACAGCCTGTGCGACATCATCGGTTTCCGGATCATGATGATCGGGGCGGGGTATGAAGACGGCAATGACGCGACCACCCTGCGGCACGATCCCGGCTTCAGGATCGCGCTCGAGCGTGGCCCCGAAACAGGGCCGGCCCTGTGCTCGCAGCCGACGATCTCGCGCATGGAAAACCTGGCCGATACCCGCGCGCTGATCCGCATGGGCCGCGAGATGGTTCGGTTCTACTGCCAGTCCTTTGCACGCCCCCCGGGCCGGATCGTGCTTGATATCGATGATACCTTCGACGCGGTGCATGGCCATCAGCAGCTGCGCCTGTTCAACTCCTACTACGATGAATATGGCTTTCAGCCGATCGTCGTCTTCGACGGCGAAGGCCGGCTCGTCGGAACGCTGCTGCGCTCGGCCCGCCGCCCCAAGGGGGCCGAGAGCGCCGCCCATATCCGCCGGTTGATCCGCCAGATCCGCGCACATTGGCCCAAGACCGAAATCCTGCTGCGTGCCGACAGCCATTATTGCACACCGGAGGTTCTGGACCAGTGTGACAGGCTCGGGCTGCGCTATGTCTTTGGTCTGTCAAAGAACAGCCGTCTGGCGGAGAACGTCTCTGCCCTGGAGGCGTCGACGGCAGCGCGCTACGCCCGCACGCCCGGTCAAAAACTGCGCCGGTTCAAGTCCTTCTCCTACGCGGCCCGATCCTGGTCGAAACCCCGCCGCGTCATCGCCCGCGTCGAGGTCAGCCCCAGAGGGCGCGATACACGCTACATCGTCACCAATCTCGAGGGCGGCCGCGGCAAGCATCTCTACGAGAAGCTCTATTCTGCGCGCGGCCAGGCCGAGAACCACATCAAGGCCTGGAAAGCCCACCTCGCATCAGACCGGACCTCATGCTCGAAGGCGAACGCCAACCAGATGCGACTGATGCTGCACGGATGCGCCTACTGGATTTGGTGGAAACTCCGGGCCGCTTGTCCAAAGCGGTCCCCTTGGCGACATGCCCAGTTCGACACGCTGCGGCTGCATCTCGTCAAGCTGGCCGCCACCATCGTCGAGAAGAAGACCCGGATCATCGTCACACTGCCGGCATCTTGTCCGCGAAAGGGGCTGCTGCGCTTCCTCTTCGACGCTCTCGCCCCACCAAAAACAGCCTGACGCAAGCGCCCCGACAAACCCGAAACATCAATCCATATGACCCAAGACAAGACACCGGCCGGACTGCCAACCGGACGCCGACATCGGATGCGCGCGAAAAACCCACGGCACGGAGAACCAACTGCCCAAGCAGAAAATTTCAGCGTCATGAATTATTGCGGTTAATCGCCCGCTGTGACCATTCGTGTGTATGTGGGCGCACAGCTAACGGAGACATGAAATGAAAAAATATCTTATTGCAGCTGCAACAGCTACGATAATTGCGCCAGCCGCGCACGCTGCAACAATACAATCGCCCTTTTATACTGCGGCCTCTTCTAATCTTATCTCCGGCGCGCAGACGCTGTCATTGGCAAAGTTCGACTCCTCTTTGGGGAACTTAGTTAACGTTTTCTTTGCTATTGACGGTGGCATCAGTGGGCAAATTTCAGGATCCGACTCGCAAAACAATGCGGTCGGAGTGACGATCAGTAGGACAGTAACCGCAAACGTTGGTGCGCCGAGCCTTTCCACACTCTCCGCGACACCCGTATCCGATCCAGGGATTGAAAAGATCGGGAGCTTTAACAATTTCGTTGAGTTTTCTGGCAACAACAGCCTAAATTCGACAAATCTCACTTCGACCGCTGATCTCAACTTCTTCACGGGTACCGGGAACTTTTCGGTCCTCACAGAGACTAGTGCTCGCGTGGAAAATCCCTCAGGACAGATTGTAGGTGACGTGGATGGTCTGTCAAATGCCACGATTGCCGTTCGATACACGTACGAGACCGTTGATCAGGTCACGCCGGTCCCGCTGCCCGCCGCTGGATGGGCCTTGTTCGCCGCACTCGGGTCGCTTGTGGCATTCCGCCGCTACAGCAAGGCCTGATACGCCGAATCGATATCTAGATGAAAACGGGGCGCTTGGGATCAAGCGCCCCGTTTTCTAGTGAAAAACAGGATCTTGCCGACCATACGAGCACGGGAAAATGCAGTGCTGACCGTCGTTACGCCTCATCCTCGCTGGCCAGTTCCAGCGGCGCCGGGGCTGCGTGCAAATCCTCGACGCCGAGCACTGTGGTCGGTTTCGACAGGCGGTTGCGGACCACCCAGTGCAGGCGTTCCTCGGCGCGGGTGATCGCGACATAGGCCAGCCGTTTCCACAGCGGCTGCCCGGCCTCTGACCGGCCCATCCGCGCCGCGATCTCGATATCGGGCGCAAAGACCTGCACATCGCGCCACTGGCTGCCTTGCGCCTTGTGGATCGTCACCGCCGCCCCGTGCAGGAACGTGGCACCCATATTGGCCGCGAACGGAATGAACGGCTCTTCCTCGCCCGGCTTCTCGATCTTGACGATGGACGCGGCCGACAGTTGCGGGCTTTCGGCCCCGATGACATGCAACCGCGAAAAGCCGGGGCGCTTGCCGGGGCCGAGATAGACGACCTGCGCGCCCTTGATCAGTCCGCGCGCCTCGAGGTCCAGCCGCTTGCGGCGATGCTTGAGCGGCAGTTCGATCCCGTCGCAGATCAACGGCTCGCCGGCCAGAAGGGCGGCCTCGGGCGCCTCATGCACGGCGCGGAAGGCATGGATCAGGCGGATGCGGGTGGCGTTGCGCCAGACCAGAACCGGCGAACGGGCCATCAGATCAACCTCGACGCGTTCGGACCATCTGACCCGGTCATCGCGGCGCGCGGCGTCGGCGATCATCTGTTCGAACGCGGGAAATGTCAGCGCCGGATCGGCGAGGGCATGCGCGAGGTCAAGGATCGGGTTGTCGGCGTCCTGCCGGTGCACGCGGCTCAGTTCCAGTCTGGCGGGCGCGGGCAGCGTGTCGAACACCATGCCGCCCCCGGCGGACTTGACGGGCGGCAACTGCGCCGGATCACCGAACAGCAGCAGCGTCGGAAAGATCTCCTGCAGATCCTCGAATTGCTGCGCATCCAGCATGCTGGCCTCATCCACGAGCCCGATGTCAAGCGGTTCTTCCCGGCGTTTCCAGCCGGTGATGAAATCCGACCCGCGCAGGCCCGCCGCCGCGAGCGCGCCCGGGATCGACTTGTTGTTCTGGTAGAAGGCCAGCGCGCGGTCCAGTGCGAGATCGGTCAGGCCCTCGATCTCGGGGCGGTCGCCCTGCCCGCCCAGCCATTCCGCGATCTTCTCGTATTCGGGGTGATAGACCGGGGTGTACAGAATGCGGTGGATGGTGGTCGCCGGCACCCCGCGCACCCGCAGCACGCTTGCCGCCTTGTTGGTGGGCGCGAGGATCGCGAGGGTGCGCCGGTCGCGGCGCTTGCGCCCCTCATAGTCGCCCGTGACGATCTCGACGCCCGCCTCTTGCAGCGCGCGGTAGAGCGCGGCCAGAAGCAGCGTCTTGCCCGACCCGGCCTTGCCGATCACGGCGAGGGCTGTCTGCGCGCCCTCGCGCGGCGGGCTGAGGGTGCCGTTATCCAGATCCACGCCCACGTCGCGCAACGCCGCGGCGATGCGGTCATGGGCCTCGGCCTGGTCGGGAGAGTAGATCAGCGCGGTCTCGGTCATGGGCGCGACCCTAGCGCCGCAAGCCTCGGGGTTCCAGCGAAACACGCAGGCCTGCGCAATCGCACAAGGACCTCGGGACGGCCCTTTTCTATCGCCTTTCGGCAGGGTATTGCCTGTCGAAAAGGACGGGGGTTGCCAGCGGCAGACCGCCCGCAGGACCGGGAGCAGCACACATGGCGCACATCATCGTCGTCGGGAATGAAAAGGGTGGCGCGGGCAAATCGACCGTGTCGATGCATGTGGCCACGGCGCTGGCCCGGATGGGGCACCGGGCAAGCGCGCTCGATCTGGATCTGCGTCAGCGCAGCTTTGGCCGCTATGCCGAAAATCGCACGCTGTTCATGGAGCAGCACGACGTCGATCTGCCCAGTGCGCAGTATCACCCCTTGCCCGCGGGGACCGCCGACGAAGGCACCTCCCCCGAGACAGCCGAAGAACAGCGCCTGAAAGCCGCGCTGGACACGCTGGTACCGGAAAACGATTTCATCGTGATCGATTGTCCCGGCGCACATACCCGGCTTAGCCAGGCCGCGCACAGCCTTGCGGACACGCTGATCACACCGCTCAACGACAGTTTCATCGATTTCGATCTGCTGGCCAATATCGACGGCGACGCACAAAAGATCCGTGGGCCATCGATCTATTCCGAGATGGTCTGGAGCGCCCGACAGGCACGCGCGCAGGCGGGACAAAAGGCGATCGACTGGGTGGTGCTGCGCAACCGCGTCGGCTCGCAGCAGATGGTCAACAAGGAAAAGATGCGGGTCGCGATCGAGGCGCTCGCCAAGCGGATCGGGTTCCGCGTCGTTCCGGGCTTCAACGAGCGGGTGATCTTTCGCGAACTGTTCCCGCGCGGTCTGACGCTGCTGGACCTCAAGGATACCGGGGTAAAGGGGCTGAGCATCTCGAACATCGCCGCCCGCCAGGAGTTGCGCGATCTGATCAAGGCCCTGAACCTGCCTGGTGTGACGGTCAATTTCTAGACGGTCACACCGGCGGGCCGGTGCGTGGCTGCAGACGATTGCGCAGGCGTTTATGGGACCGCAGCGCCCAGATGTTCGACACGAACAGCGCGCCGATCACGACCGCCCCTCCCAGGATCGCCCATTTGCCGGGATCCTCACCCACGGCGGCCCAGACCAGAAGCGGGGCCAGCACCGATTCCAGCAAGATCAGCAACGACACCTCGGCCGAGGCGATATAGCGCGGCCCAAGGGTCAGCAGGCAGGTCGAGACGCTGATGAATGCCCCGTGCGCGAGGATCAGCGGCCAGTTGGCCGACCACACGGGCACGGGCGTCGCCAACGGCCATATCAGCAGCGACGCGCCCAGCATAGCCACCGGGATCGCCGGGATCATCGACACCTGTTTGAGCTGTCTTGCCGCGGACAGGGCCGCAGCCATGCAGGCCGAAACCGCAAGGGCCACGAGATCGCCGCTCCAATGTGCGCCTTCGGTCTCGCCCGATCCCCAGCCGATCACCGCCAGCCCCGCAAAGACGCTCAGCATGGTCCAGATCATCCGTTGACTGATCGGCTCTGCAAGGAAGATCCGGCTGAAGATCGCGGCAAAGACCGGCATCGAGGCAAGGATGAAGACGACGTTGGCCACGCTTGTCCAGGACACCGCGATCACAAAGCCGGGGGCGGCCGCCCCCAACAACACGGTATATACAAGGCCGGGTCGCCCCGTGCGTGCCACTTCACGGAAGCCGCGCGTGCCCTGCGCCATCAGCACACCTGTCAGGATTGCTCCCCCGCCGATGATCCCGCGCCAGAAGGCGATCGTCACCGCGTCGCCGTCTATCAGGCGCACGAACAGCGAATCCGGCACGACGAACAGAACCCCGAGCGCAGTGATCAGTAGTCCCTTGAGGTGATTGGCCATTGACGGCAGCACTCCTGTCGGTGTCGGGACCATCGGCGGGACGCGCGCGCCGCGATCCCGGCGCGGCCGCGATGTCGATACGGCGCGCGATGGCGTGTGGCGGCAGGTTTAGGGCAAATCAGGGTAGAGTTCCAGTCCGGGCGAGCTGACGCGGGCGCCGGATCATCCGCGTACCGGCGCCGTCAGCCGCGCGTCTTCTTTTGCCACGCAAGCGCCAGCGACACGGCACCCGCCACGGTCAGATCGATGCCCAGAAACAACCCCAGCAGCCCCAGTGCGGCCTCTGGCAGTCCGAGGACGATCAGGGCCGCCAGGATCAGCGACAACACGCCCGATGTCATGATCCAGCCCCAGCCTTGCACCGGACGCATGTGCCACGCCAGACCCACGCGCAAGGCCCCGATCACCGTAAAGAAGATCGCGACAAGGAAGGTCAGCGTCACCAGCCCGGCCAGCGGATTGAGCACCAGAGACGCCGCGAACAGCACCAGCACCGCGCCAAGCGCCCCCGACAACCAGCGGTCCCTGGCGCCTTTCGACGTGTCCGCAAGGGCCTGCCACAGTTGCAGGCCACCTGCGGTCAGGAAGGCCGCGCCCGCGACGGCCTCGGCCGCGAGCGACGCTGCGAAAGGATTGAGGAATGCCAGCACCCCCCCGACCAGCATCACGACCCCTAGGATCGCCAGTTGCTTCCATCCCGGATCGGGGGTGAGTGCGGTCAAGTCGGTCTTGTCGTCGTCGTCCAGCATGGTGTTTCCTTTCGAATACGTTGCGTCGCGCCGGTCATGCGCGATGGTCACGCCGTACATGCGAATGGCGGTGCGACAATTCAACAAATCAGCGGGAAACTGTTTTCACGCCACGTGCCGTGCAGGTTAAGCTGCAGATATGGGTGGCGTCACCAGATCAGGATGCAGTTTTGGGTGCGGAGTGTACGATGCGCCGACGCTAAATCGCGTTCAATCGCCGTTGGCAGTTCCGGCCACGTGCCGATTGCGCGCACGTTCAACCCGGCAGACGCTGCGTGTCGACCCGGCTAAGGCGCCGACTATTAGCGTCGTACAGCCCTCAAGCTGGGCTGTTACGGCACAGCCTGTAGCAACCTTGGCTCGACTGTTCACCCGACAATCACGCCACGCACCGAACCCGGTGCATCGGCGTCAGCGCGACTGCCAGAACGCCCGCTTGCGATCATCGTCCGCGCGCACCGGGATTGCGAGGTAGTCGCGCTGCATGACCTGCTGACGGTGACCACCGCGCGGCGTCTCATCGTCATCGCTCTGCATTCGCATCACGGCGATGCCGAATTGAACCCCTGCAAACACGATCCCGTTCGCGAACCACAGGATCGCGACAGCCAGAAGGCCCTGCTCGGTATGCGTGACGAGATGCCAGAGGTTGGCGACGTTGAACCACAACAGCATCGCGACGAACGCGCCAGCGATCCCGAATCCGATTGCAACCTGCGTGATGTAAAGTCGTATGAGTTTGGGCATGATCGGTCCCCCTTACACCATGACAGAATAAGGCTTGTTCCACGGATTACAAGCGGCACGACCGATTTGACACGCCCGGGGCCCGCGCGGGCCTGACCGCATCACGCCTTCTTGACCCGTCCGAAATCGGGGGCATCCGTGTCCTGTCCGGCCTCGATGATCCCGCGCCGAATGGCGCGCGTCCGGCTGAAATAGGCGTGCAGGTGGTCGCCATCGCCGGTCCGGATTGCGCGTTGCAGCGCAAAGAGTTCTTCGGTGAACCGTCCGAGGATTTCCAGCGTCGCCTCGCGGTTGTTGAGAAACACGTCGCGCCACATCACCGGATCAGAGGCAGCGATCCGGGTGAAATCGCGAAACCCGGCGGCGGAATACTTGATGACCTCACTGTCGGTCACGCGGCGCAGATCGTCGGCGACCCCGACCATCGTGTAGGCAATGAGGTGCGGCGCGTGGCTGGTGACGGCAAGCACAAGGTCATGATGGTCCGCATCCATCTCGTCGGTGTAAGCGCCGAGCGCCTGCCAGAACCCCGAAAGCCGGTCCACCGCGGTGCGGTCGCTGCCCTCGGGCGGCACGATCAGGCACCAGCGGTTATCGAACAACTCGGCAAAGCCCGCGCGCGGACCGGAATGTTCGGTCCCGGCGAGGGGATGCGCAGGCACGAAATGCACGCCCGATGGCAGGTGCGGTGTCACGGACTCGATCACCGCGCGCTTGACAGAGCCGACGTCGCTCAGCGTCGCGCCGGGCTTCAGCGCGCCGGAAATCTCCCCGGCCACCGATCCCATGACTCCGACGGGGACGCACAGCACCACGAGATCGGCCCCCTCGCAGGCCTCGGCGGCGCTGTCACAGATCCGGTCGCACAGGCCGATCTCGCGGGCGACATCGCGTGTGGCGGCTGATCGCGCAAATCCTGTCACCTCGCGCGCGACACCCGCACGCCGGATCGCATGATCCATCGAGGACGCGATCAGCCCCAATCCGATAAGCGCCACGCGATCGTAGATCACGCTCATCGCGCGCCGCCCTTGAACTGGCCGATCGCATAGGCCACGCGGCGGCAGGCGGGCTCGTCGCCCACGGTGATGCGCAGGCAGTTGGGCAGGTTGTAACCGGCCACGCGCCGCACGATCAGCCCTTGCGACTTGAGATATTCGTCACACGCCTCGGCCTCGGCCCGATCGCCGAAGCGCGCGAGAATGAAGTTGGCCAGAGAGGTGTCCGACGGCACGCCATGCTCTGCCAGCGCCTCGGCAAGCCAGGTGCGCAGGCGGGTGTTGTCGGCGCGGCATTTCCGCGCCCAGCCAGTATCGCGCACCGCCGCCTCGGCGGTGACCTGCGCCGCGTGGCTCAGGTTGAACGGCCCGCGCACGCGCCCCAGCACATCGACCACGTGATCCGGCCCGTAGCCCCACCCGACGCGCAAGCCCCCCAACCCGTAAAGCTTGGAAAAGGTGCGCGTCATCACAACGTTGTCGTGGCTGTCGACAAGGCTTGCGCCGCCATCATAGCCCTCGACATATTCGGCATAGGCCCCGTCGATCACCAGCAGGGCCTGATCGGGCAGGCCCTCGGCCAGACGGCGCAGTTCGGCCTCGCCCACCATCGTGCCCGTCGGGTTGTTCGGATTGGCGATGAAGACCAGCCGCGTGCGATCGTTGCAGGCGGCAAGGATCGCGTCGACGTCCGTCACGCGGTCGCGTTCGGGCACCTCGACCGGGATCGCGCTGTTGGCCAGCGCGCTGATGCGGTACATCGCGAAACCGTGCTCGGTATGGATCACCTCGGCACCGGGACCGGCATAGGCCTGACATAACAGCGCGATGATCTCGTCGCTGCCAACGCCGCAGACGATCCGCGCGGGATCCAGCCCGTGGATCTCGGCGATTGCGGCGCGTAGCGCAGCATGATCGGTCGAGGGATAGCGGTGCAATTCGAATCCGGCCTTGCGAAAGGCCTCTTTGGCCGCGTCGCCCGGTCCGAACGGGTTTTCGTTCGAGCTGAGCTTGACCACGTTCGCCACGCCATCGACCCGCGTGCCGCCCCCTTGATACGGCGCGATCTCCATGACACCCGGCTGTGGCGTGATCCTGCTCATGTCGTCCCCCAATGCTTTCAAATGGTTCTAGCCCTGCGGTCCAGACCTGACCAGCACCAAAAGAAAATGCCGCAGCGCCGAGGCGCCACGGCATCCGCAGACCCGAGCGCGCGGCTCAGTTCTGCGCGTAGAATTCGATGACAAGGTTCGGTTCCATCATGACCGGATACGGCACGTCCGACAGGCCGGGCTGGCGCACGAACCTGGCCGACATCTTGGAATGGTCCGCCTCGATATAGTCGGGCACGTCGCGCTCGGCCAGCTGCGTGGCCTCAAGCAGGACGGCCATCTGCTTGGACTTCTCGCGCACCTCGATCACGTCGCCTTCCTTGACCCGGTAGGACGGGATGTTGACGCGCTTGCCGTTGACCATGACATGACCGTGATTCACGAACTGGCGCGCGGCGAACATCGTCGGCACGAACTTCGCGCGATAGACCACGGCGTCCAGACGACGCTCCAGAAGACCGATCAGAAGCTCGCCGGTATCACCCCGCACGCGCTCGGCCTCGGCATAGATGCGGCGGAACTGCTTTTCCGTAAGGTCGCCGTAATACCCCTTGAGCTTCTGCTTGGCGCGCAGCTGCAGACCGAAATCGGAAATCTTCGCCTTGCGGCGCTGCCCGTGCTGGCCGGGGCCGTATTCACGGCGATTGACGGGCGACTTGGGGCGGCCCCAGATGTTTTCGCCCATGCGGCGGTCGATCTTGTACTTGGCAGACGTGCGTTTGGTCACGGCTGGTCTCCTTCTGTGATGTCGAAGGGCGTTGTCCTCTGCGTTCCGGCGATATCCGGTCGGCCGACAGGCGTCCCCTTGCGGGGGCCACCAACACCAATGAAACCGCGCGTATACACCACCTGCCCCGGCTGTCAACCTGGCGATCCGGCTTCTTCTTGGCTGAAATACCCCCTGGGGGGCGCCGCATCGCGGCGACGGGGGGCAGCGCCCCCCTGCCCGGCCCGCCCACCGAACCGGCGGCCATTTCAGAGCGCCCGCATCCAGAACTGCAGCGGGTGGTCGGTCTCGTGGCTCTGGTCGATATCCTTCCAGCGGAACTGCGCCACGGCCCCCTCGACAGGCGCGTAGCCGCGCTTGCGCCAGAAGGCGTCCAGCGGGCGGTAGCCCTCGGGGCGCAGCGGATGATCCGCCGGGCGCACCACGCCGCAAAAGGCGCAATGCGTCCGCCCGAGGGTGCGCGCATGCTCCTCGCGCAGATCGAAGAAGCGGTGCCCGATCCCCTGCCCGCGATAGTCGCGCAAAAGCACGCTTTCGGCGCAATAGAAGATCCGCTCCAGCGCCAGCCCGGTGCCTTGGAGGGCCGCGCCGAACTCGTCCGCGTGATCCTCCATCGGGGTGCCAGTGGCCGCGCCAATCAGGCGGTCACCATCAAACGCACCCACGACGATCGCCGCGTCGCTGTCACGGTAGACCTGCAGGTACTCCTCCTCGTAGGCCAGATCACCGTCGTAGAGATAGGGAAACGCGCGGAACACCTCGATCCGCAGCCGGGCCACCTCCGGCAGCGCGGCGGCGAGATCCTCGCCCGTCAGGCGCACGACCCGGATCATGCCCCCACCTGCCATCTGCGATCGTTTCGGATGCTGTCCCTCATATGTCCTCCGTTGGCGATCCCCAATAATCGATCAGATGCCCGATGATCTGATCGCGGGTCTTGCGATACGCCTCGAGCCGCGCGGCCCGCGTCTGCGCCAGCCCGGTCGGGTCGAGGATCGGCCAGTACACGACATCGAGGTGAAAATACCGCGTCAGGTCGAGCACCCGTCGCTGGCTGGCGGGGCTGAGCGCCACGATCAGGTCAAATGACGACAGGTCGTCGCCCCATTGCTCCATCTCGTCGAAACTGCGCACGCGGTGACGCTCCAGTTCCACGTCGATCTCGCGGCACACCGCGACCGAGAACCCGTCGATCTCCATGTCGCTCTTGACGCCGGCTGACTGCACGTAGGTATCGGTGCCGTAGAATTTCTTCATGATCCCTTCGGCCATCGGCGAGCGGACAGCGTTGTGATCGCAGCAGAACAGCACCGATTGCGGCAGCGCCACGGGCATCCTGTCAGCCCCCGTGATGCAGCACGCAGATCAGCGTGAAGAGACGCCGCGCGGTGTCGCTGTCGATCTCCGCCTTGCCCTCCAGCCGCTCGACCAGAATGCGCGCGCCCTCGTTGTGGATGCCGCGCCGGGCCATGTCGATGGTCTCGATCTGGCTGGGCGGCATGTTCTTCACGGCGTCGAAATAGCTGGCGCAGATCGCCCAGTAATCCTTGACCACCTGCCGGAACGGGCTGAGCGACAAATGAAATTCCGCCGCCGGGTCGCTATCCTCTGTCCGGATATCGAAGACCAGCCGCTTTTCGCGAATCGACAGGCCCACCCGGTAGGGGCCGTCCGGCACGACGCGGTCGTCTCGGGGCGGCAGGACAAAGCTGTTCTCCTCGATCAGGTCGTACATCGCGACCTTGCGCTCCTGCTCGATCTCGGGCGTGGGCGGCGGCAGGTTGGCATCGTTCAACTCGATATGGCAGATCCGGCTCATCGCATGGTCCTCGCGCTCGCGTGCTTGGGGTCCCTTAACCCGGCGGCGCGGCCAAGGCAATTTCGGCGTGCCGGCGGCCCTGCCGTGGAAACGCGTCGTTACATCCCGGCAACGCCCGGTCGGGACCGGACCGATTTCAAGCTTTATCCGACGGAATTATCCCGCGTGTAAACGGTATGTTGTATTTGTGTCGGGCATGACGGAGGTTGTAACCAGACATTGACCTGCGGTCGTCCGATGTGGCACGGACCCGCGCGTGATCGGGACAACGCGATGATCGAATTCGATACCGTCAGCAAGTCCTTCTGGACGGGCACACAGCACAAGGTGATCCTCGACCGCGTGTCGTTCCGGGTGGATCTCGGTCACAGCCTCGGGATTCTCGCGCCGAACGGGACAGGCAAGACCACCCTGATCAACATGATGGCCGGGCTGGAAAAGCCCGATGAGGGGGTGATCCGCCGCGGCTGCCGTGTCTCGTTTCCACTGGGTTTCATGGGCGGCGTCATCAGCCGGCTGTCCGCGTTGGAAAATGCGCGCTACATCGCGCGGCTCTACGGCCTCGATCCCGACTATATCGAAGCGTATTGCAGGTGGCTTTGCAATCTCGACGAATATTTCGATCAACCCATCGGCACGTATTCGTCGGGCATGCGCGCGCGGTTCAGCTTTGCCCTGATGCTTGCCCTCGATTTCGACATCTACCTGATCGACGAGGGCATGCCCGGTTCGACCGATGTGGACTTCAACCGCAAGGCGGGCGATATCCTGCGCGAGCGTCTGCGCACGACCACCATCGTCATCGTGTCGCACGATCCCCGCACGCTGGAGAAATTCGCACGGTCGGCGGCGGTGCTGATGGGCGGGCAACTCTACATGTTCGACACCTTGGAAGAGGCAAAAGCGCTTTATGACTATGAAACCCAGGGTTAGAAAATTCCGCATCCGGCGCGACGCGTCGGTCCGCCCCTCGCGGGATCACGTGTCCGGCAACGTCTCCGAACGTGACGGGGGCACATCCGCGCGAGACACCGGCGCGGCGCCCGGGCAGGACCGACAGGCCGCCGATGAAATCGAAGACATCCGCGCCGAAGAGCTGAGCGCACGCGAGCTTCGGCTGGCGCGGCGCACGGCGCAAAAGTACGGTCTGTCCCCGGTCTCGGATCACGATGCGGTGCGGCTGTTGCGCGCGCGCGACGTCGATCCGTTCCAACGCGCCACGATTGTCGAACTGGTGGCGAAGACGGGTGGATCGCGCGACTCGTCACAGGCCGAAGGGCGCCCGAAACTGCCGCAGATCGTGCCGGACGGCGCGCGCACCCTGCCCTCGACCGAACTCAGCCCCGCGGACCGGCGCGCAAGGGACGTCTCGGAAATCCAGCGCGACATCGCCAAGCGGCGCCGGCGCAAGCTGGCGCTGCTTGTGTCGCGCCTGATGGCTTTTGTCATCCTGCCGACCGTGGTCGTGGGCTATTACTACGCGGCGATCGCCACGCCGATGTATACCACGAAATCCGCATTCCTGATCCTGTCGGCCGATGGCGGCGGGGCCGGCGGCGGCGGTCTTGGCGGTCTTCTGCCCAGCCAGTTCGCCACCGGACAGGACGCGATCGCGACCCAGGAATACCTCGAATCCAAGGATGCGATGCTGCGGCTTGACGACGATGTCGGCTTTCGCGCGCATTTCAGCCAGCCGTGGATCGACCCCTTGCAACGGCTGGACCCCGACGCGTCGAACGAAGACGCCTATGCCCTCTACAGCAAATACGTAAAACTCGGCTATGATCCGACCGAAGGGGTCATCCGGATGGAGGTATCGACCGCCGATCCGCAGGTGAGTGCCGAATTCTCGCGGCGGCTGATCGCCTATGCCGAGGAACGCGTGGACGCCCTGAGCCAGGAAAAACGGCAAGATGCTGTCAAGACCGCCACGGAAAGCCTGGAGCAGGCCAAGCAGGAACGGCGCGAGGCGCAACAGCAGCTCGTCGCGTTGCAGGAAAGCAGCATCCTCGACCCGGAGGGCGAAATCGCCAGCATCCGCAGCCTGGTGAACTCGGTCGAATTGCAGTTGCAGGAAAAAGAGCTGAACCTGAGCTTGCAGATGAACAATCCACGCCCCAACGACGCCCGCGTGGACGCGCTGAAAAGCGAGATCGAGGTCTTGCGCGCCGAACTTCAGCGCCAGAAATCACGGCTGACCGAAGCCACCGAGGGGGAGCGTTCGCTGGCATCCAAGACCGCCGCGATCCAGATGGCGCAGGCCGATCTGGCAACCGCCGACCTCGTGTTGCAATCC
The DNA here is from genome assembly GCF_050896375.1 of Roseovarius tibetensis. Classification (NCBI taxonomy): domain Bacteria; kingdom Pseudomonadati; phylum Pseudomonadota; class Alphaproteobacteria; order Rhodobacterales; family Roseobacteraceae; genus Roseovarius; species Roseovarius tibetensis. Next base: position 29,051 of record NZ_JBPBBB010000023.1, read on the forward strand.
GCGCTGGAAACCCGGCGGCAGTCCCAGATCGAGGCCAACAAGCAGGTGCGCTATCTGACCGTCAGCGTGCGCCCCCTGCCCTCGCAGGACCCAAGCTATCCCAAGGTCTTCGAAAACACGCTCCTCGCGCTGCTGATCTTCTCGGGCATATACCTGATGATCTCGCTCACGGCGTCGATCCTACGCGAGCAGGTCTCGTCCTGACACCCGAGACCGCGCCTGACCGGCTTTGGGTCGGCGCGATGCCGCTGGTCCGCTCGCGTCACAAGGCCCGCGCCGGCCCGTGCGGGGTGCAGGCGCTTTACACCCGTGTCACGTTTTGCCAATAGCGGTGCCCAGAGATACAACCGGAAATGAGTAATTCGATGACCAAGCCACTGCCGACCGTCACCCCCAACACATGGGATTTCCTGCGGGACGCGATGATCGTGCCAACCGGTTTTCGCGAGTATGACGCGCGCTGGAAATACCCTGACGAGATCAACCTGCCCGGGATAACCGCGCTTGGCCTCGGCCTTGGCACACAGATCCGCACACGCGGCATCCGGCCCGAGATCGTCGTCGGCAACGATTACCGCGACTATTCTCTGAGCATCAAGAATGCGCTCATCCTTGGCCTGATGCAGGCCGGAATAACCGTTCGCGATATCGGGCCGGCGCTGTCGCCCATGGCCTATTTCGCGCAGTTCCACCTGGATGTGCCGGCAGTCGCCATGGTCACCGCATCGCACAATCCCAACGGCTGGACCGGAGTCAAGATGGGGTTCGAACGCCCGCTGACCCACGGCCCCGACGAGATGGCAGAGCTGCGCGACATCGTGTTGCAGGGACGCGGCGCGCCGCATCCGGGCGGGGCGTATGAATTCGTCGATGGTGTGCGCGAGGCCTATCTCGACGATCTGGCGGGCGATTTCCGGATGACCCGCAAACTGCGTGTCGTCTGTGCGACCGGCAATGGCACGGCCAGTGCCTTTGCCCCCGAATTGTTCGAGCGCATCGGCGTCGAGGTTGTGCCGTCGCACAACACGCTCGATTACACCTTCCCGCATTACAACCCGAACCCCGAAGCGATGGAAATGCTGCACGACATGGCCGAAAGCGTGCGCGCGACGGGGGCCGATTTCGCGCTTGGCTTCGACGGTGACGGCGACCGCTGCGGCGTTGTCGATGACGAGGGCGAAGAGATTTTCGCCGACAAGATGGGCGTGATCATGGCACGCGACCTTAGCAAGCTCTACCCGAACTCGACCTTTGTCGCCGATGTGAAATCGACAGGGCTGTTCGCCAGCGATCCGGAATTGAAGAAGAACGGCGTGACCGCGGATTACTGGAAGACCGGGCACAGCCACATGAAGCGCCGCGTCAAGGAACTGGGCGCGCTGGCGGGATTCGAGAAATCGGGGCATTACTTTCTCGCAGAACCCGTGGGGCGCGGATACGATTGCGGCATGCGGGTGGCCGTGGAAATCTGCAAGCTGATGGACCGCAATCCGGACATGTCGATGTCGGACCTGCGCCGGGCGCTGCCACGCACGTGGGGCACGCCCACGATGTCGCCCTTCTGCGCTGACGGCGAGAAGTATCAGGCCCTCGACCGGATCGTGGGCAGGCTCATCGCCAAGCATGAGGCCGGAGAGACCGTCGCGGGCCGCCCCATCAAGGAGGTGGTGACGGTCAATGGCGCGCGCGTGATGCTCGACAACGGGTCGTGGGGCCTCGTGCGTGCGTCGTCCAATACCCCCAACCTCGTGGTGGTGTGCGAAAGCGGCGAAAGCGAGGCGGAGATGCGTGCGATTTTCCACGACCTCGACGCGGTCATCCGCACCGAGCCGGCCATTGGCGATTACGATCAGACGATCTGACGGGCGCATTGCCGCCCTTCAGCCGTTCTCGCGCAGAACGCCGCCCGCCAGGTAAAGCGAGCCACAAATGAGCACGCGTGCCGCGTGATCGGTGGCGGCGATCCGCGTCACGGCCGCAAGCACGGTATCGGCGGTCTGCGCGCGCAGGCCGACATCACGCGCGGCAGCCGCGGTAATTTCGGCCGGAAGGGTGTTGGTCTCTCCGGGGATCGACACGGCGGTCAGGCTGTCGGCCACCGCCGCCAGTGGGCCCAGATACCCCGTTACATCCTTGGTGTTCAGCATTCCGCAGACAAGATGCGTCGCCCGCGTCGGCATGGTTGCCAGATGCCGCGCCAGCGCCCGCCCCGCGGCCACGTTGTGCCCGCCATCCAGCCAGATCTCGGCCTCGGGGGCCGCGTCGATCAGCGGCCCAGAGGCCAGCCGCTGCATGCGCGCGGGCCAGACCGCGCGGGTCACGGCCGCCTCGCAGGCCACGTCACCCGCGTCGAGGTGGCGCAGCACGGCCAGGGCGGCGCCCGCGTTCTCGATCTGGTGATGCCCCGGCAGGTTCGGCAGCGGCAGATCGCGCAGCCCGGTCTCGTCCTGGTAGACCAGTCGCCCGCGTTCTTGCATGACGTGCCAGTGCTGACCATGGGCCAGCAGCGGCGCGCCAAGGCGGGTTGCGGCGGCCTCGACCACCTCCATCGCCGCATCGGCTTGCGGGCCGACGATGCAGGGCACGCCACGCTTGACGATGCCCGCCTTTTCGCCGGCGATCGCGGCCAGCGTGTCGCCCAGATACGCCTCGTGATCCATGGAGATGGGCGTGATCACTGTGATCGCGGGCCGGTCGATCACGTTGGTCGCGTCCAGGCGGCCGCCCAGCCCCACCTCGAGCAGCGCGTAATCGGCGGGCTGTCGCGCCATGGCAAGAATGGCGGCGCATGTGGTGATCTCGAAATAGGTGATCGGCGCGTCGCCGTTGACGGCGTGGCACTCGTCGAGAATGGCCGTCAGATGAGCCTCGGATATCAGATTGCCATTCAGCCGGATACGCTCGTGGAAGCGGGCCAGATGCGGCGAGGTATAGGCGTGGCAGGTATGCCCCGCGGCCTCCAGCCCGGCGCGGATCATGGCCAGCGTGCTGCCCTTGCCGTTGGTCCCGGCGATATGGATCACGGGCGGCAGGTCGTTTTGCGGATTTCCCAGGGCATCGAGCAGGCGCCAGACCCGATCCAGCGTGAGGTCGATGATCTTGGGGTGCAGCGCCATCATCCGCTCGAGGATGAGGTCGGATGTCGGGGCGTTCATGTCTCGGGCGTGTCTTTGCCGGGTGTCTCTGGCGCGGCCTCTGGCGTGACAGGTTGCGTTGCCTCTGGCGCTCTATCGGGCGCGGGCAGATCCCCCTTAACGCCGGGCGGCAGCCGCATCAGCATCCGGACGATGGTGATCAGTTCGTCGCGCATCTCGGTGCGGCGCGTCACCCGGTCCAGCATCCCGTGTTCAAGCAGGTATTCGGCGCGCTGGAACCCCTCGGGCAGCGTTTCGCGGATGGTCTGTTCGATGACGCGCGGACCGGCAAAGCAGATCAGCGCGCCCGGCTCGGCGATCTGCACATCGCCCAGCATCGCGTAAGAGGCCGTGACCCCGCCGGTCGTGGGATGCGTGAGTACCACGATATACGGCAGCTTGGCCTCGCGCAGCATCTGCACGGCGACGGTGGTGCGCGGCATCTGCATCAGCGACAGGATGCCTTCCTGCATGCGCGCGCCACCGGCGGCGGAAAACAGGATCAGCGGGCGCTTGAGCTTGACCGCCTCTTCGGCGGCGGCGATGATCGCATTGCCCACATACATGCCCATCGACCCGGCCATGAACGAGAAATCCTGCGCCGCGGCCACAACGGGCGTTCGACCGATCTCGCCGGTGGCGACCAGCATCGCCTCTTTCTCGCCGGTTTCCTTCTGCGCGGCGCGCAGCCGGTCGGGATATTTCTTCTGGTCGCGGAAATGCAACGGATCGGGCGTGGGCGCCGGGACCGGGACATCGGCAAAGAGGCCGCCGTCGAACAGCGCCGCGAACCGGGCACGCGGATTGATAGGCATGTGGTGACCGCAATTCGTGCAGACATTCAGATTGCCCGAAAGCTCGCGGTGAAACAGCATCGTGCCGCAGTCATCGCATTTGGACCACAGGTTTTCCGGAATTTCGCGGCGCGAAAAGATCGAGTTGATCCGCGGGCGCACGTAATTGGTGATCCAGTTCATCGGGCGGGTCCCTGCCTTGGAAACGATCCAATTCAAATAAGGGGGGTGCGCGGGAAATGCAATCAGCCGCGCAGGGCCACGCGGATGGCCAGCCAGCCGCAGACGAGGACCAGCAGATCGACCGGCAGGATCGCCATGATCGCGCGGGTATCGTCGATGGCGAAGGGATAGGAATAAAGCGCCAGACCGTCGAATTGCCCCTGTGGCGCGGCGATCAGGATGGCGCTGAAATTGTTGATCAGATGTAGCGCGGTCGCCGGTCCCAGCGTGCCGAACCGCGCCGTCAGATCGCCCGCCACGATGCCGAATCCGGCCGCCCAGACCACGACGATCCACGCATTGCCGCCATAGCTCGTGGCATCGAAATGCAGCAGGGCAAAGGCGACCGATGGGACGACCAGCCAGATGACCGGCGACACGAAGCGCGCGGCCAGCTGGCTTTGCAGGTAGCCGCGAAAGATCAGCTCTTCCGCGAAGACCTGAAGGAACAGCGCGAAAAGCGCGGGCACAAGGAACAGGGCCCATGTCCCCATGTCGACATTGGGCGTCGGCGCGACGCTGTCGGGCATCGGGATCAGTGCGACGACACCGTACAATATCGCCATCGCCCCAAGCGCGCGCCCGAACTGCCGGACCGCCATGGGCACCGAACCGATCAGCGTGCCCAGATCGCGCCGATGCACGATCCGCACCACCACCCCGAGCGCCACGATCAACAGCCCGAAGGTCAGAAGGTTGATCAGCACACCTGCCGGTGTGCTGGCCTGTCCCACGCCGCCCCGCACCTGCGCCCAGCCTTCGGGGCCAAACAGCACCGGCAGCAGTGCCGCGTAGCCGAAACTCAGCACCAGAAACAGCGGCACCAGCAGCAGCACACCACCGATCAGGCGTTTCAGTCCGGCAGAGCTGCGCGCGGGCGCAACGAGAATTTCGTGAGCATCATATCGCATGTCGGTCAAGCTAGTGCGCCACCCCGCGCGTTGCAATCGGCTTGCTCCGCGCACGGCACTGGCCTAGACCGAATGGCAGCAAGTTTCGGGAGGCCACAGATGACCAAGTTCGACAAGTCCAAACTGCCCAGCCGGTATGTCACCGAAGGCGCCGCCCGCGCGCCCCACCGATCCTATTACTACGCCATGGGCATGACCGAGGAGGAGATCCATCAGCCTCTGGTCGGCGTCGCGACCTGCTGGAACGAGGCCGCGCCCTGCAACATCTCGCTCAACCGCCAGGCACAGGCGGTCAAGGGCGGCGTCAAGGAGGCGCATGGCAGCCCGCGCGAGTTCACGACCATCACCGTGACCGACGGCATCGCCATGGGCCACGAAGGCATGCGGTCGAGCCTTGCGTCGCGCGAGGCGATCGCCGACACGGTCGAACTGACGATGCGCGGGCATTGCTATGACGCGCTGGTCGGGCTGGCGGGTTGCGACAAATCCCTGCCGGGCATGATGATGGCGATGGTGCGGCTCAACGTGCCGTCGGTCTTCATCTATGGCGGATCGATCCTGCCGGGCAAGGCGCCGCAGATCGACGATATCCCCGAAGAGTTCCGCAGCCGCGACCTGACCGTGCAGGACATGTTCGAGGCGGTCGGCTGGCACCAGAACAAGCAGATGTCCGACGCGGCCCTCGATGCGCTGGAACGCGTGGCCTGCCCGTCGGCGGGCGCCTGTGGCGGGCAGTTCACCGCCAACACCATGGCCTGCGTATCCGAGGCGATCGGGCTGGCGCTGATGAATTCGTCGGGCATGCCCGCGCCCTACGAGAGCCGCGATCAATACGCCGATGCCTCGGGGCGGGCCGTCATGGACCTGCTGGACAAGAACATCCGTGCGCGCGACGTGGTGACGCTGAAATCCCTGCAGAACGCCGCGCGGGTCGTCGCCTGCACCGGCGGGTCCACGAATGCCGGGTTGCACCTGCCGGCGATCGCGCATGAGGCGGGGATCGACTTTTTCCTGGAAGATGTCTGCGACATTTTCCGCGACACGCCCTATTTCGTCGATCTGAAACCGGGCGGCGCGTATGTCGCCAAGGATCTCTACGACGCGGGCGGCATCCCCGTGGTGATGAAGGAGCTGCGCAAGGCGGGCCTGATCCACGAGGATTGCGTGACCGCGTCGGGCCGCAGCATCGGCGAAGAGCTGGACCTGATCACGCGCGAGGCCGATGGCCGCGTCATCTATCCCATCGACACCCCGATCACGCGATCAGGTGGTGTCGTGGGCCTCAAGGGCAATCTCGCGCCCACCGGGGCGATCGTGAAGGTCGCCGGCATCGCACCTGAAAACCAGGTGTTCACCGGCCCGGCACGCGTCTTCGAATGCGAAGAGGACGCGTTCGAGGCCGTCAAGGCGCGGGGCTACGAGGAAGGCGAGGTGATCGTCATCCGCAACGAGGGCCCCGCCGGCGGCCCCGGCATGCGCGAGATGCTGTCGACCACCGCCGCACTGTCGGGTCAGGGCATGGGCAAGAAGGTCGCGCTGATCACCGACGGCCGCTTTTCGGGCGCGACGCGCGGCTTCTGCGTCGGCCATGTCGGCCCCGAGGCCGCGCATTGCGGGCCCATCGCGTTGATCCGGACGGGCGACGTGATCACCATCGACGCAATCAAGGGCGAATTGTCGGTTGATCTGCCGGATGACGAGCTGGCCCGCCGCAAGGCGGACTGGCCCGGCCCGCGCGAGACGATCTACGCCTCGGGCGCGCTGTGGAAATACGCCCAGCTTGTCGGCGAGACCTACAAGGGCGCCGTCACCCATCCGGGCGCACAGGCAGAGCGGCATGTCTACATGGACCTGTGACGTGATCCGGCCCCCGAACGGGCGCGGGTTGCGGGGCGTGTGGCCGGTCTTGTGCCTGCCACTGGCCGCCTGCCTCGATCTGGCTGGCGCACCGTCCCGGACGGATACGCCAAGCGCGGTCGCCTTCTATGACGGCGCGGTGACCGTGACAGGACCACGCGGCTATTGCATCGACCCCGACAGCGTCAAACGCGAGATCGGCGGGCGCTTTGCCCTTCTGGCCAGTTGCGAAAGCCTGACAGGCCAGATGGGCATTGCCGTCGATCCCGCGGTCATGACCGTGTCGGTGCTGCCGCGCGCGGCCCAGGCTGCGCCGCCCGACGCCTCCGCGATGGCAAGGGCCGTGGGCCCCGATACCGTCCGCCGCGCCGAGGAAAGCGACGACCTTACCCTTGTCCATGTCGCCGAAGGTGGCGAGACGGTGCTGCCGGGCGGCGATCCCGCGTATTGGCGCGCCACCCTGGTGATCAACGGTCATATCGTGGGGCTGGCCGCCTATGGCCCACGGGACGGGGCCATTGCCGGGGCGCGCGGGCGCGACCTGCTGGGCGATCTCGCCGCAACGCTGCGCGCGGCAAGCCCGCCACGCGGCGCAAACGACCGGGGCTGACGGGAACGAAGGCGATTGCGGGGCACGCACGGCAGGTTTCCGGGCCGGAGCGTCCCCCGGATCATGAATTGAAAACGTTTCGGTGTTCCAATAACGAACCGACAGGCCTGAACAGGACCGAAAGGGCGCAGGCAGCATGAACATCCTCGACAGCGCCGTCCACCGGCACACCCTGCGTATCTGGCGAAAGGTCGCGCGCCACGCGCCGGTCATGGACCGTGCAGGACTGCACGCGGCACGGGCCCGCGCCAAGCCGCTCTGGACCGCCCTGAACGAGGTGATCCGCACTGCCGACGCACGTCTGGCGGCACCACGGATCGACGCCGTGCCACCGGCCACGCCTCACGGCACCGACTGGTCATGGCGTCCCGAGGTCTGGCACACTCCGCTGGCGGCGCCCGGCATGGCATCGGTGCGCTCGAAATCCACCTTGGGACACGAGGTGACCGTCTTTCACGATTGCCCCCGGTCAGAGCTTGCGGTGCGTCAGACACGCAACACGCGCGCCGACGACCGCGCGCCCTACGGCCTGCAGCTTGAGGTGTTCGCCTTCGAGGGGTCGTTCCTGTCGCTGGTGCTCGACCTGCCGCGATCGGCGATCGAGGGTCTGACGCGACAGCATCTTGTGCGGCTCGACACGATCATCGCGGTGGAAACCCCTGTAAAGATCTTCGCCCGGCTCAACGTCAGGCACGGCCCGAACACGGAACAGCTCGTGCGCGAACTGCCCCTCGACGCCCCCGAGACCACGGTCGAGTTCGATCTCGCCTATTCGAAACTCGACGACAGGCGGTTGGGGCACGCATGGATCGACCTGATCCTCGACACCCCGCATATGAGCCATGTCGCAGTGCATGACGTCACACTGAGCCGCCGCCTGCGGGCCGCTCTCTGACGAAAGGACCGAATATGACCGATCTGACGGTGACCGAATCCCGGCTGGTCGAGGGGATCTGGGCTGGCGTGCTGGCAGGCGCCCCCACGGACGGGCCGACCCCGGAGATCGAGGTAACGCACCTTCAGACCCGCTTGCCGGATGTCGAGGTGATCGCACGACCCGAGGCAGGGGATTGGGTGCTGCGCGTCCCGGTCCCGCCCGAGACGCTGTCGGACGGTGTGCAGACCTATCTGATCCACGATGTGAAAAGCGGCACGGTGCTGGACAGTTTCACGGTGCTGGCCGGCGATGTTCTGGCCCATGACATCCGTTCAGAACTGGCCCTTTTGCGCGAAGAGCTGGATCTGCTCAAACGTGCGTTCCGGCAGCATTGTCGCGAAACGACATGAGGCTCAGAACAGGCTGCCCTGCTCCTTTGGCGGGTCTTTCGGCCTGGGCGCGGGCTTGGCCGGTTTGCGCGGCGCGTCCGCTGCGTCACCAAGGCTGAGCGTGCCGTCGGCGAACTCGATCTCCAGCATCGTGGCCTCGGCGGCGCGGTCGCGCGTGGTCACCAGTTCGCCGTCGCCGCGCACCACCGCGTAGCCGCGCCGCAGCGTCTCCTTGTACCCCAGCGTCTCGCGCAGCCGGTCGAGCGTTTCCATCCGCTCGCGCCAGCCCTGAACCTGCCGGTTCGCGGCGTCAGAGAACCGCGTGCTCAGCCGGTCGAGATCACGCTTTTTCTGGTCGATCTCGCGTGTCAGGGCACGTGTGTTCAGCCGCGCGGCGGTGTCGCGCAACCGGCGCCTGTCGCCCTCGACCGCGCGGCGCAACAGTGACGGGCGCAGCGCACCCGCCCGTTCGGACAGCGCGACGCGCCGCACCTGCACCGTGCGGATCAGCGCGGCGGGCAGACGTTCGGCCCATGTGTCGAACCGTTGGCGGGGTGTTTCGAGCAGGGTTTCGGGGCTAGGCAAGGCGCGCGACAGATCCCGCAAGCGTTGCCCGCGCAGCCCGATCGCGTTGCCTTGCGCCTGGCTGAGCCGCGCCGCCTGCTTATCCAGCCACGCCAGCAGATCCAGCCGCACCGGCACCGCCAGTTCCGCCGCCGCCGTCGGCGTCGGCGCGCGCTTGTCCGAGGCGAAATCGATCAGCGTCGTGTCGGTCTCGTGGCCCACGGCCGAGATCAGCGGGATGTCGCTTTCGGCGGCGGCACGCACCACGGCCTCGTCGTTGAAGCCCCACAGATCCTCGACCGAGCCACCGCCACGCGCGACGATGATCAGGTCCGGCCGCGGCACCGCACCGCCCGGCGTCATGGCGTTGAATCCACGGATCGCACGCGCCACCTCGGGCGCGCATTTCTCGCCCTGTACCGCGACCGGCCAGATCAGCACCTTGCGCGGGAACCGCTCGCGCAAGCGGTGCAGGATGTCGCGGATCACCGCGCCCGAGGGTGAGGTGACGACGCCGATGATCTCGGGCAGATAGGGCAAGGGGCGCTTGCGCTCGGCGGCGAACAGCCCTTCGGCCTCCAGCGCCTTCTTGCGCTTTTCCAGCATCGCCATCAGCGCGCCGACGCCCGCGGGCTTTATGTCCTCGATCACGATCTGGTAGCGCGACTGACCGCCAAAGGTCGTCAGCCGCCCGGTCGCGACGACCTCCATCCCCTCTTCGGGCTGGACCGAAAGACGCGACGCCACGCCCTTCCAGATCACCCCCGACAACACCGACCGGTCGTCCTTGAGGTCAAGGTAGATATGCCCCGAGCGCGGCCGCGCGATGCGACCCAGTTCGCCGCGCACGCGGACATGGCCGAATTCCCCCTCGATCACCCGCTTGATCGCGCCCGAAAGCTCGGTGACCGAGAATTCGGGCGCGTTCTCGCCGGGGTCGGGATCGTCGATGAGGTCGGACATGGCCCTGCCTTTTCGTGCTTTGGCTTGTGTCTGGTTTCGCACCACCCTAGAACGCGACGCAGCCAAGGCCAAGACGGAGATGCGCGGCATGAACATCCTGATCCTCGGCGGCGGCGGCCGCGAGCATGCCCTGGCCTGGGCGGTGCTTCAGAACCCCAAATGCGACCGGCTGATCGTGGCGCCGGGCAATGCCGGCATCAAAGAGATCGCCGAATGTGCCACGCTCGACCTGTCGGATGGCGGCGCGATCGCGGGGTTCTGTGACGCCGAAGCGGTGGATTTCGTGATCATCGGCCCCGAGGCCCCGCTTGTCGCGGGCGTGGCCGACCGGCTGCGCGACGCCGGGTTGTTGGTTTTCGGGCCGGGGGCCGACGCGGCGCGGCTGGAGGCGTCCAAGCACTTTGCCAAGGAGATATGCGAGGCTGCGGGGGCGCCGACCGCGGCCTATGCCCATTTCACCGATCACGCGGCCGCCCGCGCGCATGTGCAGGCAAAAGGGGCCCCTATCGTGATCAAGGCCGACGGTCTGGCCGCGGGCAAGGGCGTCATCGTCGCCGAGACCGAGGACCAGGCCCTTGCCGCGCTTGACGACATGTTCGGCGGCAGTTTCGGCACCGCCGGCGCCGAGGTGGTGATCGAAGAGATGATGACCGGCGAAGAGGCCTCTTTTTTCGTGCTCTGCGATGGCGAGACGGCGCTGCCCATCGGCACGGCGCAGGACCACAAGCGCGCGGGCGAGGGCGATACCGGCCCCAACACGGGCGGCATGGGGGCCTATTCGCCCGCGCCGGTGATGACGCCAGAGGTGACCGACACCGCCCTCGACGCAATCGTGCGCCCGGTGCTGGCGGAAATGGCGCGACGCGGTACGCCCTATCAGGGGGTGCTGTTCGTCGGCCTGATGATCGAGGCGGGCCAGCCCCGGCTGGTCGAGTTCAATGTGCGGTTCGGCGATCCGGAATGTCAGGCCCTGATGATGCGGCTTGGCGGCCAGATCCTCGACCTGATGCAGGCGGTGGCCGAGGGGCGGTTGGCCGGGATGCCGGTGAACTGGGCCGAGGATCACGCGATAAGCGTGGTGATGGCCGCGGCAGGCTATCCAGGGGCGTATGACAAGGGCAGTGTGATCAGCGGCATCGAGGATTGCCCCGAGGACAGCTTTCATCAGGTGTTTCACGCCGGCACGGCACGGGACAAGGGGCGATATGTCGCCAATGGCGGGCGCGTTCTGGCGGTCACGGCGCGTGGTGCAAGCTTGCGCGAAGCGGCTGACCGAGCCTACGGCTTGGTCGACCGGATCGACTGGCCGGACGGGTTTTGCCGTCGCGATATCGGGTGGCGCGCGCTCTGACATTCCATGTTTCGAATTGCGCTGCGCGCAATCCGACCGGGGCGAGGGGCGCTGCCCCTCGCGCTCCCCGGGGTATTTTCGCCAAGAAGAAACAGGGACGCGGTCAGATCTGCTTTTCGGGCATCTGCACCACCAGCCCGTCAAGCGCGTCGTTGACCTTGAGCTGGCAGGTCAGGCGCGAACGCTCGGGATCGGGCTGGTATGCGAAATCGAGCATGTCCTCTTCCATGTCCTCCTTGGCGGGCAACTTTCCGACCCAGGCTGGATCGACATAGACATGGCAGGTCGAACATGCGCAGGCGCCGCCGCAATCGGCCTCGATTCCGGGGATGTTGTTGTCGCGTGCGCCCTCCATCACGGTCAGGCCGGTAGGAACCTCGACCTCGTGAGGGGTGCCGTTATGCTCGATATAGGTAATCCTGGCCATGGCTGGCATGCTCCCTTTGCTCGCGTGTTATCGGGCTACCTAGCCAAGCCCCCTGCCGGAGACCACCCCCATTTGCGGCGCATTGCCAAAAGAGTTGTGTCACATGGTATTTGTTCTATTTTTGTTTCCATGACGACTCATCTGCCGCATCCACCCTCTGCCGTTGTGGCCACGCAGCTTGCCGCATCATCCGCGGGGGCGCGTGTCACTGTGGCGGGGCTGGTTCTCTTGCGGCAGCGGCCCGGTACCGCGCAGGGCGTGGTCTTCGTGACGCTGGAGGACGAGACCGGCGTGGTGAACGTGGTGATCTGGCGCAATGTCTTCGAGACGTTTCGTCGCGCGGTGGTCTCGGGACGGCTGTTGCGGGTGACCGGCCGGGTAGAACGGCAGGCCGGCGTCATACATGTCGTGGCCGAGCTGATCGAGGACATCTCGGGGCTGCTTGATCAATTGGGCGATCCGGACAGCGGGCTTTCTCAGCCTGCCGGGGCAGGTTGAGCGTGCGTCACAGCGACGCTTCCGGCCGGAAGTCTTCGGGGATCGCATCGCGCCCGTCGAGCATCAGGTCGGCCATCACCCCAGCCACCTTCGGGGCCATGCCGAAACCGATCTTGAACCCGCCATTGGCGATGAACTGGCCCGCATGCAGCGGATGCGTGCCCAGCATCGGCGCACGGCTGCGGGCGCGCGGCCGCACCCCGGCCCAACGGGCAACCACGCGCGCCCCGGCCAGCACAGGCACCGCCGCCATCGCCCGCGCGATCACCGCGTCGAGCTGGTCATCGGTGCCGGCGGGATCGTCATAGACACGTTCGGAGGTCGAGCCGATGGCGGTCGTGCCATCCGCATGTGGCACGATATGCAGCCCGTCAGCGAAAAGCTGCGGCCGGTCGCGCATATCGAGATCCAAGAGAGCGGCCTGCCCCTTGACGCCGCCCCCGACAAGACGGGGGTGCCCGGCGTTCAGCGCCTCCAGCCCCACGACACCGGTGGCCCAGAGCACGCACCCCTCGTCCGGGCCCTCGCACAGCACCTCTGCGCTCTTGGCCTGCAACGCCGCGGCCAGTGCGTCGCAGGCGCGCCGGGGGTGCAGGCGCGCGGTCAGCGTATCGTGAATGACGTAGCCGGTCGGGCTGTACGGGCACCAGTCGCCCGTCGCAGGTGCCACGCGCCATGCGGCCTTATCTTGCCACAGCCGGCGCGCGCTGATCTCCCGGTCGTGCGCAAGCTTCAGTGCGGCCTCATCGGTCACCGGCTGCACGCGGCCGGTCCGCGCATAGCCGGGTGACAGGCCCGACACCGCAGCCACCTCCGCCCAGAAATCCTCGGCCATGATCAGGCTGTCGAACTGGAACGCCTTCTTGTCATTCCAGTTTTCCGGCACGTGCGGGGCAAGCGCGCCGACGATACCGCCCGACGCGCCCGCGCCGGGGCCGTGCGGGTCGATCACCCGCACTTTCGCGCCACGCTGCGCACAGGCCCAGGCCACCGACAGCCCGAAGATCCCCGCGCCGCGCACTGTCACATCAGCCGTTGTCATTCCGCCGCCTCCGCGCGATGCTTTGCCCCGTTCCGCCTGTCCTAGAGGATCACCGCATGCAGGACCATCCCGCCGATCTCGTCTGGCGTGACGACGATGTGCCCGTCTCGGCGATGTTCGACGATCCTTATTTCAGTCTCGAGAACGGGTTGGCCGAAACACGGCACGTGTTTCTTTCCGGCAATGACCTGCCGGCGCGGTTCCGCGACGGGTTTCACATCGCCGAGTTGGGGTTCGGCACCGGGCTGAACCTGCTGGCGGCGCTTGCGGCGTGGCGCGCGGCGGGCGTGTCGGGGCGGCTGCACTACACCTCGTTCGAGGCCTGGCCGATCGCCCCAGCCGACATGCGGAGGGCGCATAGCCGGTTTGCGGAAATCGAACCGATTGCAACCGAGCTTGCGCCCTTCTGGCGGGCAGGCGCAACCCGGATCGAGCGCCCGGATCTGAGCTTCAGGCTTGTTACCGGCGATGCACGCCACACGCTAACCCATTGGCACGACATGGCCGATGCGTGGTTTCTCGACGGGTTTTCGCCGGCGAAGAACCCCGCACTCTGGCAGCCGGATCTGATGGCCGAGGTCGCGCGCCACACATGTCCCGGCGGCACGGCCGCGACCTATACCGCCGCCGGTTTCGTGCGCCGGGGGCTTGCAGAGGCGGGCTTTCACGTGAGACGCCAACCGGGATATGGCCGTAAACGGCACATGACCGTGGCCGTGAAAGGCAGCGCATGACGGAACAGAATACCCGGCTCGGCATCTGGATGATGGTGCTGACGACCTTCATCTTTGCGGTTCAGGACGGCATCTCGCAACATCTGGCCGGGGAATACAACGTGCTGATGGTGGTGATGATCCGCTACTGGTTCTTTGCCGCCTTCGTGATAACCGTGGCCGCCCGCCAGGCCGGGGGCTTGCGCGCCGCGGCCGCCACGTCGCAACCGCTGATGCAGGGGTTTCGCGCGGTGCTGCTGATCGCCGAGATCTGCATCATGGTCTTCGGCTTTACCCTGCTGGGGCTTGTCGAAAGCCACGCGGTCTTTGCCTGCTACCCGCTGTTGATCGCGGCCCTGTCCGGGCCCGTGCTGGGCGAGCGTGTCGGCTGGCGCCGGTGGGTCGCGATCGGGGTCGGGTTCATCGGGGTGATCATCATCCTCAAGCCCGGTTTCGGGGTGTTCCAGCCGCAGGCGGTGGTGCCGTTCATCGCGGCGCTGATGTTCGCGCTGTACGGGCTTTTGACGCGCTACGTGGCCCACCGGGATAGCGCGGCCACGTCATTTTTCTGGACCGGAACTGTCGGATCGGTCGCGATGACGGGGGTAGGCATATGGTTCTGGGAGCCGATGACGGCCCCGGACTGGGCGTGGATGGCCGCGCTTTGCGTGACCGGGGCTGCGGGGCATTTCACGCTGATCAAATGCTACGAGGTCGCGGAGGCGAGCGCGGTGCAGCCTTTTGCCTATCTGCAACTTCTGTTTGCCAGCACCCTTGGAATCCTCGTGTTTTCCGAGACGATCCGGCTCAACGTGGCGCTTGGTGCGGCGTTGATCGTGGGCGCCGGGCTGTTCACGCTGTGGCGGCAGCGGCAGGCGCGGTGACGTCTGCATGAAAAAGCCCCGTGTCCGGGCGTGGACACGGGGCACAACGATGGTGGGGCCGGATCAGCCCGAGCGGCGCGTGCGCAGCGCGCCGAACCCGAGGCCGAGCCCCCCGAGCAGCATCCAGAGCGACGCAGGCAGCGGCACGGCCGCGACGCTGAGCGGCGGGCCGAATATCTCGGGATCCTCGGCCGACAGGAAAAACCCGCCAAGGTCAGGGCCTGTGCCCTCTTGTTCCGCCAGTCGGAATCCAAACGCGGTATCGCCCGATCCAAGCCCGAAATCGGCCAGGTCAAATCCCCCGACACCCATTTCCTGCGCATTGGCAATCTCGACGGTATTGATCGAGAATCCGGCCGAAATGAAATCGCCGCTGTTGATTCTGACCGTATCGGAATACACGGGGTTTTCGAAGGTTCCGCCAGTAATCAGTTCGACATCGAAGATATCGTTCATACCGCGTTCAAAGAAAAGAACGTCCGGCAGACCGTCGTTGCCGACATCATCGAATGAAAGACTTTGGGCAAATTCGACCTTGAAGCTTGCAGGCTCGTCGCCGCCCTGCCCGCTCGATCCTTCGCCATCGGTAATCTCGCTCAGGCTGCGACTGTTGAAGGCGTTGAGAAGTGCGGCGTCCTGAATTGTCGGATCGGTGGTCTCCTGATCGGCGTCGGGATAGCCTGCCTTTGCGAACGGGGTGTCGTCGCCGTCCGACCCGTCGTCAGTGTCCCCCCATTCGGCGTTTATTCCGCCGCGGCCGGTCAGAACCTCGAACCGACTTACGGCGCTGAACGATCCCTGCGTCCCGTCGTATACCGTGTCCTTAGCGCTATCATCGGCACGAAATGTCAGTGAATCGAGGAGGACGTCATCGGTATATGGGTTGGACGTGTCATTGCTGCCCGACGGCGTGCTGACGATGATATTGCTCGGTGTAAGCACGGTCGCGGCCTCTGCCGTGGACACGCCCACAAGGGCGGTCAAGGGCATCGCGATACCCGCCACGACCGGGCCAGTTATTACTCTGTACATTGTACATTTCCACTTCTGGTTGTATATCAAACAGTTAAACAGCTGATCTGCGCGACGTCACGTACACAATAGGGCTTTAAGCATCAACATTGTTTCCCGCTGGACGCTGCGGCAAGAACGCACACAGGATGCGCAAGAGATGCACACACGCATGCATTCCACGGCATCGCCCCCAAAGAGGCGCGTCAACCGCGGCGGATATCCGCGCCGAGCTGTGCCATCAGCGGTTCGAATATGGGAAACGAGGTGGCGATCGGACCGGCGTCGTCGACGCTGACGGGGGCTTGGCTGGCCATGCCCATCACCAGGAACGACATCGCGATCCGGTGGTCGAGATGGCTGGCGCAGGTCTGTCCGCCCGGCACGCCACCCGGCCCGCGCCCCGTGACGATCCACCAGTCGGGACCGTCCTCGACGGTGACACCGCCATCGCGCAGGCCGTCGGCCATCGCCGCGATGCGGTCGCTTTCCTTGACGCGCAGTTCCTTGACCCCGCGCATCACGGTCTCGCCGCGCGCGAAGGCGGCGACCACCGACAGGACGGGGTATTCGTCGATCATGCTGGCCGCGCGTTCCGGCGGCACGCTGATGCCGCGCAGGTCGGGCGAGAAGCGCGCGCGCAGATCCGCCACCGGCTCGCCGCCCTCTTTACGCTCGTTTTCATAAACCAGATCCGCGCCCATCTCTCGCAGCGTGGTAAACAGCCCCGCCCGCGTCGGGTTGAGACCGATACCCGGCACCACCACATCGGATCCCGGCGTGATCAGCGCGGCACAGACCGGGAACGCCGCCGACGAGGGATCGCGCGGCACCGCGATGGTCTGCGGCACAAGCTCTGGCTGGCCGGTCAAGGTGATGACACGGCCCTCGGGCGTATCCTCGGTGACGATCCGCGCGCCGAAACCGGCCAGCATCCGCTCGGTATGGTCGCGGGTGGCCTCGCGTTCGATCACCACGGTGTCGCCGGGCGCGTTCAGCCCGGCAAAGAGCACGGCAGACTTGACCTGCGCCGACGGCACCGGCACCGTGTAGTTCACCGGGATCGGGTCGGCGGCGCCTTCGATCGTCATCGGCAGACGCCCGCCTGCGCGCCCCACCGCCCGCGCCCCGAACAGCGCCAGCGGATCGGTCACCCGCGCCATGGGCCGCTTGTTGAGGCTCGCGTCGCCGGTGAAGGTGGCGGTTATCCCGGTGGTGGCCATCGCCCCGATGATCAGCCGCACCCCGGTTCCGGAATTGCCGCAATCTATCACGTGGTCGGGTTCGAAAAAGCCGCCCACACCGACACCGTGCACGCGCCACGTACCGTCCGCGTCGCGCGCCACCTCGGCCCCGAAGGCGCGCATCGCGCGGGCGGTATCCAGAACGTCCTCGCCTTCCAGCAGCCCGGTGATCACCGTCTCGCCAACCGAGAGCGCCCCGAGGATCAGCGCACGGTGCGAGATCGACTTGTCACCCGGCACCGCGGCGCGCCCCGACAAGGGCCCGCTGGGATGCGATGTCATGGGGGTCGGCGTGGCATGGCCGGACATGGGCACCGGTTTCCTTTGCAAAGCGAAATCGCCTGCCTGATAGCGCAGGCAGGCGATCCCGTCCATCGCTCATCGGGGCGATGCCGCTGTCAGCCCATGTCGAATTGCAGCGGGCGGATCTGTCGGAACTTGCCCGTCGCATGCAACGCCTTGATCGCCGCCTCGGGCACCGGCGCGTCCACGTAAAGCAGGGCGATCGCCTCGCCGCCGGCATCGGAACGGCCGAGGGTGAAATTGGCGATGTTGACGCCGTGCTCTCCCATCGTGTTGCCCAACGTACCGATCATGCCGGGCTGGTCCTCGTTGGTGGTATAGACCATGTGCTGCCCGATCTCGGCATCGATATTGATGCCCTTGATCTGGATGAAGCGCGGCTTGCCGTCCGAGAACACCGTGCCCCCGATCGAGCGTTCGCGCTTGGACGTGACCACGGTAATCTTGATGTAGCCCTCGAAGGCACCGGACTTGTCCTGCCGGGTGGTGCTGATCTTGATACCGCGATCCTTGGCCACCACGGGGGCGGACACCATGTTCACCTCGGGGTTCACCGATTTCATGATCCCGGCCACGGCGGACGATGTGAGCGCACCAAGGTTCATCTCGCTGGCGACGCCATCGTAGAGGATGTTGATCGCCTTGATCGGCTCGTCCGTCATCTGCCCGATGAAATTGCCCAGATGATCCGACAACTTGATCCACGGCCCCATGACCTTGGCCTCTTCGGCGGTGACCGAGGGCATGTTGATCGCGTTGGCGACGGCCCCGGTCAGCAGGTAGTCCGACATCTGCTCGGCCACCTGCAGGGCGACGTTTTCCTGCGCCTCGGTGGTGGCGGCGCCCAGATGCGGCGTACAGACCACGTTGGGCAGGCCGAACAGCGGGTTCTCGGTCGCGGGTTCCTCGGCGAAGACGTCGAGGGCGGCACTGGCCACGTGGCCCGACTTGATGAGATCGGCGAGTGCCTGTTCATCGACCAGACCGCCGCGCGCGCAGTTGATGATGCGCACGCCTTTCTTGGTTTTCTCCAGCGCCTCGCGGCTGAGGATGTTGCGGGTCTGGTCGGTCATCGGCACGTGCAGGGTGATGAAATCAGCCCGTTTGAGCAGATCATCGAGTTGCTCGACCTTTTCCACGCCCATCTTGTCGGCCTTTTCCTGCCCGAGGAAGGGATCGTAGGCCACCACCTTCATCTTGAGGCCACGCGCGCGGTCGCAGACGATGCTGCCGATATTGCCGGCGCCGATCACGCCAAGGGTCTTGCCGGTCAGCTCCACCCCCATGAACTTGGACTTTTCCCATTTCCCGGCCTGGGTCGAGGCCGAGGCCGCAGGGATCTGCCGGGCGATCGAGAACATCATCGCGATCGCGTGTTCGGCGGTGGTGATCATGTTGCCAAAGGGCGTGTTCATCACGATCACGCCCTTTTTCGAGGCCGCGGCCTTGTCGATATTGTCGGTGCCGATGCCGGCGCGGCCGATCACCTTGAGGTTGGTGGCCGCGTCGAGGATCTTTTCGGTGACCTTGGTGGCCGAGCGGATGGCGAGACCGTCATAATCGCCGATCACCTCTGCCAGCTTGTCCTTGTCCTTGCCCAGATCGGGCTGAAAATCAACCTCGATGCCGCGATCGCGAAAGATCTGCACGGCGGTTTCGGAAAGTTTGTCGGAGACGAGTACCTTGGGTGCCATGTCCGGGTTCCTTTGATGAGACATATCGGGGAGGTGCCCGGACTCTTTGAAAGAGTCCGGACCGATTTCTTTGCAAGAAATCGTGGTTACGCCGTTTCGGACAGCGCCGCGATCTCGGTCTGGTAGGCCCACTCGATCCACGGCATCAGCGCGGTGACATCAGCGGTCTCGACGGTGCCGCCGCACCAGATCCGCAGACCCGGCGGCGCATCGCGATACGAGCCGACATCATACGCCGCATCCTCGGCCTCCAGCCGCTTGACGACGGCCTTGGCAAAGGCCGCGCCGTCAGTGATCCGGTCATCGGTGAACTTCAGGCAAACGGAGGTGTTCGAGCGTATCGCGGGCTCGTGGGCCAGGAACGCCAGCCACGGATGCTCGGCCACGAAGGACTGCACGACCGCAAGGTTCGCGTAGGCCCGCTCTCGCAGGCCGTCCATGCCGCCCACGCTGCGCGCCCAGTCGAGCGCCAGCAGGTAATCCTCGACCGCCATCATCGAGGGCGTGTTGATCGTCTCGCCCACGAAGATGCCCTCGTTCAGCTTGCCGCCCTTGGTCAGGCGGAAAACCTTCGGCAGCGGCCAGGGTGGCGTATAATTTTCCAGCCGCTCAACGGCGCGCGGGCTGAGGATGAGCATACCATGCGCCGCCTCGCCGCCAAGTGCCTTTTGCCAGCTGAACGTGGTCACATCCAGCTTGTCCCAGGGCAAGGTCTGCGCAAAGGCCGCAGATGTCGCATCACAGATCGTCAGGCCCTCGCGATCGGATTTGATCCAGTCGCCATTGGGCGCGCGCACACCGGACGTGGTGCCGTTCCAGGTGAACACGACGTCATTGTCGGTATCGACGCTGTCCAGATCGACGATCTCGCCATATTCGGCGGTCTTCACCTCGGCATCCAGTTTCAGCTGCTTGACCGCGTCGGTAACCCAACCCGCGCCGAAGCTTTCCCAGGCCAGCATCTCGACCTTGCGGGCGCCCAGCATGGTCCACATCGCCATTTCCAGCGCCCCGGTATTGGAGGCCGGCACGATGCCGATGCGGTAGTCGTCGGGCACGCCGAGGATCTCGCGGGTGCCATCGATCGCGGCCTTGAGCTTGGCCTTGCCCACGCCCGCACGGTGCGACCGACCCAAGGGCGCGTCAGCAAGCTTGTTCAATTCGAATGTGGGGGGTTTGGCACAGGGGCCAGAGGAAAAACGCGGATTGGCCGGCCGCGTTGCCGGTTTCTGTATCGTCATGTCTGCTATCCTTCCAGATAAGCGCCCTTCGTTGGGGAAGAGTGTCCCAACTCTGGCGATACGTGTTTTGCGCCTCTTTCGCAAGTGCGGAAATGGCGCTAAAGCGTCAATCGAGTGAAAAATGCGACATCCCGTGTCCACGATCGGAAACCTGCACAATGTTTACAACCACCCTCATCGCCCCCCCCGGCGCGCTGGACCCTGCCCTTGTCGAGGCGTTGCGCAACGCCTGGGGCGGCGGTGACGCGATATGGCTTGGACCGGATGAGGCGGCGGAATTCGACATGCCCGAGATGCCGGACAACCGCCACGATGTCTGGCAGGATCTGCACCGGCAGGGTGTCGACATGGTGGTCCAGCCCGGCCAGGGGCGCCGCAAGCGTATGCTTCTGGCCGACATGGACAGCACGATGATCCGGCAGGAATGCATCGACGAACTGGCAGAGGTGGCAGGGATCGGCGCACATGTGCGCGACATCACGGCACGCGCGATGAATGGCGAGCTGGATTTCGAGGACGCACTGCTGGAACGCGTGGCACTGCTGAAGGACCTGCCCGAGACAATGGTCACCGATGTCCTGAATACCCGCATCACCTATATGCCGGGCGGTGCCGAACTGGTCGCGACGATGCGC
The DNA here is from genome assembly GCF_050896375.1 of Roseovarius tibetensis. Taxonomy (NCBI): domain Bacteria; kingdom Pseudomonadati; phylum Pseudomonadota; class Alphaproteobacteria; order Rhodobacterales; family Roseobacteraceae; genus Roseovarius; species Roseovarius tibetensis. Next base: position 50,415 of record NZ_JBPBBB010000023.1, read on the forward strand.
GCGCACGGGGCGTATTGCGCGCTGGTCTCGGGCGGCTTCACCGCGTTCACCGCGGCGGTCGCGGCGCATCTCGGCTTTGACGAACACCGCGCCAACACGCTGTTGTCCGCAGACGGCCTGCTGCTGGGGGATGTGGCGCGCCCGATCCTGGGCCGGGCGGCCAAGGTTCAGGCCCTTGAGGATATCACCGCCCGTCTCGGACTGTCCGAACCCGATGTGATCGCCGTCGGCGACGGCGCGAACGACCTTGGCATGCTGGAACGCGCGGGCACGGGGGTCGCCTTGCACGCAAAGCCCGCGGTCGCCGCGCAATGCGATATCCGCATCCATCACGGCGACCTGACCGCGCTGCTTTACGTCCAAGGCTACCGTCGGGCGGATTTTTCGCAGACCGTCTAGTGTTCGGCCCCCGACACAAGATGCCCGTGTCAGGGAAAGCACCAAGTCAGGAGGCACGTATCCCCAGCAAGAATGTCAAATGACCACATGCAGCCGAGGCTGTGTGAAAACCCCAAGATGTGGTATGCTTTCAGCGATATTTGGGGACATTCATGTCGGGTTTCATTGAAGGGGTGGATCGGGATCAGGTCACGCTGTTTCCGGACCGTGTGGAAGACTGGATTGACGAGGACAGTCTCGTCAGGGTTGTTGATCTGTTCGTGGACGAACTTGATCTAGCTGATCTTGGTTTCGCACGTACCTCGCATGCGCGGACGAGACGGCCGGGATATCGCCCGTCAGCCCTTCTGAAGCTTTTCATTTACGGGTATCTGAACCGCGTCCCGTCCAGCCGCGCGCTGGAGCGGGAGGCCGGGCGCAACGTGGAGGTGATGTGGTTGATGGGCCGGCTGATCCCGGACCACAAGACGATTGCCGATGTCCGGCGCGACAACGGTGCTGCGATCCGCAAGACCTGCGCCGGTTTTGTTCAGATCTGCCGTCAGATCGGCGTTCTGAAGGGCGATTGCGTCGCGATCGATGGCTCCAGGTTCAAGGCGGTGAATAACCGGGACAAGACCTTCACCAAGGGCAAGATCGCAAGCCGGATCGCCCACCTCGAGGCCGGCATCGATCGATATCTCGAAGAGATGGTGCGGATCGACCGGCAGGACAAAGGGGAGGCCCGAGAAGAAAAGATCGCCAATCTTGCCCAGAGATACGGTCGCATCCGGCAGGAGATCGAGCGTCTACAGGAGATGGATCAGGCATTGAACGACGCCCCGGACGGGCAGATCTCACTCACCGATGCGGATGCACGGGCCATGGCGACCAGCGCGCGGGGCAGCGGGCTCATTGGTTACAACACCCAGTCAGCTGTCGATACCGCAACACACCTGATCGTCGCGCATGACGTGACCAACACAGGGCACGATCGCGATCAGCTGGCGCCGATGGCGCAGGCCGCCAAGGCAGTTCTCGGACGCGACGAGATGAAGGCCGTCGCGGACAGGGGCTATTTCAGCGGTCGGGACATTCTGGCCTGTCACGAGGATGGCATCACCACGACCCTTCCGCGGCCCGAGACCTCGGGCAACCGGCGCAAGGGCATGTATGTGAAGGCCGACTTCGCCTATGATGCCGCTGCCGATGTCTACCGCTGTCCGGTGGGCGAAACGCTGACATATCGGTATACGACCGAGGAAGCCGGCCTGATGCTGAGGCGCTACTGGACGAACGTGTGCGCAGACTGCCCGGTCAAGGCGCGCTGCACCACCGGGAACGAGCGGCGGATCACCCGCTGGGAGCACGAGCATCTGGTCGACGAGATGCGAGATCGGATGAGCCGCGATCCCTCGCTGATGAGGCTGCGCCGCTCGACCGTCGAACACCCGTTCGGCACGATCAAGGCCTGGATGGGCGCGACACATTTCCGGATGCGGCGACTGACACATGTGCGCACGGAAATGGCGCTTCACGTTCTGGCCTACAACATCAAGCGTCTGATTGCCCTGATCGGGATTCGGCGGCTTCTGGCGGTGACCTGCCCCTTTTTGCAGGGCCAGTCGTAAGTCGAGCCTGTTCTCCTTTTGTGTGCCATCATTCGGCGGCGTGAGCAATGGGCGCGGGCGCGGAGCCATCGGGCAGCTCAAGCGGCTGCGCCCATTGCGTTTTGTCGAAGGGTCTTGCGGCTGCGAACTCCTCCGGGGTCCGATACTTCAGGCTGCTGTGCGGGCGCTCCGTGTTGTAATCGATCCTCCAGTCCTCGATGATTTCACGGGCTTCACCGATGTTGGTGAACCAGTGCTGGTTCAGGCATTCTTCGCGGTATCGCCCGTTGAAGCTCTCGATATAGGCGTTCTGGGTCGGTTTGCCCGGGTCGATGAAATACAGCTGAACGCCATGATCATCCGCCCATCCGTCGAGCGCGCGCCCGCGCAGTTCCGGGCCGTTGTCGACGACCAGGATATCGGGATAACCCCGTTCTCGGGCCACGCGTTCCAGCATCTCCACCACCCGCTCTCCCGGCAACGAGAAATCCACCTCGATCGCATTCGCCATTGTGCTTGAACCAATGGCGCAACAATGGCTCATCACTCGCGCGTGCAGTCATCCCTCAGGTTGGCCGTGCGAAACTTGCGGCGATTCGCCAGCGCATCGCTGGTGAAGTCGAGCGACCAGCGCTGGTTGGGTGCGATCGGGCACCAGGCCCCCTCACGGCCCTCACGCGGGATCTTCTTGCGCTTTGTGCGGCGCAGCCGCTCGACCATTGTCCTCGGACCAATGGCGGACAAGGTCTCGCCGTTCTTCGCGGTAGATCCGCTCGA
>NZ_JBPBBB010000024.1:0-48778 GCF_050896375.1 Roseovarius tibetensis
CCCGGCATCTCCGTCTCGGCGATGTCGATCTCCTTGCGCCCATACGCCGCCAGACCGATGTCCTTGATGATGTAATCGTTTGCCATCTCTCGTGGCCCTTTCGGTGATGAAATTTGGCGTGGCGTAGCACCGCGCCAGTCGGGCGGCAATGTGCGAATGGTCGCTGCCGCGGGTCATCCGACACGCGGGGTTTGCGCATGTGCCGCAACGGCGCTAGCAGTGGTTTCATGACCGCCCCGACGCTCAGCTTTTCCGGTCCCGCCGCGCGGGTGCAATACGCCCTTCTGATGGGGCTGTTCCGGCTGGCGGTCACGCGGCCGCTTTATGGCCGGTTCGCGCGCGGGCTGGGGCGGCTTTTCGGCCCGGACACGGCCGTCTGGCTGCACGAGGGGGGGGCACCCCCCTACCGCATTTCCCTTGATGACGGCTACTGGACGCGTTTCGCGCTGTATCATGCGCCCTACGAGCCGGAGGTCGCCCGCGTCCTGCGGGCCGCCGCCGGGGCCACGCCGCTGTTTTGCGACCTGGGCGCGAACAAGGGCTACTGGACGACCCGCGCCGCATCGCTTTTCGACCGTGTGATCGCGGCCGAGGCGTCGCAGGATACCTTCCGGGATCTGTCCGAAAATGCCGGGGATCTGGACAACGTGACGCTGCACCGGGCCGCGATCCACACGAGGTCGGGCGAGGTGCTGACCTTCGTCAACACGCATAACAGCCACGCCTCGGCCCGGCTGCAGGCGGACGCACCCGCCGGGGCGCGCGATCGCGTCGAACAGGTCGAGACGCGTGCCATCGACGATCTGGTGCCGGCAGGGACGCCCGCGCTGATCAAGCTGGACGTCGAAGGCGCCGAGATCGCGGCCATCGACGGCGCGGCACGCGCGCTCACAGACGGTGCGGTGCTGATCTACGAGGATCACGGCAACGATCCCGCCTGCACGGTCAGCGCGCACCTGCTGGACCAGCCCGACATGCGGGTCTTCGCGATCCATGACGCGCTGGTGCCGATGCCCGACATTACCACACTGCGCGGCCTCAAGACCGATCCGTACAAGGGCTACAATTTCCTTGCCGCGCGGCACGACTCGCCGTTGCTGACGCGGATTGCAGAGGGCTTTGCAAATCCTGCACAGTCCGGCTAACCAGCGCATCGCAACAGACTTGGACGCCCCCATGCCCCAACCCCGCGCCTGGCAAAAGATGCTTTCGGGTCGCAGGCTCGACCTGCTCGACCCCACGCCCGTCGATATCGAGATCGAGGATATCGCCCACGGTCTCAGCTTCGTGGCGCGCTGGAACGGGCAGACGCTGGGGGATTTCGCCTATTCCGTGGCCGAGCATTCGCTGCTGGTGGAACGGCTGTATGCCCGGATCGCCCCGCGCGCGCCCGCGAAATGGCGGCTGGCCGCATTGCTGCACGACGCGCCGGAATACGTGATCGGCGACATGATCTCGCCGGTCAAACACGCGGTCGGCCCGGACTATGACGCGCTGGAGCGGCGGATCGGGGCGGCGGTGCATATACGATTTGGTCTGCCCGCCGAAATCCCCGCCACCGTCAAGAAGCAGATCAAGCGCGCCGACAGGCTTAGCGCCTGGATGGAAGCCACCGAAATCGCAGGGTTCTCCGTGGCCGAGGCGGATCGGTTCTTTGGCCGGCCCGACCGCGAGATGCTGCGCGATCTCGCCATCACGCTGCGCCCGCCGACAGAAACCCGCGCCGCCTATACCGCCCGGCATCACGCGCTCATGGCTGAAATGGGCTGATGAGGGGCCGCCGGGGGCGTCGCGACAATTGCGACGCCCCCGGCGGCCCTGCGATCACCTGAACGCCGCCGGTGCAGGCGGGGGCCCGCCCCGTCAGTATTCCACGACGGCGCGGATGCTTTCGCCCTTGTGCATCAGATCGAACCCGTCGTTGATCTGGTCGAGGGTCAGCTTGTGGGTGATCATCGGGTCGATCTCGATCTTGCCCTGCATGTACCAGTCGACGATCTTCGGCACATCCGTGCGCCCGCGCGCGCCGCCAAAGGCCGTGCCGCGCCAGGATCGCCCGGTCACAAGCTGGAACGGCCGGGTCGAGATCTCGGCCCCGGCGGGCGCCACGCCGATGATGATGCTCTCGCCCCAGCCCTTGTGCGCCGATTCCAGGGCGGCACGCATCACGCCGACATTGCCCGTCGCATCAAAGGTGTAATCCGCGCCACCCCCGGTCAGTTCCACGAGGTGCGGGACGATATCGCCCTCGATCTCGCGCGGATTGACGAAATCGGTCATGCCGAAATAGGTGGCCATCTCGGCCTTGGCAGGGTTGAGGTCAACCCCCACGATCTGGTCGGCCCCGGCCATGCGCAGGCCCTGAATGACGTTCAGCCCGATGCCGCCCAGACCGAACACGATCGCGGTCGAGCCCAGCTCGACCTTGGCGGTATTGACGACCGCGCCGATGCCGGTGGTCACGCCGCAACCGATATAGCAGATCTTGTCGAAGGGGGCGTCCTTGCGCACCTTGGCCAGCGCGATCTCGGGCATCACGGTGTGATTGGCGAAGGTCGAGCATCCCATGTAGTGATGGATCGGCGTCCCGTCGAGCATCGAGAACCGCGTCGTGCCGTCGGGCAGCAGGCCCTGGCCTTGGGTCGCGCGCACCGCCTGACAGAGGTTGGTCTTGGGGTGCAGGCAATACTCGCATTCGCGGCATTCGGGCGTGTAAAGCGGGATGACGTGATCGCCCACTTCAAGGCTGGTGACGCCTTCACCCAGTTCGACGACGACGCCGGCCCCCTCATGCCCGAGGATCGCGGGAAAGATCCCCTCGGGATCCTCGCCCGAGCGGGTGAACTCGTCGGTGTGGCACAGGCCCGTTGCCTTGATCTCGACCAGAACCTCGCCCGGTCGCGGGCCTTCGAGCTCCACATCCATGACCTCCAGGGGCTTGCCGGCCCCGATTGCGACGGCGGCACGTGTGCGCATGATCTGTCCTTTCGTTTGATTTGCAGCGACTGTGCGGGAAACCGGGCGTGGGATCAAGGCGCGGGGCGACTCGACTCCGCATGGCATGTGGCCTAATTTGGAACAAAAGCAGAACAAGTGTCGCCATGCCTGCCCGCCGTATCCTGTCTGTCTGGTTTCCCCGTCTCGGGGCGGAGCGTCTCTTGCGTCGTCGCGGGGATGCGGGGTCGCGGCCTTTCGCGGTGGTGGCCGATGACGGGCAACGTCAGGTGCTGAGTTCGCTGTCACCCGAGGCCGAGGCGGCGGGGCTGGCCGTTGGACAACCGCTGCGCGAAGCGCATGCGCTGTGTCCGGATCTGGCCACGCAGGTGCAGCACCGCGCGGCCGAGGCCGGGTTCCTGCGCGCACTGGCCCGGTGGGCGGACCGCTTTTCGCCGCTTGTGGGCGAGGAGGGCGCGGACGGGCTGCGGCTGGATATCACCGGCTGCGCGCATCTCTTCGGTGGCGAGGCCGCGCTGATCGACAGCCTGACCCAGGAGGCCGCCGACCTGGGCCTGTCGGTGCGATGCGGGCTGGCCGATACGGTGGGTGCTGCCTGGGCGTTGGCGCGGTTCGCGGATCGCGGGCTTGCGCCGGGGCGGTCGGGCGACGCGATCGAGCAAGAGGCCCGCGCCACCCGCGCCCGCGCCGCCAAGCGCCGGCACTGGCAGCGGGCCACACGTGATCCGGGCGCGCCGCAGACTGCCCGGATCGCACCACCGGGGCAGATGCACGGCGTGCTGGCCCCCTTGCCGGTGGCCGCATTGCGCCTGCCCGACAAGGTGCTGGCGGATCTGGGGCGGCTGGGGCTGCGCCGGATCGGCGATCTGGTGGGACAGCCGCGCGCCGCAATCGGGCGGCGGTTCGGGCCAGAGGTCATGGGCCGCCTCGATCAGGCGCTCGGGCTGATGCCCGAGCCCGTCTCGCCCGCCGCCCCGCCGCCCCGTTTCGCCACACGGCTGAGCCTGCCTGATCCCATCGGTCTGCGCGCGGATATCTGCGCCGGGTTGGCGCGGCTTGTGTCGCGGCTGTGTGACATGCTGCAGCGGAAAGGGCAGGGTGCGCGGCATCTGCGGATCGAGGCGTTTCGCACCGATGACAGCCTTCAGGTGCTTGATCTGCGGCTCGCCCGCCCAAGCCATGCGCCGGAGACGATCCAGCCGTTGCTGGAAGACCGGCTTGACGGGATAGACGCGGGCTTTGGCATCGACGTGCTGCGGATCGAGGCACTGGTGATCGAACGTATGGAGGCACGGCAGGTGCGCAGTCCGGTCCATGACGGCAGCCCGGCCACCGGTGCCGAGACCCGCGCGGCGGCCCTCACCGATCTCGTGACCCGGCTGGGTGGGCGTATCGGGCTGGACGCGATCACCCTGCGCCATCCGGCTGAAAGCACGATCCCCGAGAAATCCGCGTTGACCCTCGCCGCCGCCTGGTCCGACCCGGCGCCGGGGCCCTGGCCGCTGCCCGATCTGGCGCGTCCGTTGCTGATGTGGCGCCCCGAGCCGCTGCGCGTCCTGCGCGAGGCGCGCCCCTGCGCCGCCTTTCACTGGCGCGGACGAACGCACGAGGTCACAGCCTCGATCGGGCCGGAACGCATCGCGCCGGAATGGTGGCTCGACGATCCGGAATGGCGCAGCGGGCTGCGCGATTACTGGCAGGTCGTCACGACACGCGGCGAACGGCTGTGGCTGTTTCAGGCGTTTGGCGCGCAGATCTCGGGCGGCTGGTTCTGTCAGGGCCGCTTCGGGTGACGCGGATGCGTGAAATCGCTTGATTCCGCCCTGATTTGGCGCAACTCTGACCCCCATGAGCTTTCATTCCCTTGGCCCCGCGCCCGGCCCCGACCCTGCGCCGTATGATCAGGTGGCGTTTCAACGTGACGAGCTTGGCGTGATCCTGTCGCTTTACGGGCGCATGGTGGCGGCGGGCGAATGGCGCGATTACGGCATTTCCTGCCTGCGCGAGGTCGCCGTCTTTTCTATCTTTCGCCGCACCGCCGAACACCCGCTGTACCGGATCGAAAAGCGCCCCCGCATGCAGGCCAAACAGGGTCAGTATTCGGTGATCGGCATGGATGGCCGGATCCTGAAACGCGGTCACGACCTGCGCACAGTGATGCGCGTACTGGAGCGCAAGCTGATCCGCGCGGTGGATTAGGCCGGCCTCTCGGGCAAACGCTTGCACGCAAGGACGGGCCCGTCGCCCTGCGCCTCGATCCGCGCGATGGCCTCTGCCACGGGTTCGTACGCCACCTGCATGTGATGCGCGTTGGCATGGACAAGTGTCTGCGGTGTCGCCACCCAGGCCACATGCCCGCGCCAGAACATCAGGTCGCCGCGCTGCAGTGTGCCGTCTTCGGGCACGGCCCGGCCCAGGGCGGCGAGCTGTGGCCCGCTGTCGCCCGGACAGGCAAACCCGCAGGCCAGGCACCCCGCCTGCACCAGCCCCGAACAGTCGATGCCGAACGGAGAGTCGCCGCCCCACAGGTAGGGCGTTCCCAGGTGCAACTCGGCCACCGTCACCGGATCGAGGTCCGGACTGTCGAGCGGGGCCAGATGCGCGTGCGGTACGAAGCCATGCGGCGTGGCGGCAAACCGGCCCTCTTCGGACAGGACACGCAACCGCGCGCCATATCCCAGGCTGAACCGTTCTCGGGTCTTGACGTCCGGAGCGGGGTAGACATGGGTGGCACGCGCGCAGACCCGGTGGGTCACCGTGCCCGTTTCGAGCGCGGCGCGCGGCACGAAACCGGCATAGCCATCCCGGACCGCCGTGACCTCGGCCCAGCCATCGGTTTCACGCAGCAGATGCACGCCTTCACCCATCCGCAACTGCCGGTCGCGCGGCCCGTTCGGGCTGCGGCACAGATCGACCAGCGGCCGTGCGATGAGATATGTCGCGCTCACAGGCGCAGCACCTGCGGCAGCGCCTCCAGCAGGGCGCGCGCGCCCATCCCGACCCCGCCCTTGGGGCGTGCGGGCGCGGCGGTGGTGGACCATCCATAGATGTCGAAATGCACGTAATGCCCTTCGCCGGCAAAGCGGCGCAGGAACAGCGCCGCAGTGATCGCGCCCGCGAACCCGCCCGAGGGCGCATTGTCGAGATCGGCGATCCCCGGCTCGATCAGCGCCTCGTAAGGGGTGTGGAACGGCAGGCGCCAGACCGGATCGCCGACCGCCGCCGCGCCGGCCTCCAGCCCCGAGGCGACGCGGGGCTCGTCGGTGAAGAACGCCGCGATATCGGTTCCGACCGCCACGCGCGCAGCCCCGGTCAGCGTCGCCATAGAGACCATCAGGTCGGGCGCGTCCTCGGCACCGTAGGCCAGCGCGTCGGCCAGAACCAGCCGGCCCTCGGCATCGGTGTTGTTGATCTCGACCGTCATCCCGTTGCGCGCCGTGAGTATGTCACCGGGCCGGAAAGCGTCCGCGCTGACGGAATTCTCGACCGCCGGGATCAGCACCCGTAGGTGCAGCGGCAGGTCGAGCGCCATGATCATGTGCGCAAGACCCAGCACCGTCGCCGCCCCGCCCATGTCCTTTTTCATCAGCCCCATGGAAGCGCCGGGCTTGAGATTCAGCCCGCCCGTGTCGAAACACACCCCCTTGCCGACCAGCGTCAGGGTGGGGCCGGTCTCTCCCCATGTCATCTCGATCAGGCGCGGCGCCTCGGCGGCGGCGCGCCCGACCGCGTGGATCAGCGGGAAATTCGCGTCGGTCAGGTCCTCGCCGCGCCGGCAGATGATCCGCGCGCCGTGCCGTTGGGCAAGATCGGTGCAGGCCTTTTCCAGCGCCTCGGGGCCGAGATCGTTGGCGGGTGTGTTGATGAGGTCGCGCGTCAGCACCTCGCCCGCCGCGATCGCCTCCAGCCGGGTGGTGTCCATCCCCTCGGGGGCGACGAGCCGTGCCTTGACGGGGGATTGCGCATGGTAGCGGTCGAACGCGTAATGCGACAGCAGCCAGCCAAGCGCCTCTGTCTCGGCCTCGGCCGGTGGCAACCCCTGGACCCGGTACGTGCCGTCGGGCAGGGCGGCGGCGATGCCCGCGAGGTGGAAGCGGCCCCGCGCGCGGGCCGCGCCCGTCCCGTATCCGCCGACGGCCATGGCGATCCCGCCCTGTGCGTCGGGTACGACGACCGTACGGCCAAGCGCGCCGGAGAACCCCGTCGCACGCAGCCATGCCGCCACCTGCGGCTCTTGCGCCGCGATCCAGTCGTCACAGCCGTTTTCTGCCACCAGATGCAACGGGATCGCGGGCGTGCCGGGGGCGGCGAATGTCGGGGTCATGGGACAACCTTTGCAAAACGTTAGCTGTCCGTGAGCCTAGCCACCTGCGCGCCGCCTGCAACCCGTCAAATCACGCCGGCACGGCCGGCGGGTCAATAAGAGGCATCCCCGACATCACATATTTCGCACAATGAGCGTTCCCCGATCCGCAAGAGCCGCGCGAAGGTCGCGGCGAGTGCGTTGCTGTCGCCGGCATCAATGCTTGCGGTCACGTCGCCCGCCACCCGCGCCAGAAGCGACATGCCGATCTGGTCGGCGATCGCGACAAGGCTGCGGCTGCTCTTGCGCATCTCGTCGAGACGCCGATCGCGGTAGCAGCGATCCGCATGACCCAGCCGCGCGGCCAGTTCCTCGAGCGCGCGGCAGACGATATCCTCGGCCCCGGTTTCGCCCAACTGGTCGAAAAGCACATCCAGCCTGTGCGGATCGAGCCGCACGTGTTCATCCTGTTTGAGTAACGTCACCTGTTCCACTGTCTCACCCGACTTTGTTGATCCTAGCGTCCCCACACGCAGGCATCATGGCGCGACGATGGTTCCCAAAGGGTTTAAGTCAGGGCGAATTTTCCCTCGAATTCGAGACGATTCCCGACTATCAAGCCGCGACTGCCGCAACCCCGGAGCCGGAATGGAACATGCCCGCCCGCTGCCCACCTACCTGGTGCATCGTTATCACGGCTGGAAAGCCACCACCTATGCCGAGAACAAGGCCTGGTACCGTCATCTGGCCGAGCAGGGCCAGCATCCCCGCGCGATGGTGATCTCGTGCTGCGACAGCCGCGTGCATGTCACCTCGATCTTTGGGGCGGATCAGGGCGAGTTCTTCATCCATCGCAACATCGCCAACCTCGTGCCGCCCTTCGAGACCGCCGGCGGACAGCACGGCACCTCGGCGGCGCTGGAATTCGCGGTGACCGCGCTCAGCGTGGCACATGTGATTGTCATCGGCCATTCCGCCTGCGGAGGGGCGCGGGGCTGTCAGCGGATGTGTGCGGGAACGGCCCCCGACCTCGAGCAGGAGACGAGCTTTGTCGGCCGCTGGCTGGAGATCCTGCGCCCCGGCTACGAACGGGTGCGCGACATCGCCGACACGGACGCACAGCTTCATGCGTTGGAGCGCCAGACCGTGGTCGTCTCGCTCGACAACCTGATGAGCTTTCCCTTCGTGGCCGACCGCGTCACGGATGGCACGCTGACGCTGCACGGGCTGTGGCACGATATCGGGTCGGGCGGGCTGGAGCAGTACGATGCCGTACAGGACCGCTTTCAGCCACTGTGATCTGCGGCTGAGTCCGCGCCCGGCGGCGTCGGAATTTCGAGTATTTTCGGAAAGATGAAGCCCCGCGGCGCGCGTCACGCTCCGCGGGGTGGATCGTGTGTCAGGCCGCTGCGGGCTGTTGGTCGAAGCGGCCGTAGAAGGTCTGGTTTTTCCCGGCCATCTCGCGCAGCAGGTCCGGCGTCGCGAAGCGGCGGCCGAATTCTTCGGCAAGCTGATCGCAGCGCTCGGCGGCATAAGGCGTGCCGAGGATATCCAGCCACGAGAACGGCCCGCCGGACCATGGCGCGAAGCCCCAGCCGAGGATCGCGCCGACGTCGCCTTCGCGGATGTCCTCGAGCACGCCCTCTTCCAGCGCGCGGACCGCTTCGAGTACCTGCGCGAACATCAGCCTGTGCTGGACGAGCGTCAGGTCGGGCTGCGTGTCCGCGCGCGGGAATTTCTCGGCGAGACCGGGCCAGTAGCCAAGGCGCTTGCCCTTGTCGTCATACTCAAAAAAGCCGGCATTGGCCTTGCGCCCGAGACGCCCCTCGCCTTCCATCCAGAAGATCACCTCGTCGACGGCCTCGTCGGGGTAGGCGTCGCCCATGGCCGCTTTGGTCGCGCGCGCGATCTTCGCGCCGAGATCGATCGACGTCTCGTCGACGAGCTGCAGCGGCCCGACCGGGAAGCCCAGTTGCCGCGCCGCATTGTCGATCAGCGGCGGGGCCACGCCCTCGGCCACCATGCGGATGCCCTCGTTGATATAGGGAATGATGCAGCGATTGGCGTAGAAGAACCGCGCATCGTTGACCACGATCGGCGTCTTGCGGATCTGCCGCACGAAATCGAGCGCCTTGGCCACGGCGCGTGCCCCCGTCTTTTCGCCCTTGATGATCTCGACGAGGTTCATCTTCTCGACGGGCGAGAAGAAGTGGATGCCGATGAAGTTTTCGGGCGTGTCGCTGGCGCGGGCCAGATCCGTGATCGGCAGGGTCGAGGTGTTGGTGGCAAAGACGCAATCGCCGTCCACCTCGGCGAGGGCCTTTTTCGTGGCCTCGGCCTTGATCTCGGGATCTTCGAACACCGCCTCGACGATCAGGTCGCAGCCCTTCAGCGCGGTATAATCCGTGGTGGCGGTGATCCGGTCGAGCGTCGCCTGCTTGCTGTCTTCGGTGGCCTTGCCACGCTTGATCCCCTTGTCCATGAAATCGGCGGTGTAGGACTTGCCCTTGTCGGCGGCGTCCTGTTTCTGGTCGATCAGGATCACGTCGATCCCGGCCTGCGCCGAGACCAGCGCGATCCCCGCGCCCATCATGCCCGCGCCCATGACGCCAAGCGTCTTCACGCGCTGATCGGGGGCCTCGGGGCGATTGGCGCCCTTCTCCAGCGCCTCCTTGTTGATGAAGAGCGAGCGGATCATCGCGGATGAACTGGGGTCCATCAGCACATGCGTGAACCAGCGCGCCTCGATCCTCAGGGCGGTGTCGAACGGCACCAGCGCGCCCTCGTAGACCGCCGACAGCAGCGCCTTTGCGGCCGGGAATGCGCCTTGCGTGCGCCCGTGGAGCATCGCGGAGGCCCCGACGAAGGTCATGAAGCCCGCCGGATGATAGGGCGCGCCACCGGGCATCTTGTAGTCCTTCTCATCCCACGGCTTGACGATCTTCGGGCCTGACAGCACCCATTCCCGGGCCTTTTCGATCAGTTGATCGGCGGGCACGACCTCGTCCAAGACGCCGGCCGATTTGGCCTTTTTGGGGTCGTTGAGCTTGCCTTCGAGCAGCAGAGGCGAGGCCGCCATCGCGCCCATCTTGCGCACCAGCCGCGTGGTGCCCCCCGCACCCGGGAAGATGCCGACCATGATCTCGGGCAGGCCGATCTTGGCCTTCGGGTTGTCGGCGGCAAAGATCCGGTGACAGGCGAGCGGAATCTCCAGCCCGATGCCGAGCGCCGTGCCGGGCAGCGCGGCGGCGATCGGCTTGCCGCCCTTGTTCTTGTCGTCCATGCCCGCGCGCTCGATCTTGCGCAGGATGGCGTGCATGCCCATCACGCCGTCGAAGAGGCCGCGGGCAGGCTCGTCGCCGGCCTCGTCGCGCATCCGTGCGATGGCGTTGAGGTCCATGCCGCCGGCAAAGCTGCCCTCTTTGCCCGAGGTCAGGATCACGCCCTTGACGGCATCGTCTGCCAGCGCGTCATCGATCAGCGCCTCGAGATCGACAAATCCCTGCCGGGTCATCACGTTCATCGATTTGTCGGCGACGTCCCAGGTGATGATCGCGACGCCGTCGGCGCCCTTTTCCATGGTGAAATCGGTCATTGTCGTAGCCTTTCGTTACACGCGTTCGATGATCGTGGCGGCACCCATGCCGGAGGCCACGCAGAGCGTGGCAAGCCCGGTGCCCTTGCCCGTGCGCTCCAGCTCGTCCAGCAGCGTGCCGATGATGATCGCGCCCGTGGCGCCCAGCGGGTGGCCCATGGCAATGGCCCCGCCATTGACGTTGAGCTTGGCGTGATCGACGTCGAAGGCCTGCATGAAGCGCAGCACGACCGAGGAAAACGCCTCGTTTACCTCGAAAAGGTCGATATCGTCGATCGCCATGCCGCTGTCGCGCAGCGCCTTTTCGGTGGCCGGGACCGGGCCGGTCAGCATGATCGTCGGATCGGTGCCTATCTTGGTGGTCTGACGGATGCGCGCGCGCGGCGTCAGGCCCCATTTCTCGCCGAACGCTTTCGATCCGACGAGCACGCCCGCGGCACCGTCCACGATACCGCTGGAGTTGCCGGCATGGTGGATGTGATTGATCGCCTCGAGATGCGGGTATTTCAGCTTGGCCACGGCATCGAAGCCGGGCATGTTTTCGCCCATGTCCTTGAAGCTGGGCTTCAGGCTGCCAAGCGACTGCATGTCGGTCTCGGGGCGCATGTGCTCGTCGCGGTCGAGGATCGGAAGACCGTTCTGATCCCGGATGCCGATGATCGAGCTGTCGAAGCGATGATCTTTCCACGCCGCGGCGGCGCGGCGCTGCGATTCCACGGCGAAGGCATCGGCATCGTCGCGCGAAAAGCCGTATTCGGTGGCAATGATATCGGCCGAGATGCCCTGCGGCACGAAATAGCTGTCCATGGCGATCGAGGGATCGACGGCGATCGCCGCCCCGTCGCTGCCCATGGCGACACGGCCCATCATCTCGACCCCGCCGGCGATATAGCCGTCCCCGGCCCCCGCGCGCACCTGGTTGGCGGCAAGGTTCACCGCTTCCATGCCGCTCGCGCAGAAGCGGTTGATCGAGAGGCCTGGCACCCGCTCGTCGAGGTCGGAGGCCAGCACGGCGGTGCGGGCGAGGCAGCCGCCCTGTTCCTTGACCTGCGTGGCATTGCCCCAGATCACGTCCTCGACGGCGTGGCCGTCAAAGCCGTTGCGCGCAATCAGCGCATTCAGCACATGCGCCGAAAGGCGTGGCGCCGTCAGCTCGTGCAGGGCGCCATCGGTGCGCCCCTTGCCCCGCGGGCTGCGTACCGCGTCATAGATATAGGCGTCGGTCATGTCGGTCTCCTTGGTCATTGCCGGTCGGACGGGTTGCCGGGCATCAGGTCATAGGGGTGTTTCCATCCCGGCAGGCGCTCGATATTGCCGAGCCACCGGTCGATTTCGGGCCAGTCGGCGCGATCGAACCCGAACGGCTCGGGGTAGAAGAGGTAGCCGCAACAGCTCAGATCGGCATTCGTCGGCGCCTCTCCCACGATCCAGTCGCGACCTGACAGGTGGGTGTCGAGCGCGGTATAGGCGGCCTTCAGCCGACCCTGCATGAAGCTGATCACCTCGGCGGGGCGCTTGTTCTCGGGCAGGAAATTCATCAGGAACCGTGTCATGCCCGCCTGACCGCTGAGCTTGTGATTGTCCCAGAACATCCAGCGCATCACCTCGCGCGCCTCTTCCGGCGTGGCACCGCCAAACTTGCCTGTCATCTCCGAGACATAGATCTGGATGACACCCGATTGCGTCAAGGTGGCCGCACCATCCACCAGCACCGGCACCTCGCCCATGACGTTGAGATCGCGAAACGACTCTTGCCGCGTCTCGTCGCCGAAGAAGTCGACAAAGACTGGGTCCCAGTCGGCGCCCGAAAGCTCCAGTGCCAGTGCTGCCTTGTA
Source organism: Roseovarius tibetensis (assembly GCF_050896375.1). Taxonomy (NCBI): domain Bacteria; kingdom Pseudomonadati; phylum Pseudomonadota; class Alphaproteobacteria; order Rhodobacterales; family Roseobacteraceae; genus Roseovarius; species Roseovarius tibetensis. The sequence continues at coordinate 12,689 of NZ_JBPBBB010000024.1, forward strand.
GGCATTGCCGCTTTCGCCGAAGCAGTAAAGTTTCAGGGTCATTGGCGTCCTTTCGGGCGTATGTCTTTTGCGGTGTGCGTTGGAGTCGAGTATTTTTGGAAAGATGAAGCTGAAAGAGGTTTACCGGATATCAACTTTGACATGTTGTTCTCGCTTACGCGGTACAGGCTGGAGAGCCGTCGGCCGTGAAAGGTGAAGCCCTGTTCCGGTGCCTGATGCCTGTCGGCCCGCGCATCGGGCAGGGTGGACCGTTCCCATTCATCTTTCCCGAAATACTCCCGCCGGAGGCATCCGACACCGGCCTTCCGCGCGATCGGCACGCATGTCTTCCATGGCGGCGTGCCGGTCATGACCGGACCTTTCCTTTCATGACCGGCACGCCGCACCAATCAGCCGGCGGCGCTGGCGAACTGCTCGGGCTCCAGCGCCATGACTGTATCCGCGCCGGTCTGGATGCGCGCGAGATGCGTGGCGGTCATCGGCAGGTGCCGGCTCATGTAGTGGCGCCCGGTGGCAAGCTTGGCCTCGTAAAAATCCGCGTCGCCGGTTCCCTCATCGAGACCCGCCTTGGCGGCCTTTGCCATGCGCGCCCACATCAGTCCCAGGCAGACATGCCCGAAGAGATGCATGAAATCATACGAGCCTGCGAGCGCGTTATTGGGTGTCTTCATGCCGTTTTGCATGAAATAGGTTCCCGCCGCTTGCAGGTCCTTCGAGGCGGCCTTCAGCGGGTCGAGAAACTGCGCGTCGAACTCGGCGTCCTGCCCTGCGTTGTCCTTGATGTAGCCCTTCATCATGTCGAATACCGCCATGATCGCCTTGCCGCCGTTCTGCGCCAGCTTGCGCCCCACCAGATCCAGTGACTGGATACCGTTGGTGCCCTCGTAGATCATGGTAATGCGCGCATCGCGCACGTACTGCTCCATCCCCCATTCGCGGGTGAAGCCGGACCCGCCGAGCGTCTGCTGTGCCAGCACCGTCGTCTCGAACCCCTTGTCGGTCAGGAACCCCTTGATGACCGGCGTGAGCAAGGAGATCATCTGCTCGGCGTCCTCGTCGCCGGCGCGGACATGGGCGTCGATCATCGAGGCCCCCCAGAAGGTGAAGGCGCGCGCGCCTTCGACAAAAGCCTTCTGATCCATCAGGTTGCGGCGCACGTCGGGGTGCACGATGATCGGGTCGGCAGCCTGATCGGGGGCTTGGGTGCCGGTCACGTCGCGTCCCTGCAGCCGGTCGAGCGCGAAGCCCAATGCGTTCTGATAGGCGACCTCGCCCTGCGCGTAGCCCTGCAGCCCGACGCCGAGCCGCGCCTCGTTCATCATGGTGAACATAGCGCGCATGCCCTTGTGCGGCTCACCCACGAGGTAGCCGGTGGCGCCGTCGTAATGCATCACGCAGGTGGCGTTTCCGTGAATGCCCATCTTCTCTTCCAGCCCGCCGCATTGCAGCGCGTTGCGGTCGCCCAGCGAGCCGTCCGCGTTCACCAGGAATTTCGGCACGATGAAGAGCGAGATCCCCTTCACCCCCTCGGGCGCGTCCGGCAGCTTGGCCAGAACTAGGTGGATGATATTGTCGACCATGTCGTGCTCGCCGGCCGAGATCCAGATTTTCTGACCGCTGATCTTGTAGCTGCCATCGTCCTGCGGCACGGCCTTTGTGCGGATGAGGCCCAGATCGGTGCCGCATTGCGGCTCTGTCAGGTTCATCGTGCCGCCCCATTCGGAACTGACCAGCTTGGGCAGGTAGGTCTGCTTTTGCTCGTCGGATCCGTGGGCATGGATGGCATTGTAGGCGCCGTGCGTCAGGCCCTGGTACATGTTGAAGGCCATGTTCGCGGCCGAGAACATCTCGCCCACCGCCGTCGAAATGAGGTAAGGCAGGCCCTGGCCGCCATAATCGGGGTCGCAGTCCAGCGCGGTCCAGCCGCCCGTCCGCACCGTGTCGAACGCGGCCTTGAACCCCTCGGGCGTGCGCACCACGCCGTTTTCCAAGGTGCATCCGGCGCGATCGCCGACCGGGTTGAGCGGGGCCAGCACCTCTGAGGCGATCTTGCCGGCTTCTCCCAGAATCGCGGCGGTGAAATCGCGGTCCAGTTCGTCATAGCCGGGGATGGTCGAGTCCGAGACGTTCAGCACATCGTGCAGCACGAACTGCATGTCGCGGGTGGGGGCGGTGTAGGTTGGCATGTGTCTCTCTCCCTGGAACAACTGCCGGACCGGTTTTTGACCGGGTCACTCGGCGGCGTCTCGGTTTTCCTTCAGTGAGGCGAGCATGCGCTCGCCCCATGTCATCTGTTCGCGCAGCTCCGAGATCGCGGTCTCCAGTTCGTCGCGCTGCGTCTCCATCTCGGCCAGGCGCGCCTGCGCCACCTCGTAGGCGCGGGCAATCTGCGTGTGTTGCCGATCCCCCGTGTCGTAGAGGTCGAGCAACTGGCGCAATTCCTCGAGGCTGAACCCGAACCGCTTGCCGCGCAGGATCAGCTTCAGCCGGGCCCGGTCGCGCCGGGTGAAGAGGCGCCGTTGCCCCTGCCGCACGGGCGACAAAAGCTCTTTCGCCTCGTAGAATCGCAGGGTTCGCGGGGTGACGTCGAATGCCGCGCACATCTGCTGGATTGTCATGACCTCGTCATTCATCGGTTCGCCTTTATCGCACGTCTTTGGCAACGACATGCGATATGCCTTGCCGTGATACAACACCCGGGCGGGTTGACGTAAGCGCTACGTCACGTCACTTTTCGGTTGACGTAAGATAAGGCAAGGTCAAGGTCCGGCCGGCGAAAGTTTCTTGCCAAGCCGCGCCCCGTGTCTGTCGAGGCTGGGTCAGTCGAGGCTGGCGGCCGTCTCGTCGCGCAATTGCCGGAGTTCCACGATCGCCTCGTCGAGCTGGCGGCGTTGTTCGGCCAGTTCGACAAGCTGCCGGTCGGCCAGCGCGATCCAGCTGCGCATCTGCGCGTCGGTGCCTTCATGTTCGTAGATGAGCAGCCACTGACGAATATCCTCCAGCGCGAATCCGAACTTTCGGCCCCGCAGGATCAGCGTCATGCGGGCACATTCGCGGGGGCCGTAGAGTCGTGTCCGGCCCTCGCGTTCAGGCTGCAGAAGCTCGATATACTCGTAATAGCGCAGGGTGCGCGGCGTCACGTCGTATTTCGCGCACATTTCCTTGAAGGTGAGTCGCGGCTCGGACATCAGGCTCTTCTCCCTGTCGGGGGGAAGACTACGCCTGTGAAGCGCCGCGTCAATGCCCCGCCGTCAGTTCATGAATCCCGGTGCGAAGAAGAAGAACCCGTAGGCCATCAGCAACGCGGGCACTGCCGAATAGGCCGTCGCCAGAACGGCGGCGCGGGGATTGATCGCGATGGCGGGGAAAAGCGCGTCGCCATCGTTCGATATCGCGTTGCCCAGCAGTGCCGAGAACGGGATCAGCCCGTTGATGTAAAGCGTCGTGACCAGTACCTGCGGGCCACAGCCCGGCACGAAGCCGATCACGACGCCGATCAGCGGCAACAGCGGCGCGACCGTGGCGAACATCGCCTCGAGGTCCAGCCCGCCATAGGCCGCCATGTAATCATAGGCAAGATACGCCCCGATCACCCAGACCGATATGAACGAGGTTTCCTCGGCCATGCGGGTGACCGGCGCATCGGCGCTGTTGGTCATCGCTATCAGCGGGGACGTTGCCCATATGGCAAGGCCGATGGCCGTACCGGCAAGCCCGACGATCATGACGGGCATGTCGCCGAAGATATCGCCGATCTCTGCCCCGGTCAGTTGCGTGACGCCCATCACCAGCCCCGGCACGGCCACCGCCAGGAACGCGAGGTCGCGGCGGCGCAGCCGACCGATCCGCGGGACAAGGTCGTGGGCCTCGGCCTTGCCCGCGGTCGGCGGTGCCAGCCGCAGCGCGTCGATCAGCCAGCCCGAGATGACGCCCACGGCGAAGGACAGCGGCAGCACGACCGCCGCGGCATCGGGACGTGTCGCGATCAGCAGGAAGGCCGCGTCGCCCATCGTCGCGGTCAGTGTCGCCACGACGGACCCGAAACTGACATGGCCCGAACTGTAGGCGGCCACCACCACGACCGCCCCGCCGCACCCCGGCGTGGCCCCCATCAGGGCCGCAAGGGGAACTTGCGCGTGACGCGCTGTGCTCAGTGCCTCGCCGATATTGTAATTGAACACCCGTTCGGAGCCGTAGAACAGCAGCAGGGTCGCGGCGACGAAGGCCGACACCTGCAGGTAGGCATCCACCATCAGGCTGCGCGTCAACTCGCCGAACGCGCCGGGCACCAGCGCCAGCGTCAAGAGCAGCAGCGCCACGGCGATCCTCTTGGGCCGTAGCGGGCGGCCGAGAGCGGCGATCGTGCCATAGGTTCCGGTTTCCATGCTCATCGGGCGTATCTTTCGTGCCGTTCAAGGCCTGTGCAGTTGCTACTCATTCGCATTAGCGATGAATTAGGGGGTTGAAGCATGCCTGTCAAGGTCGAATAAAAGATGCCATCAGTGCGACACGTCCCGAAGGGCCGAAGAGAGGCAAGATGAGCGACACCGATTCCGCGCGAGAGTTCATGGAGACGCTGCCGCATGCGCGGGCGCTTGGTCTGCGCATGGTGCAGATGGGCGATGGAACCGCCGAGATCGAGATGGATTACGACACACGCCTGATCGGTGATCCCGAAACCGGCGTGATCCATGGCGGCGCGGTGTCGGCGCTGATGGATACCTGTTGCGGTGCGGCGGCGATGAGCCATCCGGCCTCGATCGGTGGTACTGCCACCATCGACCTGCGCATCGACTACATGCGCCCCGCCACGCCCGGCCAGACGATCCGCGCGCGCGCCGAATGCTACCACGTCACGCGCTCGGTGGCCTTCGTGCGCGCCCGCGCGATGGATGACGACACGGCGCGCCCGGTGGCCGCCGCGACCGGCAGCTTCACCGTGGAGGGCGGATGATGGCGCGGCCCCGTCCCGACCCCGTGCAGGTGGTGAAAGAGCGTCGCGATGCCGCGCTGCGGGCGCTGGTCGCGGGGGTACCCTATATCGGCTTTCTGGGGGTCGCGTTCGAACGGCGCGGCGACGAGCTGACCGGCGTTATGCCCTTCGACGAGAAACTCATCGGCAATCCGATCCTGCCGGCGTTGCACGGGGGCGCAACGGCGGCGTTTCTGGAAATCACCTCGATCATCGGGCTCAGCTGGGGGATGCTGTGGGACGAGGTCGAGACTGGCGCTGTTGATATCGACACCCTCAAGGCGGGCCGCCTGCCGCGCCTGCCCAAGACCATAGATTTCACCGTGGATTACCTGCGCTCGGGGCTGCCGCGCGACGCCTATGCGCGCGCCCAGGTCAACCGGTCGGGGCGGCGCTATGCGAGCGTCCATGTCGAGGCGTGGCAGGACAATCGCGGCCGCCCCTTCGCGCAGGCGACAGGGCATTTCCTGATGCCGCGTCGCGATGAGTGAGCCTGCGCGCGCGGTCACCCATGCCCGCGTCCTGAAGATCGCCCTGCCGATCGTGATCTCCAACGCCACGGTGCCGATCCTCGGCGCCGTCGACACCGGCGTCGTGGGCCAACTCGGGCAGGCCGCGCCCATCGGGGCCGTGGGCATCGGCGCGGTGATCCTGACGGGCATCTACTGGATCTTCGGGTTTCTTCGTATGGGCACGACGGGCCTGACCAGCCAGGCACATGGCGCGGGGCAGACGGGCGAGGTCGCGGCCCTGCTGACACGCGCGCTGATGATCGGGCTGGCCGGCGGGATCGCGGTGATCGCGCTGCAGGTGCCGATCTTCTGGGCTGCGTTCAAGGTCGCGCCCGCCAGCGCCGAGGTCGAGGGGCTGGCGGGCGAGTACCTGGCCATCCGGGTCTGGTCCGCGCCGGCGATGATCGCGATCTTCGGCCTGACCGGCTGGCTGATCGCGCAGGAGCGCACGCGCGCGGTTCTGGCCATCCAGGTGCTGATGAACGGCGTCAACATCGCGCTTGACCTGTGGTTCGTGCTGGGCCTCGACTGGGGCGTGGCGGGTGTGGCGCGGGCCACGGTGATCGCGGAATGGGGCGGGCTCGCGCTTGGCTTCTGGTTCTGTCGCGATGCCTTTGCCGTCCCTGCTTGGCGCGACTGGCCGCGCGTCTTCGATCCCGCGCGGCTGCAAGTCATGGTGGCGGTGAACACCGACATCCTGCTGCGTTCGCTGATGCTGCAGGTGATCTTCGTCTCGTTCCTGTTTCTGGGGGCCGATTTCGGTGACGTGACGCTGGCGGCCAACCAGGTGCTGTTGCAGTTCCTGCACATCACCGCGCATGCGCTCGACGGCTTTGCCTTTGCCGCCGAGGCACTGGTGGGCCAGGCCTTTGGCGCGCGCGCGGCGGCGGGCCTGCGGCGCGGTGCGGTGATGACCAGCATCTGGGGGCTGGTGGTCTGTGGCCTTCTGGCCATCGGCTTTGCCGGCTTTGGGGGCACCATCATCGACATCATGGCCAAGGCCCCGGGGGTGCAGACCGAGGCGCGCGCCTACCTGCCCTACATGGTGGCGGCCCCGGTCGTGGGGCTGGCGGCGTGGATGCTGGACGGCGTGTTCATCGGCGCCACCCGCTCGCGCGACATGCGCAACATGATGGCGGTCAGCCTTGCGGTCTACGCGGTGGCGGCGGCGATCCTTGTGCCGGGTCTGGGCAATCACGGGCTGTGGCTGGCGCTGCTGATCAGCTTCATTGCGCGGGGCATCACCCTCGGCCTGCGCTATCCGGCGCTGGAGCTCGGCGCGGGGCCGGGGTGACGGGTGAGACGGACAGTCCGGCACGTGGCGCCCTCGCATGTCCGCGGGCAGGCGATCCGGGATATGTCCAGCGCGCTTTATGCCGGCCATCCCGCAAAAGCTTTAATCGATGCGCCAACGTCACCGAATCGCCTGTCCGGGGGGCGGACATGCGATGGCGCTGCGGCGCTTCGCGCCGCGTATCGCGCCGGAGTCGTAGCCCGTCGCCTATTCCTGCGTGCGCAGCCGCGTCCGCTGCACGATCATCACCGTCAGCAGCGGCAGCCCGACGGTCAGCAGGCTGACCACGATCAGCAGTATCCCCAGCTCGGAATAATCCGCGGGCGTCGTGACCTCGCCGGTCTCGGGATCTGCCACCCGCCGGGTGATCACGAACACCTCGTTGAGGTATTTTGTCAGCAGGGAACTGGCCGACAGCGCGAGGTTGGTGAACGACGCCATCACTGCAAAGAACGTGGCCTTCAGGTCATTGGGCGCGTTGCGCGCGATCCACGCCAGCATCGGGATCATCGCGACCTGTCCCAGTGGCGATTCGATCGCCGTGTCGAGGATCGCGATGAACCGCGCGTCCACCACGCCCGCGGTCAGCGGGGCCGTGATGTCCTGAATTCCGTAATACAACCCGATATTGGGCAGCGACAGCAGGCCGCTCGCCAGCGTCAGCAGGACGATGATGTAGACGATCGGCCGGCTCGCCATCAGCGGACGCAGCACCACCATGCCGACCAGCGTCAGCACCGAGGTGATCAACGACAGGATCGACTGGAACTGCTGATCGAAGCCCAGCACGTCGATGGTGAACCAGGTATAGCCGTCGCCCGGGCGCGGCACGGCGCGAAAGATGAAGATGATCAGCGCCGTGCCGACCAGGGCGCGCGCCTGTGCGGGCTCCAGCACCGCGATCAGCTGCCGCATCAGCAGCAGCACGATCGCCATGGACCCGGCAAAGATGATCTCTTGCCCGTAGGGGATGTCGCTCAGCCCCACGGTCAGCGAGATCGCCACGAAGCCCGCACCGCCGATGAAGTACCACGGGTTGACCTTGGTGTCCTCGTCGGGGCGTTCGAACAGCGCGTCCGCCTCGGCCGGCGACAGCCCGCGCCGCATCATCCCCTGCCTGGCGCGGATCTTCTGGATGCCGGCCAGTACCACGCCCGACACCGACACCACCGGGATCGCCAGCGCGCAAAGATAGATCGTGGCATAGACGCCGCGCTTGGCCTCGGCGTCCATCGCCTCGATGCCCGAGAACAACGTGATGTTGATCGCCGCGACAACCACTGTCCCGAGGATCAGCGCGAACCGCCCCAGTGTCTGCATCGTGGTGTGCATGGCGCGCGACTGTTCCAGCCCGATCTCGCGGCCTTGGGCGTCGAGGCGCGGCACGGCCTCGACTGACATCGCGTCGGCGACCGCATCCTGCACCACCAGACCGCAGGGCGCGAGGATGTAGGATGTGATGTACCACGCGCTCATCGGCATGATCGCGGTCATCATCTCGGTCTGGGTCAGCAGCAGGTACATGATGAAGACCGACAGCCCGATCAGCCCCGCGCCGAAATAGACCAGCAGCCACTTCCAGCGCCAGATGATGTCCACCAGGTGCCCCAGCGGCATCTTCAGCGCCCAGGGCAGCCCCGCCCAGAACGCCAGTCCCGCAAGAAAGGCCGCCGAAAGGTCGAGGTATTCCTTCACGAAGAAGGTACCCACGATCATCGTCAGCCCCGAGAATCCGGCGGCGAAATAGACCATCAGCGGCGGCAGGAAGGTCCAGCGCATCTGGCGGCCCAGATCGAAGATCACCGCATCGACCCATGTGGCGACTCTTGTCCCCGCGCTCATCGCGCGCCTCCGGCCTCCGGCCAGAACGAGGCGCTCTCGGACAGGGCGGTCACGAGGATGTCGAGCATCGAGACCGGCAGCATCAGCAGCATCTTGGGCGACGTGACCGACAGATGCACTGGCCCAAGCGCCGTGTTCGAGGTGCCGATCGGACCATCAGGCGCGAAATTCAGCCCCCCGATGGGCCATGCGAGACCGTCCGAGGCCCCTTCGACCGCGCCCATGGGGAACAGCGACACACGGCAGCCCTCGGGCAGGTCGAGGTGGATCGCGGGCGGGCACAGCACCATCAGGTCCACCTCGCCCAGAAGCACGCAGCGCTGCGCGGGATACCGCACCAGCGTGTTGCAGGCGGCCATCTGGTGATCGAGCCGTTCGCCGCAGAATCCCACGCCGAGGATCAGTGGCGCGGTGATGCTGCGCAGGCATTTGTCGAAATCGGTGCTGTCCTGATCCAGCATCGGGTGCAGGGTCGTCGCATCAAGGCGCGTCCGCGTGTCGTCCGAGATGCTGTCGAAATCGCCGATCACCGCACGTGGCGTGATCCCATGGGCCAGCGCCCGGTCCGCACCGCTGTCTGCGGCGATGATACCGGGTGCAAGCCGCTGCGCGGTATCGAGAAGCCCGGTCGACACGCGCGCGCCCCCGAGCAGCGTGATTGGTGCTTTCGCGTGGACATCCATTTTCAAACGTCCTTGTCGTTTCATTAACTGGTTCATGCCACGTTTTGACCATCAAATAATACGCGAAACAGCAAAAAATCGTGCCGCTTTGGCCCTTCTGATCATGTCACGATCAGAAGGGCAATGTCGCAGGACGGGGAGGGAACGTGACCGGGTCGGATGAAATTCTCACGATCTCGTATCGGGGCTTCACCTGCGCCTTGAAGGGATTCGACGATCCCTTGCAGACCATGACGGCGATCCTCGATTACCTGCGGTACCTGGAGGCGATCGCGGACACTGGCGGGGCAGGGCGCGAGGCCCCCGATATCGACATCCTGACCCGCATCGCCGAGCGTGGCGTCACCTGCCGCGTCACGGTCCAATCGGATGACGGCGGCGTCCTTCTATGCGCCGACCCGTCCCTTGCCGCCGACCGCGTCGCTCCGCCGCCCGGACAGGCGCCGGATCGGTCCGTCGCGCCGCCGGTGCCGGGCAGACCTGCCAACGAAGAACGCCCTGACGCGCCCGCCCGCATGACCGCGACGCGGCCTTCGGCGCGGGTCGTCCGGGTAAGGCGGTCGGACATCGACAGGCTGGTCGATCGCGGTATCCTGCGACAGGATACGGGCGACGGCCCCGCACCTGCGGTCAGCGACGCCTCACGCCAAGACGCGCATGCGACGCTCTGCCCCGAGGCCGAACGCGCGCTGCAACGCGAACTCGCGGCGATCGAGACCGACACACCACACGGGGCGGGCTTGGCAGACCAAGGGGCGACCGTGCCGACCGACAGCGCCCGGGATGGGGCGCATCCTGCCGCGTCCGAGGCCGCCACCGGCGTGACGGGAGCCGATCGCGCGCCGGGCCATGACATGGACGACCTGTCGCGGATATTCGAAAAGACCGACAGTCACCTCGACGCCCCGTCGTCGAACCGGCGACGCAGCACGATTCAGTATCTGCGCGCCGCGCTCGCCCTGACCCGCACCGAGACACAGACCGACAGGGGGGCCACACGGCCGCGGCGCCGCGGCCGTCCGGCGCGGCAACGCTGGCAGGGCGCGCGCGACGCGGGGCGCTGGCCCGATCCGCTTCGGCTCATGCCCGAGCAGCGTGTCATGGGCGCGCCCGATGCGGGGCCTGTGCAATTTGCGGCCTCCGAGGGGGTCGGTGGCGATTTCGGCGCCTTCATCGCGCGGAGGGGGGCTGCCGAATTGCCGGATCTGATCGAGGCGGCGGCGGCTTACATGGTCGATATCGAGGGGCATGTGCGATTCTCGCGCCCGATGCTGATGGAAATGCTTGACCAGATCGGCGTGACCGCAATGCGCGAGGACATGTTGCGCGCCTGCGACGCGGTGCTGACTGCGGGCAAGCTTCGGAAATGTTCCGACGGGCGGTACGCCGTTACCGATGCGACCGGGTTTCGCACACGGCCGGGCACCGGCTGACGGGCGCGCGGTCCGACCGGGCGATCCTGCGCTGACCGTCAGCCGCGAAACCCTGTCGCGACCACGAATTTCTCGGAACTGTCCGCGCGGGACGCGGGTGGTTTGACATTCGCCACCTTGGCGAACCGTTGTTTCAGAAGGGCCTGCAACTCGCCCTCGGCGCCGCCGGCGAGCACTTTCGAGACAAAGGTCCCGCCCTCGTCCAGCACGTCGAATGCCAGCCACGCGGCAGCCTCGCACAGTGCAACGATGCGCAGGTGATCTGTCTGCTTGTGCCCCGAGCTTGATGCCGCCATGTCCGACATCACCACATCCGCGGGGCCATCCAGCCATGTCTTGACGCGACCGTCGGCCCCGTCCTCCATGAAATCCAGTTGATAGAGATCGCAGCCCGCGATCGGCTCGACCTCCTGCAGATCGACGCCAAGGATGCGGCCCTGCGCCTTGCCGCGCTTGTCACCCAGCGCGTTCACCCGTGGCACGGCCACCTGACACCAGCCTCCCGGCGCGCAGCCCAGGTCGACGACGCGCGCGCCCGGCACCAGAAAGCGGAACTTGTCGTCAAGCTCCATGATCTTGAAGGCCGCGCGCCCGCGATAGCCTTCGGCCTGCGCGCGCTTGACATAGGGATCGTTCAGTTGCCGTTGCAGCCAGCGCGTCGACGACGCCCGTCGCCCGCGTGCAGTCTTGACCTGCACCGTCAGATCGCGTTGCCCGCGCCCCGAGGTGTTCTTGCCGTCCGGTCCCTTTGCCATCAGTCGGCCCCATCCCTCAATACACCCGTCGCGGCCATCTGCGCGTAAAGCATGCCCTCGCGCAAGCCGCGATCCGCGACCGACAGCCGGTCCGTCGGCCAGCACCGCAACAACGCCTGCAGGATCGCCGCGCCCGACATGATGAGTGCCTGCCGATCCTGCCCGATGCGCGGATCGCTGCGGCGTCCCGCCGGGCCAAGCGTAAGGTACGTGCGGATGACCTTGTCGATCTCGTCGCTTGTCATGGTCAGGCCGTCCACCTTGTTGCGGTCATAGCGTTTCAGGCCCAGATGGCTGGCGGCCACGGTGGTGACCGTGCCGCTGGTGCCGACGATCTGGAACCCTTCGCGGGTCTGCTCGTCCTTGTAGGGGGCGAACTCGGCAAGGTTTTCCTCGAAGAACCAGCTCATCAGTGCGAAACGCGCGCTGTCCTCCATTACGTCGTGGAACTGGTCGCGCAGCGTCGCCACGCCCAGCGGTACGCTGATCCAGTCCACCACCTTTGCCGTCGGCCCGCCATCGGTGCACTGAAATCCCAGATGCATGCGCGCTATCGCGCGGCGCCTCTCGGCGGGCGGCACGTCGCGCAGGTCGATCCACACCAGCTCTGTCGAGCCGCCGCCGATATCCACCACCAAAAGCTGCTCTGTCCGCGAGCTGACCAACGGCGCGCAGGAGACCACGGCAAGACGCGCCTCCTCCTCGGGGGCGATGATGTCAAGCTTGAGACCCGTCTCGCGTTCGACCCGCTTCATGAAATCCATGCCGTTGACGGCGCGCCGACAGGCCTCGGTCGCGACCAGCCGCATATGCTCTACCTTGTGTCGGCGCAGCTTTTGGCGGCAGACCCGCAAGGCCTGAATCGTGCGATAGATCGAGGCACGCGACAGTCGGCCGGAGCGTTCAAGCCCCGCCCCCAACTGGACAGTCTTCGAAAAACTGTCCACGACCTTGAACTGATTGCCCTCGGGTCGGGCAATCAGCATGCGGCAACTGTTTGTTCCAAGATCGAGCGCCGCATATAACGACGTCTGATCCGGCAGGTTCAGTGCGGGACTCTCAACCGGTTCCGGGAACGCGCCCGCACTTTCGGGACGCTTGGGCGCCATGACGACACGCCCTCCATTTCAAGTTGACACTAATTTAGACCTATATGTGCCATCGTGCAAGCCTCGCGCGCCCGGCGGGGGCCGCACGAACATGTGATCCTGACGCCGTCGGGCCCCCTCGGCCGGCGGATCGGGCCGGTCTTTTGCGTGGCGCGGGCGGCTTTTACCGGGCCTGTGCGTGGTATTCGGGATTGGGCTGCATGCCGGTGGCCGAGGCCACACGGTTGGTCATGTTGAAAAACCCCGCAACGTTGGCGATGTCCCAGATGTCGCGGTCTGAAAACCCCGCGTCGCGCAGGGCTGTGCGGTCGGCCTCCTCGATCTCGGACGAGGCCTTGGTGACCTTTTCGGCAAAGGCCAGCATCGCGGCCCCGCGCGCATCGAGCGGTGCCGCGCGCCAGTTCATCACCATTGCCTCGCCCAGGGCCGGGTCGCCCGACAACTGCCGCACCGCCGCCCCATGCGCCACCTGGCAATACCAGCAGCGATTCAATGAGCTGACGACGACCGCGATCATCTCGCGCTCGAGCTTGCTCAGCCCGCTTTCGCCCAGCATCAGGTCGTTGTACAGCGCCGTGAAGGCGTTGAGCTTGTCGATATGATGCGCATAGGCCTTCAGCACATTCGGGATCATGCCGAGCTTCTGTTCACAGATGTCGAAATAGGCCCGCGTCTCCTCGGGCAGCGGATCGACCATCGGCAGATCGAGTGCGGTGGTCCGGTCGGGTCCGGTCATGATGCCATCCTTCCTGTTCAATCCTTCACACGGTAGTGGTACCCGTCGACCGTCGCAAAGCCCATGCCCGAATACAGCGCGGTTGCCGCCGCGTTGGTCGCCGTGCAAAGCACCGCCATGTGCTGCGCGCCGTGGCGGGCGGCCCAGTGCGCCGCGGCGCACATCATCCAGCGGCCCATGCCCGCACGTCGGTGGCGCGGCCGCACCTCAAGCGCGTGCACCATGGCGATCCGGTCGTGGATCGCGGCAAACCCCGCGGCGGCGGGGTGGCTGTCATGGCGACCGAACAGGCCGGTTTTCGGCCCTTTCGCACGCGCCATCACCGCGACGCGGTCGGGGCCGATGCCACCTTCGGCCCAGATCTCGCGCATGATTTCCAGCGGCTCCCAGATGGTGAAGGTAGCGATGCGCGGCGGGGTCTGCACGGTCAGCGCCGTGACCGGCGCCACGTGGATGCGGGTCGGATCGACGATGCGGTAGCCCTGCGCGGCCAATGCCGCGTCGAGCCCGGCATCGTCCGTGCGGATCTGGAACAGCGCCGCCTGTCCGAGGTCGTGCATCGCGTCTTCGGCGCGGGTCAGTTCGTCGGGGGTGAGGGCCCGCGCAGCGGTCGCGGCGGAGACGCGCTTGCCGCCGCCGCGCCCCTCGCGGATCGTGACAGGTCCGACGGTCTCGACGCGGGCGGGGGGCCAAGTCGCCTCGACCGCGGCGTGAAGCGTCGGCAGGTCCGGCATCATGCGGCGAACAGTCCCGACAGTTCGGACATCGCGGCATCGACACGCGCGCCGTCATGGCCGCGCACCACCACGTTGACCCCGTGCGCGCCGCCGCGCAGATACGGGTAAGAGCCGAAGGACAGGTCCGGATAGCGCGCCGCCAGATCGGTCAGCGGTCCGGCGATATCCCCTTCGCCGCGTGCCACGTCAAGCGATTGCGACAGGATCGGCGCGCCGCCGGTGATCGTGGGCAGGACCGACGCGACCATCGCCTGAAAGATCGACGGCACCCCCGCCATCACATGCACGTTTTCAATGGTGAAGCCCGGCGCGGCGCTGATCGGGTTGTCGATCAATGCAGCGCCATCGGGGATGCGCGCCATGCGCAGACGGGCGTCGTTCAGCTCCTGGTCGCGGGCGGCGTAATGCGCGGCAAGGATCGCGCGGGCGTCGTCGCGTACAGATATCGGGCGCCCAAAGGCGCGCGCCACGTTCTCGGCGGTGATATCGTCATGCGTCGGGCCGATCCCGCCAGAGGTGAACACGACGTCATATGCGCCGCTCAGGGCCTGAACCGCGGCGACGATGGCGTCCGCGTCGTCGCTGATTACCCGCACCTCGCACAGATCGACGCCGGCACGCGTCAGCTCTGTGGCAAGGTGGGCCATATTCGCGTCGCGCGTCCGGCCCGACAGGATCTCGTCCCCGATGACAAGCATGGCGGCGGTCGGGTTGGGCATGGCGCGGGCCTTTCGTGCAACTGCGGTCAGGAAAGGTATAGGCCCGCGGCGGGCGCTTTCAAACCCCCTTATGCCGGACATCCGGCGACCTGTGCCCCGTTGTGGTGGGGCCGTGGACCGACGGTGCCTGCATCTGGAGGGCGAGGCTAAGTTTCTCGGCGAAGCGGCACAGGTCCCGGCCGATGCTGGCGCGGCGCTCGGCGGTGAAGCGGCGTACCGGGCCGGTCGCGCCGATACTGTACGTGGCGCCGATCGTGCCGATCCGGACCGGCGCCGCCACCGAGGATATGCCGACCTCGATCTCTTCGACGCATTCGGCGTAACCGGCCAGCCGGATCGCCGCGAATTCCGCGCGCAGCGCGCCCGCGTCGCGCTTGGTTTGCGGGGTGTAGCGCCGCATCGGGCCGTTCAGGATGGCGTCGCGAAAGCCGTCTTCGGCAAAGGCCGCGATGGCCTTGGAACACGAACAGGCATGCATCGGGCGAAACCCGAGGCCAGGATGCACGAAGGACCGCGCCGCGTCCGGCGGCGTCTCGACATGGATGATCTCGACGCCCTTGTCGCGATAGCGCGACAGGAACACCGCCTCGCCGAACTGGTCGGCCGCGTCGCGCAGGGCCGGTGCCGCCGCCTGCCGGGCATCGACATCGGTCTGCCCCAGAAGGGCCAGCCGCACAAGCCGCACACCGATCAGGTAGCGGCCCGGTTGCGGTTCATCCAGCAGGCGGTGTTCGGCCAGCGATTGCAGCAGACGGTAACAGGTGGGGCGCGGCAGCCCTGTGGTGTGCTGTATCTCCGAGGCGGTGACCGCGCGCCCCGCGATCGCCACGGCCTCCAGGACGGTCGTCAATCGGTCAAGATGCATGGCTGTCTCGTTTGATGAACAAGTGTCTCGGGTACTAAAGGATATGACCCGAAGTCAACGACCCGGCGGCGGGCGGGCGACGCGATCTCTTGCGCTTGGGCGCACCATCCATGCGATGCAGGGCACCGTCGCAGGCCGCGCGGTCGGCGTCACCTCTTGTGGATGACCACAAGCTGATCGCGCCGCTTCTTCTGATAGCGGGCCGGCTCCACGATGCAGCCCGAAATCTGGTCGCTCAGGGCGTTGAACGCCGCTTCCACGGCCGGATCGGAATGGCTGAATCGCCGGTCGTCCAGCCAACTGCGAAACAGCGCGGCGGTCTTGGTGATCTTCGGCCGCTCATAGGTCGCGGGCTGCCAGCGCAGATCCTCGATCACGTACAGGCCGCCCGGCGCCAGCCGCGGAAAGATCTCGAGGAACGCGGTCTGCTGATGATGGCTGGCATGGCTGGCGTCGTCGATCACGATGTCGGGGGCCGGATCAATGGCGCCGATGGCGCGGGCGATCTGGGCCGGGTCTTCCATGTCGCAGCGATGGAAGGTGAACCGTTCATGTTCGAACCACGAGAAATCCGACACGTCGAGACCGTGAATGCGGGCTTTGGGAAAATACTCCAGCCACATCCGGATCGAGGGCAGGTCGGATGTCGCGCGGTCGGCGTCGGCGCCGTGTTCCGGTCCGCCGATCAACAGCCCCATTTCCAGAAACGTGATCGCCCGCATCCGGTAGGGGTGGAACAGCATGTGATACAGTTCGGTATAGCGATGCTTGACCGATCCCTTGTCAGAGCCGTAGCGATCCGCAAGGTCGGTCAGGTTTTCCAGCTTGGCCGTCATGGTGTGTCGTCCTTGTTCCGGTCAGCCCCGTGCCGGGATCGGCGCGGCCTGCGGATCGATCCGGTGTTTCTTCAGAAGGTGGCCGATCAGCCCGTCCTCGTCGGGCAGACCGCCGGGCCGCTGCGCCAGAAAATCGCGGATGCGGCGCCCGTAAAGGTGGATCGACAGGGTTCGGTCGGTCAGACAGGCCTCGGCCTGCGCGCGTTTGCCCGCCTTGACCATCTGCCGCCGGTTCTGGAACGGCACGGGATAGAGCACCTCGCGGTCGAAGGCATGCGCGTCCTCGCCGGTGCGGTGCAACCACGCGGTCACCGCGTGCGGCCCCCAGGCCCCCCAGGGCAGGTCGCCGACATGCACCGGATCGCCGGCCTCGGCCCGTGCCCGCAACCGGGCCTGTGCCCCCTCGCCATACCAGAAGGGAATGCCGTACTCGTCCTCGGTCATCTCCAGCAGACCCGCCAGCGCCGGGCTGTCATGGGGCAGGCCCAGTACCCCGCCATTGATGTGATGCGCCGATTTCCAGCCGAAGAAATGGCCCGTGTCGCTGGTGAAGGGACGCAGGCAATAGGCATCCGTGTCCGCCCAGATCATCCCGGCCTGCCGCCGCAGCATGTGATAGCGGAACACGTCCGAGAACAGCGCCATGCTGCCGGTGCGTGCGTGGCTGATGAACCGGTCGCGGTCGAGGATCGCGGACCCGTGCCTCACCGTCACGCCCGCGGGCACGTTCGACACCGCGCCGTAGTGGTACAGCGTCACGTCATGTCCCGCATCGAGGAAGGACTGGATGCAAAGCTGTTCGACGTAGCTGAGCGGGCCTTCGACCCACAGCATGCCGATCTCGTACTCTGGTGTCATGCGCCTGCCCGATCTGTCCTTGGTCTGTCCGTGACGGTCGCGGCGGTGCCGCCGCCCGATCCGTTCATATCCGGGCATCGTGAAGTTACCAACAACTCCAACCCGGATTTTTCCGCGCCGCGCCTTGCACCGCCGCGGTTTGATCCGCATCCTGCGTCCGAACGCGCGACAGTCGGGCCACCGTGCCCGAGAGGGGCCCCTTGGACAATACCATCACCTGCCGGGATATCAGGTTTCCCGCCGATGACCGCATCATCACCGCCAAGGTGGCCAAGCGTCTGCGACGTGATATGTACGAAACGCCCGAGGTGACCGCGCTTGCGAAATTCGTCAAGCCCGGCGATCGCGTGCTGGAACTGGGCGCCGGCATCGGCTTCATTTCCAGCTTTATCGCGCGCACCCACGATGTCGAGCATATCACCTGTGTCGAGGCCAACCCGCAGCTTTGCGCCTATATCGGCCGGGTGCACGCGATGAATGGCGTGACGAATGCGTCGATCCGCAATGTCGTGGCCCTTTCGGATGCGGCACCGTGGCCCGAGCAGGGCCGGATGCCCTTTCACCTGACAGAGCCGTTCTGGTCCTCGTCGCTGACGCCGCCGCGCGATGGCGTGTCCACGCGGATCGGGGTCGATGCCCTGCGGCTGTCGGATCTGGTCACGGAGCTTCGACCGACGGTCATCATTTGCGATATCGAGGGCGGCGAATGCGGCCTGTTCGAGGCATGTACCCTGACAGGGGTGCGCAACATCGCGCTGGAACTGCACACGCGGGTCTATGGCGGGGCCGGCGTGCGCAAGGTCTTCGACGATCTGCACAGGCACGATTTCTTTTATCATCAGAAGGTGTCCATTGGCGATATCGTGCTGTTCGAACGGCTGAAAGACACGGCCTGACACGTCAACCGGCATCGGGGGCCAGAACCTCGACATCCGGCCTGCGCCGTATCGCGGCAATGTCGCGTTCATAGAGACGGGTCAGATGCGCACGCTCCTGCGTGGTCCAGGGATCGTAGCCGGGCCAGTCGGGGCCGCGCGGGTACCGTTCCTGGATCTCGACGCGCCGCGCCAGCGCGGCCTCGCCACCGATGCGGGCGATCTCGGACAGCAATTCACGCACCGCGCGGTGCGACGCCGAGGGCCGTCCGCGCGTGCGTCCGGGGCTGACCAGCGCGCTTGAGTCGATGCCCGGCCCGCACAGGTTGGCGATGATGCGCGACGACAGTGCCGAGAAATCCTCATGCCGCCAGACGATCAACCGGGCATCGGGAAAGCTGTCGCGGACCTGTTCGATCAGGCCCAGCCAGCTTGGCAATCGGCCCAGGATCGCCCGTTTCATCGCGTCTTCGGCCAGCACGTTCGCGCCTGTGGCCGATCGCAGGAATTCGACATAGGCCGATGCGAAGAAATCGGCATAGTTGCGCAAGCCCAGATGCACCTCGTGCACAGGGTAGGGGATGTTTCGCGCAAAGATCGGGATCAGCGTGTCGCGGCGCTGGTACAGATCGCCGGTGCGCACGCATTGGCCGCAATGCCCCGGCATGTTCTCATCCGACAGGATGATGCGCGCGCCGGGGCGGGCCTTGATGGTCTCGAAGAACGCGTTCGCGCGCCTTGCCAGATCCGCGTCGGACACCTTGCGGCGAAAATCCAGCCCCAGCTTTTCGTACCCGTTCAGTTGGCAGGGATAGGTGTAGTGCTTGCGCGCATCGCGATGGTGGACGTAGTGAACACCGCTTTTCTTCAACCGCCCGGCATTGCGCTGCAGGATGGATTGCAGATGGCTCGTGGCGGTCTTGTGCACGCCGCCATGCACGACGACATGCGGGGTTTCGGGCCGTGTCATGCAGGACGTGTCAGGGGCTCTGGCGGCGCGTTGAGGCGCGCGATCTCGTCGCGGAACGCGGACCAGCCGTCGCGCGCCAGCAGCGCCGTGATCCGGTCCCGGTGCCAGTCGCAGGCGGCCGCGTGCAGGCGGGCAAGCTCGGGGTCCTGCAACAGCCTGTCCAGCTCTTGGCGCAGGGCGGGCAGACGGGCGTGCAGCGACGTGTCGCGTGTGGAATTGAAATTCATGCCCGACCAGTACGCGATCCCCTGATCGTCGCCCACGTGATTGGTCCGTCCGCGATCGCGCTTGACCAGAAAGCTGTCGACAGACCGCACCGCATAGTGATGCAGACGCGCAAGGTCGTGGCTAAATCCGGTATGCGCGTTCCAACCCTGGGTCAGGTAGACGTCCGGCATCGGGCGGCCGCCCCCGTCCACCCAGGCCACGTCGCCACGGTCGAGGTGAAAGGCGGGGCGATGGATGCGCAGCTTGTCGAACCGGTCGGTGTTGCGCACCAGTGTCTTCATGCCCCGCGCGCGGTAATTGGGAAACTCGTGCTCGCCGCAGCACCGGGTGAAACGCTCGACGATCAGATCCTCGGAATAGTCCCGATGCCCGCCATTGCCGAACAGTTTCCAGCAGACCGAGATCGCGTCGGCCTGCCCGGTCGCGGCGAAAAGATCGTCCAGCCGCCCCGCGCCCACGCGGATGTTCAGGAATTCGTCGCAATCGGCGCATATCAGCCAGTCGGCCTGCTGGTAGACCGGCTCTTTCCGTGCGGCCTTCAGCGCGGCGCCCTGTGGCCTTTTCCCGGGTCTGAAGACGTTCTCGCGGTGTTGGGCAAGACCCATCCGGTCCAGCCGGGCGGCGATCCTGTCGGTGCCGTCCTCGCAATCGTTGGTGTAGATGAGAAAGTCGGTGAAGCCGATGACGCGGTTGAAGGCGATCCATTCCAGCATGAAGGGACCTTCGTTCTTCATCGTTGTCACGATCAGGCGCTTGCCAGAGCCGGTCTGGGGGTCCGCGCCGGGATCGCCCTGCGGCGTGACGATACGCGCGGTCCGCGGCGCAGGCGCGGCATCGGACGCTTGTGTCGTGGTCGGGGCGGCAGGTGTGGCGGTCGCGTTTCGGGCTGTGTCCCGGTCGCGTTTGCGCTTGCGGAAGGCATGGGTGAAACGGTCGGCGATCTCGGGGCGGTTCGTGCGCTGGAAATAGTCCGACACGGCCCCGCGGAACCAGGGCAGGTTCCGCCGCCCGCGGTACAGCCGGTAGAAGGTTTCATGCGTCAGATCGTCGAAGATGCAACGCTCCATCACCGGCTTTAGCGCGTCGATCTTGCGCAGGAAGACGGCGGTCTTGTGGCTGGAATACCAGCATTTGAACACGCGAATGTTGTCGCCCGTCAGCCGGTCCAGATGCATCTGGTCAAGCGCGTGATACGGGTCCGAGAAGATGGTCACCCGACCCAGGCCTTCGGTCAGCGTGGCGGCATCCGACAGCGGCAGCGTCCAGTCCTGACGACGCCCGGTTTCGTAGCGCGTCTCCCACGGGACCAGGTCGGGGTCCAGCGTGGTCTGCGGATTGAACGCGATCACATGCGCACCCGGCACCAGCGAGGCGAAGGTGAGCGCGCCGAAGCCGCCCATCGACACGCCGGCGAACACCACGCGGTCATACCCGTCGAACACGCCGTCATCGCGCAGGCGTGTCAATCGGGCGATCAGGTCCGCATCGCGATACCAGTCGCCGACATGCGCCATCACACCAAGATGCGACACCCCGTTATCCTGCGCAAAGCGAAAGCCCCAAGGTTCACGCAGGACGTCCGCATCGTTGACGTTGGCGAGATTGTCGAAGGTCACCAGCAGCCGTGTGGACGGTCGCCGGATCAACATGAGGCTGTGTCGCAGCCTCTTGTCGAGAAAGCCCGCACCCTCGCCGCCGGGACGCAGCTCGTCCAGCCAGCGTGGCACCGGTTGGCTGTCGTGGTTGGGGGACACCTGCTCTGCCATCATCCGGACTAATGTATCTGCCAATGGTGCGCCGCGCCCCACACCGGGTCATGCGTCACGCATGTCAGGGCGCATCATACGCGGCAGAGACAGGTTTTCGCAACAGACGGATCGAAGGCGCCGGATTGTTTTCGCGCCGCTTGGCGTCGCGGCCGCATTGGGGGCGGGCGATGGCCCGGATGCGGCCGCATGGCTGCCGCGTCCGGGCCTTGGGGTGTCAGTCGGTGACCCTATCGTCGAGGAAGGCGGTAAAGGCGCTCCAGCTTTCGGTGTCTGCGCGCGCGTCATAGCGATCGCTGCCGAAGACGGTAAAGGCGTGTGGCGCGCCGGAATAGATCTCGATCGTGTAGGTCGTCCCGGCCTCTTCCAGTTCCGTGCCGAGGGTCGCGACATCCTCCAGCGTGATCGAGCTGTCGGCACCGCCATGCGCGATCAGAAGCGGCGGCTCGTCGCCGGACCAGCCCTGGCCCTCGGGGGTGGACAGGCCGCCATGGAAGGTCGCGTATCCCGCCACGGCTTCGGGCCCGCCATTGCGCGCCATCTCAAGCGCCGCAGCCCCGCCAAAGCAATAGCCCATGACGACCATCCGGTCCGCCGACGATCTGGACAGGGCAAGATCCGCCCCGGCGTCAAGCAGCGCGCGCATGCGTGCGCGATCCTGGTACAGCGCGCCTGTCGCGGCGCGCCGGTGATCGACCGTCTCGGTCGGCGTGTCGTCGCCGAAGACGTCGAGCGCGAACGCATCATATCCCATGTCGGCCAGCATGTCTGCGCGCTGCCGCTCATAGTCGGTCAGCCCGTCCCAGTCATGCACGATCAGGACAAGGCCCTTGGGATCGTCGGCCTCGGCCCAGTAGCCGGTGAACGCGTCGCCCTCGACAGTATACGGCACGTCGTCTGCCAGCGCGGGCGCTGCGATCATAAGGGGCGCAAAAAGAAACGAAGTCAGTCGTATGGTCATGATCCCTCCTGTCGGGGTCTATCCCGTCCGATTTGAATTGCCTGCCCTGCCGTCATGGCCAGAGGCACCGTAAACAGTGTAGGGCGCGCAGGGCACTATAACAATACGACGGGGCGCCGGGATCGGGATCGCGGCCCGGCGCAGGACGGGTAGAGCGTGGGCGCGGTCAGGCCTCGCGCCCATGCGCTTTGAGCCGCGCGTGCAGCGGACCCGCCTCATGCGCGCCCGCCTCCAGCGCGAATACATAGGCATGGGTGAGGTAAAAGCACGAGGCATCCGTATCGTTCACCCGATCGGCGGCCTCGGCGTAAAGGTCGATCAGCGCGCGCTGGTCGCCTGTATCGTGCGCGCGGATCATGAGCGTGTCGAGATCGGTCATTCCGCCGCCCTCGCCATGGCGCGATGCGCCTCGACCCGGCCCGCGACCCAGGCGTGAAAGCAATGTGTCGGGCCGTCCATCACCGGCGAGAACCGCCCGCCATCAAAGCCGGTGGCGTGCCGGCCGCGCTGCATCCCCTCAACCACGAAGATGTCCTCTTCGAACACCGTCTTCCAAAGCTGCGTGTTGCGCATGCGCAGCCCGTCATCGCTGCGCGGCACCGCGTAATACAGATGCACATGCTCGACCGTGCGGTCCGGCCCCTTGGGGTCTAGCAGGATCACGAAGGCATGATCGCGGTGCACCCCCATCAGGACATTCGGATAGACCGCGATGTATTCGGCCTGCTCGTTCCACGTCTCGCCGACATCGGCAAAATCGGGAAAGGTCTCGCCGTTCTCGTTGGTGATCTGGCGATAGACCAGCGTGCCCTGACCGGAAAACGCGCCGGGCGCCTCGATGTGATAATGGTCTTCCAGCCGCGAATAGCTGTTGAGGCCGGGATGCACCCAGGGCAGGTGGTAGCTCTCGCAATAATTCTCGACCGCGAGTTTCCAGTTGCTGCGGACCTCGATCTCGAAGCGGCTGTCGTGGCCGCCGTGATACATTGGCAGATCGAAATCCCGCCAGCGCGCGATCAGCCCGGCCATCGCCTCTTCGAAGGCGGGGGCGTCGCCGGACACGTTGATCCAGACGATATCGCGCCAGACATGGCTGCGGATCTCGACAAGGCCCAGATCCACGCGCTTTATGGTCTCATGCGTGTTGTGCCCCGGCCCCCCCACATGCGGGGTCGAGACCAGGGCACCCGTGGTCGCATAGCACCACGAATGATAGGGACAACGGATCGCCCCCTCGATCTTGCGTGGCTCGGCTACTAGGATCATCCCGCGATGGCGGCAGATATTCTGAAAGACCCGAACTGCGCCGTCCTTGTCGCGGATCAGCAGCAGCGGCAGCCCGAGGAATTCCAGCGGTTTCGCATCACCGGGCTCGGGCACGTCGGCGGCCACGGCCAGCCCGGACCATTGCGAGAACAAAAGCGCGTGCTTCTCCTCCTCGTGGACGCCTGCATCAAGATAATGCGCGTTGGGCAGGCCGCGGGCGTGTTCGACACTGGCACGCACGGGGCCGAGATCTGTCACCGGCTGGCTCATATCGGCAGTCTCCCGTTCTCGTCATGAACACAAGACTGCACCACGCGGCGCGGGGCCGCGCCGCCGCCAGCGACCCGATTTTCCTCAAGGCGACATGACGGCGCGGTTTTTTGCGCCGCTCAGGCCCCGCGTGACAGCGCCGCGACCCCGGTCCGCGCCATCTCGCCCAGGCCCAGCGGACGCATCAGGTCGGCGAACGCATCGACCTTTTCGGGGGTGCCGGTGATCTGGAACACGAAGCTGTCAAGCGTGCTGTCAACCACGTTGGCGCGAAAGATATCTGCCAGACGCAACGCCTCGACCCGCTTGTCGCCCGTGCCCTCGACCTTGAGAAGCGCCAGTTCACGCTGCACGTTCGGCCCCTCGACGGTCAGGTCATGCACCTCGTGGACCGGCACGATGCGTCCCAGCTGCGCCTTGATCTGCACGATCACCTGCGGTGTGCCGGTGGTGACGATGGTGATCCGGCTGGTATGGCCGGTATGGTCCACCTCGGCCACGGTCAGGCTGTCGATATTGTAGCCGCGCCCGGAAAACAGCCCGATCACCCGCGCCAGCACCCCCGGCTCGTTATCGACGATCACGGCCAGCGTGTGGGTCTCCTGGACGTCCGAGAACTGGGGTCGCAGGTTGTAGGCCGAATGCTTGGACGACCCTTTCTTGATCTTCAGGGCGGACATGGGACGTTTTTCCTCTCAGGGGCCTCGGCGGCCTCGTTTCATCTTTCCGGAAATACTCTCGGGGGGTTTGGGGGGCAGACAGCCCCCCATGTATCGTGCGGGTATGGGGGCGGATAGCCCCCACCTGCCTCACACCAGCACCGCGCCGCCTTCCTTGATCGCGTCCTTGGTCGAGGCGTTTTCACCAAGCAGCATCTTGTTGTGCGGCTCTCCGCTCGGGATCATGGGGAAGCAGTTCTCGTGCTTTTCCACGAGGCAGTCGAAAATCACCGGCCCGTCATGATTCAGCATCTCCATGATCGCGTCATCCAGATCGGCGGGGTCCTCGCACAAGATGCCTTTGGCGCCGAATGCCTCGGCCAGCTTGACGAAATCGGGCAGTGCCTCGGACCAGCTGCTGGAATACCGCTCGCCATGCAGAAGCTCCTGCCATTGCCGCACCATGCCGAGACGCTCATTGTTGAGGATGAACTGCTTGACCGGCAGGCGGTATTGCACTGCGGTGCCCATCTCCTGCATGTTCATCAGCCACGACGCCTCGCCCGCGACATTGATCACCAGCGCGTCGGGATGCGCCATCTGCACGCCGATCGAGGCTGGAAAGCCGTAACCCATCGTGCCAAGTCCGCCCGAGGTCATCCAGCGATTGGGGTCCTCGAAGCCGAGATACTGCGCGGCCCACATCTGGTGCTGGCCGACCTCGGTGCAGATGTAGCGGTCATGCCCCTTGGTCAGCGCCTCCAGGCGCTCCAGCGCGTATTGCGGCCGGATCACGGGACCCTGCTGCTTGAACTTCAAACAATCGACGCGGCGCCATTCCTCGATCTTCGACCACCACTTGGCGATCCCCTCGCGGTTGGTCTTGCCGCCGCGCGCCTTCCAGACCTCGAGCACGTCCTTGAGCACGTTCGCGATGTCGCCGACAACGGGGATATCGGTCTTGATGACCTTGTTGATCGACGATGGGTCGATATCGATATGCGCCTTGGTGCTGCCGGGGCTGAACGCGTCCAGCCGCCCGGTGATGCGGTCGTCGAACCGCGCCCCGATATTGATCATCAGGTCGCAATCGTGCATCGCCATGTTGGCCTCGTAAAGGCCGTGCATCCCCAGCATGCCCAGCCAGCTCTTGCCCGAGGCCGGGTAGGCGCCCAGCCCCATCAGCGTCGAGGTGATGGGAATGCCCGTCGCCTCGACCAGATCGCGCAAAAGGCGGCTGGCCTCGGGTCCCGAATTGATCACGCCGCCACCGGTGTAGAAGATTGGGCGCTTGGCCTTCTCGATCGCGGCGACAAGATCGGTGATCCCTTCTATATCGCCCTTGACCTGCGGCTGGTAATGATGCGTGCGCGCCTGCGAGGGCGAGACGTAGTCGGCGCTGGCAAATTGAACGTCCTTGGGGATGTCCACCAGAACCGGCCCGGGACGCCCCGAGGTGGCGACATGAAACGCCTGATGCACCGTGTCCGCAAGATTCTTCGTGTCCGAGACCAGCCAGTTATGCTTGGTACAGGGGCGCGTGATGCCCACGGTATCGGCCTCCTGAAAGGCATCCGTGCCGATCATGAACGTGGGCACTTGACCGGTCAGCACGACAAGCGGGATGCTGTCCATCAGCGCGTCTGTGATCCCCGTCACCGCGTTCGTGGCGCCGGGACCCGACGTGACCAGAACGACACCGGGGCGCCCGGTGGCGCGGGCGTATCCTTCGGCGGCATGCACGGCCCCCTGTTCGTGCCGGACAAGGACATGCCGGATGCCTTCCTGCTGGAAAATCTCGTCGTAGATCGGCAGCACGGCGCCGCCGGGATATCCGAACACGACGTCCACACCCTGATCCTTGAGGGCCTGAACCACCATTTTCGCTCCGGTCATCTGACGTTTCATGTGTCTCGTGCTCCGTTCTGACGTCATTTCGTGTCGCATAAAAAAGCCCCCGATCCAAGGCGGGGGCGCATGGGGTGCCAATGTGGCGTCCGTTACAGACCCATGCGCAAGGTACCTGCGATGTATACTCGATCCGTCACAATGCATCCCCTTCCTTGCTTGCCGAACACTTAAATCCGGCGGCATATGGCGTCAAGGCGAATTGGTGGATAAAATGTCGTGACACTAGCGCTTTTCTTTTCAATTATTGCGCGAAATGCCGTCTGATGGACAGGTCGGTTCTGACAGGGGCGGTCTTCGGGGGCGAGACGTGTGCCCCGACGGGCTGTGTGGGACGGGGCGCGCACCCGTCCGGACTGGCCGCTTCGCACCCGCGACGGTTTATTCCCCGGCCCCCGCGATCTTTGCGGCTATCGGTATTTGCAGCCACGGATTCAGCGGTTAGGGTGCAACGCACTGCAAGGCTTCGGATGCCGTCCCGACGCGGACCGCATGCCACGAAAAAGACGGGAGGAAACTGTATGGATCGTCGTTCTTTTCTGAGAAATTCTGCGCTGGGCGGGTCTGCGGCGGCGGCCACGTCGCTGGCCGCGCCGGCCTATGCGCAAGGCAGACGCACCCTGACCATGGTCAGTACATGGGGGCGCGGTCTGACCGGGGTGCACGATTCCGCCCAGTATTGCGCAGATGCGATCACCGACATGTCCGATGGCGCGTTGACGGTAGAGTTGAAGGCGGCGGGCGAGCTTGTCGGCGCGTTCGAGGCGTTCGATGCCGTCTCGGCGGGGCAAGCCGACCTCTATCACGCGGTCGATTACTACTTTCTCGGCCAGCACCCGGCCTTGTCGTTCTTCAGCCAGGTGCCGTTCGGCATGACCTTCATGGAATACAACAACTGGTTCCATCATGCGGGCGGGCGTGAGCTGGCCGACGAGCTTTACAGCATCTTCGGGCTCAAATGCTTCCCGGCGGGCAATACCGGGCCGCAATCGGGTGGCTGGTTCAACACCGAGATCAACAGCCCCGAGGATTTCCAGGGCCTGCGGTTCCGGATGCCGGGCCAGGGCGGACAGGTCCTGGGCAAGCTGGGCGCGAGCGTTCAGAACCTGCCCGGCTCCGAGGTTTATCAGGCGCTGTCGTCCGGCGCCCTCGACGGGACCGAATGGATCGGTCCCTGGGCCGACGAAAAGGCCGGCTTTCAGGAGATCACCAAGATCTACTACACCGCCGGCTTCCACGAACCCGGTCCGAACATAAACCTGACCTTCAATCTCGACATCTACGACAGCCTCACGCCGGCGCAGAAGTCGATCGTCAGCAATGCGGCGCAGGCCACGAATATCCGCACGATGTCGCATTTCATGACCAACAACTCGGCCGCGCTGCAGCGGCTGCAATCGGGCGGGGTGAAGGTGATGGAATTCCCCGACAGCGTCTGGGACGCTTTCGGGGCCGCCTCGAAGGACGTGGTGCAGGAACCGATGGGCGACGACATCTACAAGAAATGCCATGACAGCTACATGGACTCGTTGCGCAGTTCCGCGGCCTGGGGCAGCCGGTCCGAAGGCGCCTTCACCGCACAGCGCAACCGCGTGGTCGGCATCTGATCCGACCCTGATGACAGGGCCCCGTCCCGGTGGGGCGGGGCCCGTTCGCGCGCGGTGCGGCCGCCGCGTCGCGTCCGGTTGCAGGAGGGCATCATGGCAGATGAGGGCGGCGTCGGGGTGATCGACGTGCTGGCGGCCTTGGCCGGCGGCGCCGTGTGGCTGGCCCAGAATATCGGCATGGCCTTCTACAATCTGGCCTACGCGCTGTGGCATCCGCAGCTTTGGCTTGACTGGTCGAATCCGGAAGCGATTTCGCGCGTGGTCTATTACGGCGGCTCGTCGGAACTCTTCTTTGTGCTGTTCTCCGCCTTTCTGGTCATCACGGTCATCGGCATACGGGCCACCGGATTTCTCTGGGGCTGTGTGCGGACGCTGGAAGCCGTCGCCAACACCGTGGGGCGCGTCGCCGCGTGGGCCGGGCTGATCATGGTGATCCAGCAGATCGTCATCGTGTTCATCCAGCGCGTCTTTGCCCGGCCCGAGATCGTGCTGGGCTTCGGCATCCCGCTGGACTTCGACATAAGCTGGTGGGCCGAGGAACTGAAGCTTTACAATGCCATCGTGGTCGCGCTGTGCTGCACCTATACGTTCACCCAAGGCGGCCATGTGCGTGTCGATCTGATCTACGCGCGGGTGCGGCACAGGACGAAAAAGGCGATCGACATGCTGGGCAGTCTGCTGTTCATGATGCCGATGGCGGTGCTGATCTGGTTTTACGGCTGGTTCTTCATGTGGCGGCACCTGATAACGCCGAACCCGTCCGCGTCGAATTCCCTTGAACGGCTGATGCTGCAATCGCGCGCGCTGCGCTGGAATGTCGAGACCATCAGTTTCAGCCCCAACGGCTTCAACGCGTATTTCCTGTTCAAGGTCCTCATGGTGGTGTTCGCCGGGATGATCTTGCTGCAGGCCTGCGCCGTGTTCTGGCGCGCATGGCTGGAATGGCGCGAGGGGCCGGACAGCGCCGGCAAACATCTTGATCGGGACCTGTCCGGCACCGCCGGGACACCCGGCGACGCCACGCAATAAAGGGCCAGCACAACATGCTTTTCGGACTTGATGGCGTCGAGATCGGCCTGATCATCGTCTTCCTGTGCCTCTTCGGCGGCATCCTGTCGGGCTTTCCGGTGGCCTTCGCGATCGGGGGGGCCGGGGTCGTGTCCTTCGCGATCATCGCGGCGCTCGACAGCGCGGGGCTGCTGGTGCATCAGGCGATCGACACCCGCAGCGACGCCTTCGACGCGCTTGTCGCCAGCGGGGTGAACGCCGATACGGTCTCGATCTTCCGCTACCCGGATCTGCCGCGCATCGCCCAGCCGGTGTTCGAACGGGGCTGGGAAATGGCGCTGGACCGCAACCTGTCGTTCATCGCCAACCGCATCAACGAGCGTGTGCTGGCCGGCGCGTCGATCGAGACGCTGCTGGCGGTGCTGATGTTCGTGATGATGGGGATCACGCTGGAACGCTCGAAGATCGCCAATGATCTGCTGACCACGATGGCGCGGGTCTTTGGCCCGCTGCCCGGCGGCCTTGCGGTGTCGGTCGTGGTCGTGGGCGCGTTTCTGGCGGCCTCGACCGGCATCGTCGGTGCCACGGTGGTGACCATGGGCCTGCTTAGCCTGCCCACCATGCTGCGCGCCGGCTATTCGCCGCAGCTTGCCACCGGCGTGATCGCGGCCTCGGGCACGCTGGGGCAGATCATTCCGCCCTCGATCGTGATCGTGCTTTTGGGCACGCTGGCCGGCGATCTTTATTCCGTGGCGCAGGAAAACCGCGCGAACGCCGCGGGTTGCTCGGACGCATTGACCTATCTGGGCGAACCGGCGGTCGTGTCGGTGGGCACCCTCTTTCAGGCGGCCCTGCTGCCGGGGATACTGCTGGCGCTGCTTTATGCGCTTTACGCCTTCGGTTATGCGCTGGTGTACCCGGCACGGGCGCCGGCGGTCCGGCTTGGGGCGGACGCCGGCGGCGAGACTGTCACGCGCGGCGAACGCTTCACCTGGTTTCTCGGGGTGCCCGTGGCATTGATCGCCGGTGTCATGATCCTGTCATCGCTTGGCGCCGTCGGATCGCAGGACCTGTCGGTGGACACGTTCACCGACCGCGGGCAAACCGCGTCCCTGCGCACCAATGTCAGCGAGGATTGCCGGGCATCCATGATCGAGTTGCACGGGCAATCGGCATGGGACAGGGCCGTGGCCGAGCAGTCAGAGATCGACGCCGCGGGCGGGGTCGAGGAAAGCGTGCGCCTCAGCCCCGAAAGGATCGAGGAACTGCGCGCGGAGAAGGCCGCGAACGCCGCCCCCATCGGAACCGGCGTGGCCGTCCTGATGCTGATGCTGGGCCTGACACTGGCCGTGGCGCGCGGCGTGGCCCCGTCGGCCAATCCCGTTCCGCTATTGATCGGCGCCCTAGGGGTTGTGCTGGGGCTGCTGGTCGATGTCGTGCTGATCCGTCCTTCGGCCTCGCCGGGGGTGACGGTCCTGCTGCTGGCGGTGCCGCTGGCGCTGACGCTTTATGGTTGCGCGCACGCCGCGATGCGGCTGGCCCGCAACGACCTGCTGCGCGTGGTCTTCCCGCCGCTCGTGCTGATCGTGGCGGTGCTGGGTTCGATCCTCGGGGGAATCACCAATCCGACACCCGCCGCGGCCCTGGGGGCGGGCGGGGCCATCATGCTGGCCGCGTATCGCAAGCTGCGCGACCAGGACCGTTCGCCAAAGGTCATCCTGATGGCGGCACTGGCAGTCGTGGTCTGCATCCTGATCGGCGTCAATTTCGACCTGCGCATCGTCGATGGTGCCGGGGTCGAGACGTGGCTGGCGTTTCTCGTGGCCTATGCCGCCTATCTGTTTGCGCTGTTCGGCCTGCTTTTCGCATGTTGGGTGCTTTATACCGGCGGCGTGCTGACGCCGGTGGTGCGCGAGACGGCCAAGGTCACCAGCATGGTGTTCACCATCCTCATCGGTTCGCAGTTGCTGAACCTCGTGGTCATCAGCTTCGGCGGCGAGGAGTACATCCAGGATTTTCTGCAAAGCTTTGACAACGAGGTCAAGGTCTTCCTCGTGGTGATGCTGGTCCTGTTCATCCTTGGTTTCGTGCTCGATTTTCTTGAAATCATCTATATCGTCGTGCCGATCGTCGGGCCGGTGATCTATGGCGGCGGATTCGACCCCAAATGGGTGACGATCATGATCGCGGTGAACCTTCAGACCTCGTTCCTGACGCCGCCGTTCGGCTTCGCGCTGTTCTACCTGCGCGGGGTGGCGCCGCCCTCTGTGACGACGGCGCATATATATGCGGGGGTACTGCCCTTCGTCGCGATCCAGGTGGTCGGGCTGTCGATCCTGTGGTTCTTCCCCGGAATCGTGACGATCGTGCCTGCCTTGCTTGCGAATTGAGCCACGCGATGCGCCCGGCACCGGAAGGGTGCCATAACGCGCGCCCGTGCCGCGCCGCCGCGTGACGGACCGCATGTGGCGTCGCCCGGTGCCATGGGACCGCCCCGATGGCTGCGACGACCGGTCGGATATCGGACCGTCACCGGTCGCGTGCCTCTGGTACTTTGGTGCAAGAACGCCTAGTTACCGCACAAACGGAGCATGAGACGAGGCCAGTTGTGAACGAAAGACACCGGGGGCGCACCACGCGCGAGGGGATCCGCATCCATGGGGGCGCGGATTACGCCGGGATGCACGCGGCGGGCAGGCTTGCCGCGACTATTCTTGACGAGATCGCCGATCACGTCTTCGTCGGGCAGACGACGGGGGCCATCGACAAGCTGATCGAGGACAAGGTGACCGAGGCCGGGGCCAAGTCGGCGACCATCGGCTACAAGGGCTACCGCCACGCAAGCTGCATCAGCGTCAATCACGTGGTCTGCCACGGTATCCCCGGCGACAAGGTGCTCAAAGACGGCGATATCCTGAACGTGGATGTCACGGTGATCGTCGATGGCTGGTTCGGCGATACCAGCCGGATGTATGTCGCGGGCCGCCTCGGGCGCAAGGCCGAACGGCTGATCCAGGTGACGCATGATGCGCTGATGACCGGGATCGAGGCCGTGCGCCCCGGCAACAGCTTTGGCGATATCGGCCACGCGATCCAGTCCTATGTCGAATCGCAACGCATGTCCGTGGTGCGCGATTTTTGCGGCCACGGGTTGGGCCGGGTCTTTCACGCGCCCCCCAATGTGCTGCATTACGGGCGCGCGGGCAGCGGCGCGGTGCTTGAAGAGGGCATGTTCTTCACGATAGAGCCGATGGTCAATCTGGGCCGCCCCGAAACCAAGGTGCTGGCCGATGACTGGACCGCCGTCACCCGCGACAAGTCGCTGTCGGCGCAGTTCGAGCATTCCATCGGGGTGACCGCCGACGGCGCAGAGATCTTTACCCTGTCCCCGGCGGGCCTGTTTCACCCGACCTATGCGGTGGACAGCGACGCGCAGACCGACACCGCGAAACCCTAGCGGGCGGCGACCTGTCGGG
This sequence comes from Roseovarius tibetensis, assembly GCF_050896375.1. Classification (NCBI taxonomy): domain Bacteria; kingdom Pseudomonadati; phylum Pseudomonadota; class Alphaproteobacteria; order Rhodobacterales; family Roseobacteraceae; genus Roseovarius; species Roseovarius tibetensis. The sequence continues at coordinate 45,034 of NZ_JBPBBB010000024.1, forward strand.
GACAGGTGCCGGGTAGCGGCGCGACCCTGCTGCGACGGTCGGACATGCGATAGCGATGCGGCCGCGTGGCACTTCGCGCGCGCCCGTCAGGCCCGCACGCCAGAAAAGCGGTCCTGCCAGTCCTCGCGCGCGGCATCGGTGATCTTGGAGAACAGCACCTCCGGCACCTCGAAGGCGTGACCGGGCTTCAGCGTGTCCAGCGCGGCGGGCAGGTCGTAAGGCCAGGTGTCGTCGTCGGTCTTCATTGCCCGCAGTGTCGCGGCGGACGCATCCGGGATGAAGGGCTGCGACAGAACCGCGTAAAGCCGGATCAGGTTCAGACCCAGCCGGATCTGCATCGCCGCCTGCTCGGGGTCGGTCTTGATCGTCGACCAGGGCGCGGCCTCCTGCAGGTACTCGTTGCCCTCGACCCATAGGGCGCGCAGCGCGGCGGCGGCCTTGCGGATCTCCATCGCGTCCATATGCCCCTCATAGGCGTCGATGCGTGACGACAGCCGGTCGATCAACGCCTGTTCGGGGGCGCCAAAGGCCGGCCCGCCGGGCACCTCCTCGCCGAATTTCGAGCGGCAGAACTTGGTCACCCGGCTGACGAAATTGCCCAGAACGTCGGCGAGATCCTTGTTGACGCTGGCCTGGAAATTCTCCCACGTGAACTCGGCATCGGCATTCTCGGGCGCGTGGCTGAGAAGCCACCAGCGCCAGTAATCCGGCGGCAGGATCTCCAGCGCCTGGTCCATGAACACCCCGCGCCCCTGGCTGGTGCTGAACTGGCCGCCATCGTAGTTGAGGTAGTTGAACGACTTGATGTAATCCACCAGCTTCCACGGCTCGCCCGACCCCATCAGCGTGGCCGGGAATGACAGCGTATGGAACGGCACGTTGTCCTTGCCCATGAACTGGGTGTAGCGCACGTCGTCGGCGCCCATGTCGGTGCGCCACCAGCGCTGCCATGCCGCATCGTCCAGCCCGTTCGCCTCGGCCCATTCGGCGCCGCAGGCGATGTACTCGATCGGCGCGTCGAACCAGACATAGAATACCTTGCCGTCCATGCCCGACCACGGAGCGCCCTCGAACTGCACGGGAATGCCCCAGTCGAGGTCGCGGGTGATCCCGCGATCGCGCAGCCCGTCGCCGTCGTTCAGCCACTTCTTGGCGATCGAGGTGGTCAGCACTGGCCAACCCATCTTGGAATCGATCCACTCTTCCAGCGTCTCGCGCATGGTCGATTGGCGCAGGAACAGATGCTTGGTCTCGCGCACCTCCAGATCGGTCGATCCGGAAATTGCGCTGCGCGGCTCCACCAGGTCGACGGGATCAAGCTGGATGGTGCAGTTTTCGCACTGATCGCCGCGCGCCTTCTCGTAGCCGCAATTGGGGCAGGTGCCCTCGATGTAGCGATCGGGCAGAAAACGTCCGTCGGCGTTGGAATAGATCTGGTTCTCGGTCACAACCTCGATCAACCCGGCGGCATGCAGCTTTGCCGCGAGATCCTGGGTCAACCGCCGGTTCTGCGGCGAGGACGAGCGCCCGAAATGATCGAAGCTCAGCCGGAAACCGCGGGCGATCTCGGCCTGCACGCCGTGCATTTCGGCGCAATACTCGGCCACCGGCTTGCCCGCCTTGGCGGCGGCCAGCTCGGCCGGGGTGCCATGCTCGTCGGTGGCGCACAGAAACAGCACCTCGTCGCCGCGTGCCCGGCAGTAACGCGCGTACAGGTCCGCCGGAAGCTGGCTGCCCACGAGGTTGCCGAGATGCTTGATCCCGTTGATATAAGGTATCGCCGAGGTGATCAGATGACGTGCCATCGTGCCTTTACCGCCTTTGTCGCATCGCTGTAATCCGCACCGCGTCTACCTGCCCTGCGGGCAAAGGACCAGAGGGGGCAGACGCGGTCCGCGCCGGTTTGCGGGCCCGCCCGGCCAAAAGCCGTTTGACGGGCAGTCGGCGCGCGGTGTAGCGCAAGCCGTATAGGGTGCCGGTCCCGCACCCGCGGCGGCCGTGCAAGAGGGGGTGCGACGATGTTCAAGGTTCTGGGCGGGGTCTGGGCGCTGCTTCTGGGCATGACCCTGATCATGATCGGCAACGGCATGCAGGCCACGCTGATGGGTGTGCGCGGCGGCATCGAGGGTTTCAGCACGCAGCAGCTGGCCTTCATCACCTCGGCCTATTTCCTCGGCTTCCTTCTGGGCAGCCGGACGACGCCCGATCTCATCCGCCGCGTCGGCCATGTACGCGTCTTCGCGGCGCTTGGCAGTTTCATCTCGGCGGGGCTGATCGCGTTCCCTGTGCTGACCGATCCCTATAGCTGGACGGTGATCCGGGTGATCCTGGGGTTCTGCCTGTCGGGCGTTTACGTCACGGCCGAAAGCTGGCTCAACAACGCCGCCGACAACACCACACGCGGCAAGATCCTGTCGGCCTACATGATCGCCCAGACCCTCGGGATCATCGCGGCGCAGGGGCTGATGAATCTCGGCGACGCGTCGGGGTTCTTCCTGTTCGTGATCCCCTCGATCCTCGTGTCGCTCAGCTTTGCGCCGATCCTTCTGTCGGCCACGCCGACCCCCGCCTTCGAGACGGCCAAGCCGATGACCCTGCGCCGACTCTATCACAGCTCGCCTCTGGCCTTTGTCGGGATGCTGCTTCTGGGCGGGATCTTTGCCGCGCAATACGGCATGGCGTCGGTCTATGGCGCGCAGGCCGGGCTGAACGTGGCGCAGATCAGCGGCTTCGTCGCGGCGATCTTCACCGGCGCGATGGTCTGTCAACTGCCCATCGGCTGGCTGTCGGACCGGATGGATCGCCGCTGGCTGATCCTTGGCGTGGCGCTGATCGGGTCGCTCAGCACAGGGGTGGGGGCCTATCTCGGCGTCGACTTCCGGACGCTGCTGGTGCTGGGGTTCCTGATGGGCGGCATGGCGCTGCCGCTCTACTCGCTCTTCATCGCCTATACCAACGACTTTCTCGAGGTCGAGGACATGGCCGCGGCCTCGGGCGGGCTGGTCTTCGTCTACGGTATCGGCGCGATCTCGGGGCCGTTCGTGATCGGCGAGATGATGGACCGCATCGGGCCCGAGGGGTTCTGGTTCTTCCTGTCGGCCACCTTCGCGGCGACCGTGCTCTACGCGGCGTGGCGGATGACGCGGCGTCCGTCCGTGCCGGTGGACGAGACCGGCGCCTACCTGGGCGTGACCCCGACAGCCTCGCCCGTCGCCGTCGCCGCCGCGCAGGACTGGTACGTCGAGACCGCCGAGTCCGAGGACACCGCCGAAGACCCGCCCCGGACGTGACGCCAGCGCGGCGCCGCGATGCGACCCCCCGTGCTACAGCCCAGGCGCAGTACGTGGCGCCCCCGCCGCAGCGCCACTCGCATGTCCGCTCGTCGCACCAGAGGTGCGTAAGACTTGCATACAGATCGGGGCTAAACCCCGGCGCGGTACGCGGCCGCAGGCCGCAGCGCCATCGCATGTCCGCCCCCCGGACAGGCGATTTGGTGACGCTTGCCCGTCGATTTGGGCTTTTCCGGGGTGGCAGAGATAAAGTGCCCTGAACACCCGTCGGATCGCATGTCCGCGGACATGCGCTGGCGATGTTGTTCCACATTTCCCTTAAGATTTCTGCTTAGGCTCTGGACCCATTGATTTCAGGTGCGCTGCGTGGTTCACGGTACCGAAAACGGAGCGGTGACATGTCTGATCTCTTTTGGCTGAGCGACGCGCAGATGGCGCGTTTGGAGCCCTATTTT